>JAKAYQ010000071.1 GCA_021826725.1 Actinomycetes bacterium
GACCTGCTGACCTGCTGACCTGCTGACCTGCTGACCTGCTGACCTGCTGACCTGCTGACCTGCTGACCTGCTGACCTGCTGACCTGCTGACCTGCTGACCTGTGCGTCCGGCGATCGTGGCGCGCGCAGGCGCTCTCCGCTGCGGAAGCCGGGTGCCCGGTCGGTCCCTCCTCGGGCGCTTCCCGCTTTACAATGTCCATCCGGTGACTTAATGTTGACGAAAAGGATCGGATTTCGGTCACCGGTGGGCCCGAGGGGGAGAAGCCACTGGTGGGCCCGAACAGGAGGAGTGCGGCATGCACCATCGGATCGTCATCGTGGGAGGCGGGAGCGCCGGCATCAGCGTGGCGGCCCGTCTGTTGCGGGCTGGGGAGGACGATGTCGCCATCGTGGACCCTGCCGCCGACCACTACTACCAACCGCTGTGGACCCTGGTCGGTGGTGGGGTGGAGTCGATCGAGCGTTCCCGCCGGCCCCAGGCGACCGTGATGCCCAAGGGCGTTCGGTGGCTGCAGGACGCGGCCGTCGAGATCGACCCCGACACCCGCCAGGTGACCACGGCGAGCGGTGCCCGCCTGGGGTACGACGCGCTGGTGCTGTGCACGGGCATCGAGATGGCGTGGGACCTGGTACCGGGCCTGGCGGAGGCGGTGGCGACACCGTTCGCGGCCTCCAACTACACCGTCGAGCTCGCACCGAAGACGTGGGAGATCGTGCGCCGGTTCCGGGGTGGTAACGCCGTCTTCGCCGCGCCAGGGTCGCCGATCAAGTGCCCCGGCGCGCCGCAGAAGGCCGCCTACCTGGCGTGCGACCACTGGCAGCGCACCGGCGTGCGGGCCAACGTCGACGTGACCTTCGCCACCGGAGCCGGGGGCATCTTCGGCGTCCCCGAGTTCGCCCGGGTGCTCGAGACGGTGGTGGCCCGGTACGGGATCGACACCCGCTTCTCGTCGGAGCTCGTGGAGGTGGATCCCGGCGCCCGGGAGGCCGTGTTCGAGACCTCGGGGCCCGAGGGGAAGCAGCGCACCACGATCCCGTACGACCTGCTGCACGCCGCGCCCCCCCAGCGGGCACCCGCCTTCGTCCGCGAAGGCCCGTTGGCCGGTGACAGCCCGTTCGGCTGGGTCCCCGTCGATCGCCACACGTTGCGGCACGTCACCTATCCGGAGGTCTTCTGCCTGGGCGATGTGTGCGATGCCCCGACGTCGAAGACGGGTGCGGCAATACGTCGTCAGGCGCCCGTGGTCGTGGCCAACCTGCTGGCCGGGCTTGCCGGTCGCCCACCGGTGGCCCGGTACGACGGCTCCGCTGCCTGCCCGTTCACCACCGCTCGGGGAAAGGTCCTGCTGGCCGAGTTCGACTACAGCCTGGCGCCGCGCCCCAGCATCCCGTTCATCGACACGACCCGCGAGCGCTCCGACATGTGGCTGCTGAAGCGCTACGGCCTGCCGGCGTACTACTGGCGGGTCATGCTGCGGGGTCTCGGCTGAACGGCCCGGGGCGCCGGCGGTTCCTCGAGGGCACGGGCCAGGCTTCGCAAGAATGCACGGAGGACGGCACGTGCATAGCGCTCCAGCGCGTCCCGGGCCAAAAGAGGCCCGGTGGTGCGGCTCTGACGCCAGGTCCCGGCCACCTCGACCTGGCAGCGCTCGTCGTCGACCGGTGCGATCGTCACCTCGGCATCGAAGGTGGCGGCGCCGGCCGGCTCCCCGAGGCGCCAGCTCAGCTCGTGGTGGGTGGCCCTGTCGCGCCGGCCGCCGGCAGGTACCACCGGGGCGAGGGACGCCTCGGGGACGAGGGCGTTGTGCCGGTCCGACCGGGGCCGCAAGCCGACCGCCGGCGGACCGGTCGCGCTGCCGGCGGCTGCGTCGACCGCGCCGGCCACGAGCCCAGGTAGCGACGCGTCCAGTCGGGACAGGATCTGCCGGGCGTCGTCGGTGCCCAACTCGACCTGCACGGAATCGGCGACATCGACGGACACCGGGTGGGATCGGTGCGCGTCGGTGGGCGTCGCGTACAGCCCAGCCTCGATCTGCTCGTCTCGGCGGGCCAGCTCGGCCAAGCTGGCTTCCGCCAGCGCGCCGCGGACGTTGACCGTGGCGGCCGACCAGGTCTCGTGCAGCGGGCACACCGCGTCCCAGCGGCACGGGCCGTCGCCCAGCGCGCAGCGCTCGGACCGCAGGGGGCCCTCGGCCGCCTCGATGACCTCCAAGACGGTGATCTCCGCCGGTTCGCGCGACAGGCGGTAGCCGCCGTCTCGGCCTGCTCGCGAGGTGGCCAGTCCGGCACGCACCAGGTCAGCCAAGATCTGCGACGCGAAGCTCTGTGGGACCTCGGTGTCAGCCACCACCTGCCTGATCTTGCGTGGTGTGCCGTCGGGATAGGCGCGTGCGAGCGCGATGGCGGAACGCATCACGTAGTCGCCCCGCTTCGACAAGGTCATGTCCATGGCTACAGGTGCGCTCCTTCGGGTGCGAAGCTTAGCGGTCACCTCGCTGACGACGGCTTGCTGCGGCGGTCGGTGCGCCAGGCTTGCCATTCCCGCGGCCGCCTGCCGGGCGCCGCTGGCTACCTGCGGCTGTGTGCGGGGCATGAGGACGATGCTGCGGGCCGGTCCGTCCTGGTCGTGGGCGGATCCATGGATTGATGTGGAGTTGCCTGCTATAGATGGCGGACACGGCGTGGGCTCGACGCGACGACAGTGGTCGGCTGGGGTCGCGGGATCCGAGGTCGGGCACGGGAGGGGACAGCATGCGGTCGACATCGCAGTTCGTTGCGGACCGGTGCAGCACAGTGGCGATGAGCTTTCCGGGCGTCTTCTCGTGGGACTACGAGCACCAGGACGAGCACCTGGTTCGCCTGTACGACAAGGCGAAGCGATCGCAGTGGAACGCGGCGACCGACATCGACTGGTCGGTCGAGGTCACCCCGTCGCACCTCGATCCCGGTGTGATGGCAACGCTGCGTGACGGGGTGGGTTCCCCGTTCGCCCACCTGAGTGACGCCGAGCTCGTCGAGCTCGGGTGGGAGTCCCAGGCATGGACGGTGTCGCAGTTCCTCCACGGTGAGCAGGGTGCGCTCCTGGCCACGGCCAAGCTGGTCGACGCCGTCCCCGACGAGGACGCCAAGCTGTACGCGGCCACCCAGGTGGTGGACGAGGCGCGCCACGTCGAGGTCTACCACCGGTACCTCTCGGACAAGCTCGACCGGAGCTACCCGATCAACGTCCACCTCCAGTCGTTGCTCCACGACCTGCTCACCGACAGCCGGTGGGACGTCACCTACTTGGGCATGCAGATCATGGTCGAGAGCCTTGCGCTGGCCGCGTTCGGCTTCATCTACCAGACGACAAACGAGCCGCTGCTGCGCACCATCACCTCGCGCGTGATGGCGGACGAGGCCCGCCACGTGGCCTTCGGCATCGCCTCGCTCACCGGTGTGTACGACGAGATGACCGAACACGAACGCCACGACCGCGAGGTGTTCGTCTGCGAGGCGGCCGAGCTGATGCGGGACCGGTTCCTGCAGCGCGAGGTGTGGGAGCGTGCTGGCCTGCCGGCCGACCAGTGCGAGGCCTTCGTTCGCGGCAACCCCGTGCAGGTCCAGTTCCGATCCCTGCTCTTCTCCAAGGTCGTACCGAACGTCAAGCGGATCGGTCTGCTGACCCCCTACGTCCGCGAGCAGTTCAAGCGGCTCGGGATCCTGTCGTTCGAGTCGGAGCCCGCGTCGGCCTGACCTTCGGGAGCCCGCCCCGCGGCTCGTCTGCCGCCCGCCAGGACGGCTCTCATCCTGCCGGCGCGTTTGGTGCCAGCGCATGCTGGAGGGCGGCGACCTCTGCCTGCAGCGCCACCAGGGAGCTGTCGATCGACCCGAGCGGGGCGACGGCAGACGACACGCCGGACAGCTCCCCGCCCAAGACGTCCACCTGCCGGCTGAGAAGGGTCAGCTCGGTCGAGATGCTCGGCAGCGCGGCGAGCGTCGACCCGCCGGAAGTCAGGCCCCCCAAAGCGGTCCGCAGTTGGTCGATCTGAGCGGTCATGGCGGTGATCTGGCTGCTCAGGCTGCCGAGCTGGTCGACCTGGGCGAGGATCGACCCGGGTTGTGGCCGGCTGGAGCTTCCGACTCCGCCGATTGCCTGTTGGACGTTGCTCAGATCCGTGCTGGTGGTGGTCAACCGAACCTCGATCGCGGCCAGCAACCCGATGAGCATGACGGCGACGAGCGATACCCCGACGATGCCGGCGGTGCGCCAACGCCGATCCCCGGGTGAACCAGGTGCGGGTCCGGTCGGTGCCGGTGGGGTCCGATTGGGTGTGCTCGCCGAATTGGGCGTGCCGGCGGAATCGGGCGTGCCGGCGGTTGCGCCCGCGATGCCTGCTGGTACTGCGCTGCCTTCCGGCGCAGCGCCGCAGGTCCCGAAGGTGGTTGCCGCCAGTGCCGCGGCAACCGGAGTGTCGGCAGTCGCCAGGGACGTTGGCGACGGGCCATCTGCACAGATAAATGAGTGCATAGCTAAAGGTATAGTAAATCACTTCGTATTTGTCCACCGGGGCGGTCTCCGGCCAGCAGCCCGGTGCCTACTCCGGTGGCGGGTCGGCCTGCCCGTTGGAGGTAGGAACACCGTAGTGCGATCTGGGCTGCTGCCGGGCATCGGGGCGGGCGGGTCGAGCCGCGTGCGCAGAGCGGTTGCCGGGTACCGTGGACGCGTGACCGGTCGCTCGGGGCGTCACACGGGGCCGTCCGCGAAACCGTTGCCGAGGGCCTCATCGCGGCTCCACCGGGTTTCGGTATGAACAGCCTGCTCAACTACGCCATCCCCGGCGTGCCGTACGGGTGCGAGTTCGCGTTGATGGCGGTCGGCCTGGTGCTCACCTATCGGGCCACCGGGGTGTTCAACCTGGCCTTCGGCGCTCAGGCGTTCCTGTCCGCGTTCGTGTACGACCTGTTGCAGCGCGCCGACGGCATGCCCCAGTGGGTTGCGCTCGTGGTGTCTGTCGGGCTGCTGGCCCCGGCCCTCGGTCTCGCCCTCGACCGGTTCCTCTACCGTCGGATCCCGCAGGCGTCGACCACGGGGAAGGTGGTCGTGTCGATCGGCGTGCTGATCGCCATTCCGGAGCTGGTGCCGATGGTGTTCTCGGCGACCACGCGGACCCGCCTGGGCCACCTGTGGCTGCCGGCTGGCCAGGTCTACCTTCACCTGGCGCAGACCCCGATCACCGGTGCGGTGATCTCCACGGTCGTGATCTCGGTCGGAGTCGTGGCGGTGCTGGCAGCCATGCTGCGGTGGAGCGGGCTCGGTCTGCGGATGCGGGCCGTGGTGGAGAGCAGGCGCATGGCCCAGCTCGAGGGGATCGCCGCCACCCGGGTCGCCGCCACCGCCTGGGTGCTCTCCAGCGTGCTCGCCGGCCTGGCCGGGGTCCTGCTGCTCCCACAGATGGGAAGTCTGGACCCCACCCAGCCCCTGGAGTTCACCGCCCTGCTCGTCGCCGGCATGACTGCGGCGGCTGCCGCCGGGCTGACGTCGCTGCCGGGCGCGTTCGTGGCCGGTATCGCCATCGGCGTCCTCGAGACCGTGGTGCAGCAGGAGCTGCCGTCGGGGAGCGTCGTCGCCCAAGGGATCATCCCCGCGCTCCCGTTCGTCCTGCTGGTCGCGGTGCTGCTGCTCAACCCGCGACTGCGCACGCTGGGACGCGACTCCGATCCCCTGGCATCGGTCGACCCACCGCCTCCGCAGCCGGCGGTCACCACGCGTGACGCGCGCCTGGCGCTGCCCATGCGGTGGGGGTTCCGCCTGCTGGTGGTGGCCTTCCTGGTGTCGTCGCTCACCTGGGTCTCCGACACCTGGGTCTTCCCGTTCGGCCAGGGGCTCGCCTTCTCGGTGATCTTCCTGTCGATCACGCTGGTGACCGGCATGGGTGGCCAGCTGTCGCTCTGCCAGGCCACCTTCGCCGGGATCGGCGCGTTCACCACCGGCCAGCTCGCCGCCCATCTCGGCCTCCCCGTGCTGCTCGGCGCCTTGGCCGGGGCGGCCCTGGCGGCGGTGGTCGGTGCCGGTGTGGCGCTCGTTGTCGCCCGGGTGTCCGGCCTGCTCCTCACCCTGGTGACGCTGGCGTTCGCCCTGTTCGCCGACAGCGTCCTGTTCCAGTTCTCGTGGTCGGGGGGCGGCCTGGCCGGGGTGTCGGTGCCTCGACCCCAGCTTGGACCCGTCAGCTTCGCCGGGGACCGGGCGTTCCTGCTGCTGGCCTTCGTCGTGCTGGTCGCCAGTGCCGGGCTGGTGGTCGCCGTGCAACGTGGCGCCACGGGGCGCATGCTCGCCGCGCTCCGTGGCAGTCCGGCGGGTGCCGCCGCCGTGGGCATCGACCCGGCTCGGGCGCGGGTGACGATCTTCGCGCTGTCGGGCGCCATGGCTGGCGTGGGGGGCGCCCTGTACGGCTCCATCCAGGGACCGGTCAGCCCGGCCGACTTCTCATACGTGGTGTCGCTCGCCTTCGTATTGGTGGTGGTGACCACAGGCAGCCGCACCGTGGAGGGGGCGGTCCAGGGAGGGATGGCGTACGCCGTGATCGCCCAGGCGCTCACCTACGTCCCCACCCGCTTCGCCGGCATCGAGCTCATCCTGTTTGCCGCCGGCGCCCTGACCTACGCCGCCCACCCCGAGGGCATCGTCGAGTACCAGCGCAGCGTGTGGTTGGAGCGGGTCAACGGGCTGCTGCGCGCCCACGACCGGTATCGCCAGGAGCGGGGCGGCGGGGTCGGGCCTAGCCGCCATGGTGACGGCGGGTATGGCAGCCGGCGCGGTGCAGCGCCTGGTGCGCCCGCCGCCGCGGAAGTGGTCGGTCGTGGGTGACCGCCGCGGAGGCGGTCGGCTGTACGTGACCGTCGCGGAGGTGGTCGGCTGTGGCTGACTGCCGCGGTGCGATCCGCTGTGGTGCGGCGGCTCGGGTCCCCAGCCGGGTGGTGGTGCGTCGTCACCGGTTTCCCGGAGCATCTGGCTGTGGGTGACCCGGCAGCCGGCGAGCGGGCGGGCTCCGGCGAGCAATCGGCAGCCGGCGAGCGGGCGACAGCCGGGGGCGGTACAGCGGTCGCGGGCGAGCCCCTCCTGGCTGTCGCCGACGTGTCCATCGCCTTCGGCGGCGTGCAGGCGCTGGCTGGCGTGTCACTCGCCGTCGCTGCGGGCGAAGCGGTCGGGCTGGTCGGGCCGAACGGTGCAGGCAAGACGACGCTGTTCGAGTGCATCGGCGGCCGGCTGCGACCCGACGGTGGCAGCGTCCGGTTCGCCGGCGCCGACCTCGCCGGGGTGCCAGCGCACCGGCGATCCCGGCTCGGGATCGCCCGGACGTTCCAGCGCGTGGAGGTGTTCCCCGAGCTCACGCCGGTCGAGCACGTGCTGGTGGCGGCCAGGGCTCGGCAGGGCGGCGGCATGTTGTGGCGGGACCTGGTCCGCAGGGGCACGCCGCGGCCGGACGAGGTCGAGCAGGCCCGGGCGCTCGTGGGGATGGTCGGGTTGGCCGACGCTGCGGACGTGCCGGTGGCGGCGTTGGGTCTGGGCCACACCCGATTGGTGGAGCTGGCCCGTGCCCTCGCGTCGTCGCCGCGGCTGCTCCTGGCCGACGAGCCGTCGTCGGGTCTCGACACCACCGAGACGGCGGTCATCGCCGCGCTGCTTCGCCGGATCCAGCGCGAGCGCGGCGTCGCCGTGCTCCTCGTCGAGCACGACCTGGCGCTGGTGCGCCGCGCCGTCGACCGTGTCGTGGTGCTCGACTCCGGCCACGTGATCGCGGATGGCCCCTTCGCCCTGGTAGTCGCCGATCCGGCTGTCCGCCGGGCATACCTCGGCCGCTCCGCCTGATCGCCCGACGAGCGGGTTCGAGGTCACCGGACGCGGGCACCAGGAGCGCGGCGCGGCGGCCAGCGGCGTACGGTTCGGGCATTGCGTGGCTCTCGTCGACGGCGGGCACGGTCGGAATGCTCCGAGCGATCTGTGTCGTCGGGTCGGCGAGGGGCGGGTCGGCGAGGGGCGGGTCGGCGAGCGTTGCGCGCCGGCGGGCGTTGCGCGTCGGCGGGCTGGGGCGGCCGGAGCGCCCGAGATCGAGCCTGGATGCGCACTGGATCCGTCACCCGCTGTGGTGGAGAGGCTTTGATGCCCCACCCTGTGCGGCGGATGGTACAGAATGCTGCGGAACGCGACCCATGGGCGGCGCGCGGGCGGACGGGAGGACATGGTGAGCACCACAGCTCCGGCACAAGGCGGCCGCGCTCCGATTCGTGTTGCAGTGGATGGGCCCACGGCTCAGAACCGGTTGACGGTCGCGGCCCGTGCGGTGCTGGTGCTGCCCCAGCTGGTCGCGCTCTACCTGCTGGACATCGCCGCCAGCGTGGTCGTCTTCGTCGGGTGGTGGGCCGCGCTCTTCACCGGCAGCCTGCCGGCCTTCGCTCACGACTTCCTGTCCGGGGTGCTCGGCTGGCAAGGCCGGATGCAGGGATACCTGTGGTTCCTGACCGACCGGTACCCGCCCTTCTCGCTCGAGGCGGGCAGCTACCCGATCATCGTGGCGGTGCCGCCACGCGGGCAGCTCAACCGGCTCGCGGTGCTCTTCCGTGGCGTCCTCGTATTTCCGGCGTTGCTGCTGGGGGGCTTCGCTGCGATCGGCGCATCGGTGTTCTCCGTAGTCGCCTGGCTGATCGTGCTGGTGTCGGGGAGCCTGCCCGACACGCTGCACCAGGCGTTCACTGCAGCGCTGCGCTACCAGCTCCGGGTGTCCGCGTACAACCAGATGCTCACCGCCGAATACCCCGGGGGCCTGCTCGGCGACCAGGCCGGGACCGCGGACGAGCGTGGCGGACTGCCGGGGATGGCACCGCTCGGATCGGCAGTTCCCGACGCGCAGTGGCCGGCTCCGGTCGCGTCGTGGAGCGGTACGAGCCCGGCATGGCCAGGTGCCGACCCCGCTGGCGGCTCGGGGTACGGGGCTCAGGGGTACGAGGCTCAGGGGTACGGCGGCGACCCGTCGGGAGCCCCGGGGTACGGCGCTCAGGGGCCCTGGGACCCGGCGTACGGCTCCCAGGCACCGGGGTACCCCCCGGTGGCAACGGCGCCGTACGGCGCGAGCCCCCCTTCGACCCAGACGGCCGAAGTGCAGGGCTACGGGGTGGCCGAGGCGCAGCCTGACGGGGCTGGCGGTCCGGAGGTGCCGGCGGTCGTGGTCGCGCCGACGGTTCCCGATGTCTTCACCTACGGCGGTGGCACCTACCTCTGGGGCTACTCCGCCGACCGCGCAGTATGCGGGATCTGGCGGCGCGATGACCCCGCGGCACCGGGACGAACCTGGCCGATCGAAGAGCAGGACGACGCCTGGGCCCGGTTCCGCGAAGTGGAGCCGGCCGCGGTCGCCTACGACGGCCCAGAGCCCGCCGCGCTCGGCTTCGGGGCGGCGCCGGTGCCGGACCCGGTCGCTGCGGCCGCCCAGCCCGAGGTGCCGTCCCAGGACCCTTCCGGCCCATACCCGTGGGCGCCCGGCGCAGGCTTCACCGGTCCTGCACCGTGGACAGGCCCGGGTCTGGCGCCGTCCGGTCCCGGCTGGGCAGCCGGTGCTGTTCCGGCGTCGCCCGGGTGGGGTCCGGCTGCTGCTCCGGCGGCTGCTGGGTGGGGTCCGGCTCCTGCTCCGGTGGCCGCTGGGTGGGGTTCGGTCGACCCGCGCCGCTGGGTCCTCCTCCTGACCTCCCGCGCTCGGACGCTCGTGGTGGTCTTCTGCGCGCTCGGGCTGCTCTGGATCCCCGCCTACGTGGCCGCCGCGATCAGCGTCCGTGGCAGCCTGTCGCAGGCTGCCAGCTCTCTCCAGGCCAACCTCAGCCTGCAGCGGGACTACGCCTCCCTCTCTCAGCAGGTGACAGCGTTCGACCAGCAGACACAGGGCTGCGCGAGCCAGGCCCAGCCGCTGCCGTGCGTGACCGCGGCCGACGCAACCTTCGCTGGCCACCTCGACACCTTCGTCAACCGGCTGCAGGGCATCGCCATGCCGGTCCGGGCCCAGGCGGCCGAGCAGCAGCTGGCAGCGGTGGGCCGGCAGTCCGTCCTCGTTCTGCAGCAGCTCGCCACAGCGACGGACGCGACCCAGTACCAGCAGATCGCCACCGGCTCGGGCCTCGACCAGTCCCTCACCCAGTTCGACACCGACTTCAACCAGCTGCAGAACATCCTGGCCGGCGCGTGACGCTGGCAGCGCCGGTGGTTGGTCCGGTGATGCGCTGGGCACCGGCAGTGCCGACGGTCGGCTGGGTGCCGGCTGTGGGTAGGGTCCGGGGATGCCCGGCCCCACGCGCAACGAGGAAGCGTCCGTGGCAGGCGACGGGATGGTCCAGGTAGCGCGGGGCCAGGTCGAGCCGGATCTGCCGGCGCCCAGCGTGACCGTCACGGTCGCCGGTGTCGGTGGCGTCGGGTTGGTCTGTGATGTGTGGGACGGCACCCGGTCCGGTGCCGTGCTCGTCCACGGTCTGGCGTCGAACGCCCGGTTGTGGGACGGCGTCACCGCGGAGCTCCGGCGCTTGGGGAACGCCGTGTGCACGGTCGACCTGCGTGGGCACGGCCGTTCCGACAAGCCCGACACCGGCTACGACATGGCGACCGTGGCCGACGACCTGGTGCCGGTGCTCGACTACCTGCGGAGCCGCGACCCTGGTTCGTGGCGGCGGCCGGTCGTGGCGGGCCAGTCGTGGGGCGGCAACGTGGTGGTCGAGCTTGCCGCCCGGCATCCCAGCGCCGTCTGCGGCGCCGTCGGCGTCGACGGCGGGGTGATCGAGCTGGCCGAGCGGTTCGCCGACCCTGACGACGTCAGGCGTGTGCTGGCGCCGCCGGCCATTTCCGGGATGCCGGGGGCTGACCTCGAGCGGGCGATCCGCCATGCGCACCCGGGGTGGACCGACCTGGCGATCGCCGGCACGATGGCGAACGTCGAGCGGCGGCCGGACGGCACGGTGGCGCCGTGGCTCACGCTCGACCGGCACCTGCAGGTGCTCGACGGGCTGTGGGCGCACCGCCCGTCCGAGGTCTTCCCACACCTGGTCGTGCCCGTGCTGCTGCTCATGGTGGACGACGGGCACGCCGGCGGCTGGGCGGCGGGCAAGCGATCGGCGGTGGAGCGGGCGGTCGCCGATGCCGGTGCCGGGGCTCGGGTGCGGTGGTTCGTTCCTGCCGATCACGACGTGCACGCGGAGCAACCCGTTGCGGTGGCCGAGGAGATCGCGTCGGCGGTGGCGCAATGGTCGGGCGGGGATTGACCACGGCGCGCGCGCAGGCGCCGCACCGTCGCGCCTGCTACCCCGGCAGCGGTGGGCACGGCTGCTGCGGCTCCCGGGCACACGGCTTTTGGGCACACGCCTCCCCCGGTGGCCGCGGACACGCCTTTTGGGGACACGGTCCCTTGCCGGCCGTCCGGCCGTCCGGCCGGCCGTGGTCGGCGCCGGAGCCCGGCACGGTCGGGCTCGGGGTCCGACGTGGGTGCAACACCCACGTCATACGATGCGCCTGCCTGCCGTGGTCGACGCCGCGGCCGGCTGGGGAGCTGCCTGTGAAGATCCTGCACACCGCCGACATCCACGCGGACAGCCCGCTGCGGGGCCTGTCTGCTGCTGGTGACGCGCCCGTGGACGAGCTGCGCGGTGCGACCCGCATGGCGGTCGAGAACCTGGTTGACCTGGCTGTGCGCGACGCCGTCGACTGCGTGGTGGTGGCGGGCGACCTGTACGACTCGGAGCGCGACGACTACGACACCGCGGTGTTCCTGCACCGGCAGTTCGCCCGCCTGGTCGAGTCGGGGATCCCGGTGGTGATCGCCTACGGGAACCACGACGCGGCCAGTGAGATCACGCGGCGGCTGCGCCCGCCGGAGGGCGTGCGGGTGCTCGCCCCCGACGCGCCGGAGACGGTGGTGCTCGGCGACTTGGGCCTCGCGGTCCACGGGCAGAGCTACGCCACCCGTGCGATCACCGACAACCTGTCGGCTGCCTATCCGCGGCCGGTGCCCGGCATGGCCAACGTCGGTGTGCTGCACACCGCGCTCGACGGTCGCCCCGGTCACGACCCCTACGCACCGTGCACGGTGGACGGCCTGGTGACGCGCGGCTACGCCTACTGGGCGCTCGGGCATGTCCACCAGCGCGACGACATCGAGCGCGACGGGCAGCACATCGTCTTTCCCGGCAACCTGCAAGGCCGCCACGCCAAGGAGACTGGTCCGAAGGGCGCGACGGTGGTGGTGTTCGACGGCGATCGGGTGGTCTCGGCCACCCACCACTCGCTCGACGTGGTCCGCTGGGTCCGGGTCGCCGTCGACGCCGGTGGCGCGACCGACGTCGACGAGGTGTGCACCCGGGTGGTCGACGCTGTGGCGGGATCGCCCGACGTCGTCGACGGCATGCTGTGCGCCATCAGGGTCGCAGTTGTCGGAGAGATGGCGGCGGCCGACCGGCTGGTCGCGGACCGGCAGCGGTGGACGACCCAGCTGCGGGCCGATCTCGCCGGTTCATCCGGCCGCCGTTGGTTGGAAAAGGTGGAGCTGCGCACTTGTCACCCCCAGCGGGCAGCCGGCGCGGCGAGCGACGCTGTTCGGGCCGTACGCGACTTGGTGGCAGCTGCCGCTGCCGACCCTGGGCTGCAGGCCGAGCTGGCGGGGATCTTCGACCCGCTGCGCACCAGGCTCGGAGCGGAGGCCGGCGCGCTCGACGCCGTCGGCGCCACAGGGCTCGGTCCGGCAGGGGTGGCAGCGCTGCTCCCCGAGGTGGAAGCGCTGCTGCTGGCCGAGCTGGGGGGTGGCCGACGTGCGGGTTGAGCGCCTCGACCTCGTCGCCTACGGGCACCTCGTCGGCCAGCGACTCGACGAGCTGGCCGCCACCCCCGGCCTCACGGTCGTCCTCGGCCCCAACGAGGCCGGCAAGTCGACCACCATGCGTGCGCTGACGGCCTTGCTGTTCGGGATCGAGCGGGGCAGCGCCGACCACTTCGGACGAGGGCGCGAGAGCCTCCGGGTCGGCGGCCGGCTGGTCGCCGGCGACGGCACCGTGCTCGAGGTGGTCCGTCAGGGCATCCGCAGCAAGCCGCTGGTAGGGCCCGACGGCGCCTCCGTCGATGAGGGCCGGCTGGCCGATCTGCTCGGCGGGGCCGACCGGGCGTTGTTCACGTCGCTGTTCCGCATCGACCACGAGGAGCTGCGCCACCGGTCGCAGGAGCTGCTCGACGGCGACGGCGAGCTGGGGCGCCTCGTGTTCGGCGCGGGATTGGGGTCGACCAGCCTGAGCCGGCTGCTCGCGTCGCTGCACGACCGGTGCGACGAGCTGTTCCTGCCGCAGGGCCGCGTCCAGGAGATCCCCAGTGCGCTGCGCCAGGTGCGCGACCTTCAGCGCGAGGTGCGGGACCTGCGCACTCGCTCCCGGGACTGGGAGCGAGCCCGCGAGGCAGCCGAGGTGGCCGCTCAGCGGGTGGCGACGCTGCGCGAGGAACGAGCCGAAGCCCGCCTGGCGCACGAGCACCTGGTGCGCCTGCAGGGCGCCCTGCCGCTGCTGGCCGAGCGCAGCGACGCGCTCGCCAAGCTGGTGGCCGCCAAGGCTTCCGGCCCGGTGCAGACCCCGGCGTGGGCCGAGCGGGTCGAGGGGCTGGTCGCACGTCGCGACGAGTCGGCGAGCGGGGTCCGCGCACTGGCCGACGACCTCGAACGGCTCGGGCGTCAGCTGGCGGAAGTCGAGGTCCCTGCCGACCTGCTGGTGCATGCCGAGGTCATCGACAGGCTGGTGGCCGGCACGGACCGGTACGACAAGGACACCGGCGACCTGCCGGACCTGCGAGCCAAGCTCGCTGCCGCCACGGCCGGCATCGCGTCGCTGTCGGGCCGGGTGGGGCTGGCGCTGGACGAAGCCCGATCGGTGACCGAGGTGCAGCTCGGCGAGATTGATCGGCTGGCCGGTGACCTCGACGCCGCGGAGTCGACTCGCCGCGCGGCCGAAGACGAGGAGCGGGCCAGCAGATCGGAA
>JAKAYQ010000300.1 GCA_021826725.1 Actinomycetes bacterium
CCGCACGGGAACGGCCGGGAGGACGCGCCGTAGCACTGTGGTTTCGGGCTCCTCCTGCGCTGCGGCCTCGGGACGGACGGCGTCGGCAGGGGAGCAGGCCACTGCCACACCGGCACGGGCACACCGGCACGGGCACACCGGCACGGGCACACCGGCACGGGCACACCGGCACGGGCACACCGGCACGGGCACACGCCCGAAGGTCGGACGGGAGCGGGCGGGGGGAAGGCGGGGGAGCGGGCAAGCGGCGTCGGCGGGGGGCGGGGCGATCGATCAGCCCGCCGATGGGTTCGCCACGCCCCCTGCCACCACGAGAAATACCCGAGTGTGCTCACAAGACCACGTAGCGTTAAGGAAGCGACACGCCACCGGCGCCCGGGACCGCGTCGGGCATCCCCGCACCCGGTCTGCGGCCGCCGTAGTCTGACCCCCGCATGGTGCCCTACGTAGAGGAGCAGTTCACCGATGAGGAGGCCGACGTCCTCCGGCGGTACGTCACCAGCCTCGACAGTCCGGTCTTCGCACTGGTCAACCTCCCCGAGGTGGTGAAGGGGGCGCTGTTCGCTCGGTACTCCCGCTCACCCAAGAGCCTGCGCCGGCTCTTCCTGGACGAGTTCGTCGACGACTTGGACGTTCGTGGCGACGCCGACGTCGATGCCACCGTGGGTCTCAGGCGGGCGGAAGCCCTCTACGACCGCATGTTCGGCGAGTACGGAGACGACTCCGTGGCCCAGCTCGGCGGGGTGCACCTGGCGTGCGAGCAGTCGTCGAACCTGCTCACGAAGGTCCTGGAGCGGGGCCGTTTGATGGCGTACCTGGAGCAGTCCACCCGCTACATCGGCTACGACAGCCGACTCGAAAGTGGGCACTACCGCTACTACCGAGATCCCGGCGTGCTGGCCTCGCCACTGGGCGCCCGCTACGTGGGGGACATGGACCGCATGTTCGACACCTATGCCGAGCTCTTGCCGACCATGACGGCATGGTTGGCCCGGCGGTTCCCGCGGCTACCCGGCGAGGCCGAGATCCCGCACCGGCGGGCCGTTCGAGCCAAGGCGCTCGACGCCCTGCGAGGCCTGTTGCCGGCCGGCTCCCTGTCAAACGTCGGCATCTACGGCTCGGGCCAGAGCTACGAGCAGCTGCTGCTCCGGATGCGTGCACACCCGCTTCCCGAGGCGCGGCGCTACGCCGATCTCATGGTGGTCGAGCTGAGAAAGGTCATCCCGTCGTTCCTGAGCCGCCTCGACCGTCCCGACCGGGGCGGGACCTGGGTGTCCTACCTGGAGGAGACCGGCCGCCGCACGGCCGACGTGGTGGCCCGGCTCTGGCCCGACGATGCCGTGCCTGGAGCCACCGTGCTGCCCGGAGCGCTCCGGGACCGTCCGGGCATCGACCACCCGCAGGCGGCCGGCACGGCGGCATCGTCGGGACCCTGGCCCCGATCACCGGGTGTGGAGCTGGTGGACTGGGACCCTGACGGGGAGACCACGGTGCTGGCAGCGATCTGCTATCCCCATAGCTCGCTCCCCGAGCAGGAGATCGCCCGCCGGGTGGCCCGTCTCGACGAGACGGAGCGCACTGCCCTCATGCAGGCCTACGTCGGTGAGCGGGTGAACCGGCGTCACCGGCCGGGTCGGGCGTTCGAGCGGACGTCCTACCGCTTCGATGTCGTCTGCGACTATGGGGCGTTTCGCGACCTGCAACGCCACCGCATGCTCACCGTCGAGTGGCAGTCGCTCGGCCCGCAACTGGGTGCAGAGATCCCCGCCCTGGTGGAGGAGGCGGGCCTCGGTGGTGCCTACCAGCAGTCGCTGGACCGCTCGGGCGAGCTGTATGAGGCCCTCGTCGCGCCGTGGCCCGACCAGGCGGCGTACGCCGTCGCGCTCGGCTACCTGGTCCGCTTCAGCATGCAGATGAACGCCCGCGAGGCCATGCACCTCATCGAGCTGCGGTCGGGTCGCGAAGGGCACCCGGCTTACCGCGCTGTGGCGCAGAAGATGCACGACCTGATCGCCGGACAGGCAGGCCACCGGACCATCGCCGCCGCCATGCGGTTCGTCGACCACGACGACCACGGGCTCGAGCGTTTGCAGTCGGAGCAGCGGGTGGCGGAGCGCCGCGGCGTGCAGGGCGTTTGACGCCGCTGCACCGAAGGCTCATAGTAAAGGACCAGTCACTTCCACCCGACCTCGAGCCCGCTCGGCAGGGGCACGCTAGGGGTCAGGGGGGATGTACGAAGAGGCGGTGGGCACTCGGGGTGCCGAGTAGAGAACGGCTGGTGGCGGCTCCTTCAGCCGTCACCAGCCGGTGCCAAAGGCTTCCCCGAGCCCACCCGCCTTGCAGCCGAAGAGCCAAGCGTGCTGTGACGGCACCTATGCCTGGGAGGACGACCGTCGCAGCCCATGGTGTCGGTGTGCGATGCGCCGTGCACGTGCCTGCTGACCAGGTGGCGAGCGGAGCACGCGGCCGGACCAGCCCGAGCCTCGCCGGCGGCGGTCCCGCAGGATGGCGACCGCGATGGGCGTGTTCGGCACGGCCCGCCCGAACTCCAGATATGCTCCCCCGGCGTCACGACCGCTGTGAGAAGGCTGCTGAAGGGCTGGGATGGCCGACGATCTCGATGAAGTCGCAGAACCCGACGAGCTCGACGTCGACGACCTCGACGTCGACGACCTCGACGTCGACGTCGACGCAGAAGACGAGCTCGATGACGTGGACGACGTCGTCGACGACGACGACGTCGCGGGCATCGTCGACGAACCGGTGGTCGAAGAGGCGGCCGTGGTCGAGCCACG
>JAKAYQ010000072.1 GCA_021826725.1 Actinomycetes bacterium
CCCGGGAGCTCCAGCATCAGCCCACCCTGCACGCCGATGGCGTCGACGCACTCCTGGCGGACGTCGACCAGGACCACATCGTGCCCGGCCATGGCCAGGTACCCACCGAACGCCGAGCCCATGGCCCCTGCCCCCATCACCGCGATGCGCATGCCGTTCTCCGTTCGTGATCGACGCGCCGGTCAGCCGGCGACATCGGCGTCCATGGCACCATCCCGCGCGCCTCGGCCCACCGGCGCCTCGCCCACCTCATCTGCCCCAGCCACACCAGCCACACCAGCCGAGCTGCCGAGACCTGCCGGCGCAGCCCGCTTGGAGCCACCGATCGCCGCGCCGCGGTCCGCCACGCCTGCGGTGAGCCCACGGTCGCGCAACGCGTACTTGGTGACCTTGCCGGTCGGGGTCCGAGGCAGCTCCGCGGCGACCTCGACATACCGGGGCACGGCGAACCGAGGAAGCCGGTCGTCGCACCACGCCCACACGTGCTCGGCGGTGACCTCCTGCCCGGGAGCGGGCACGACACAGGCGAGAATCTCGTCCTCGCCGCCAGGCTCCTCGGACGGCACGCCGACGGCAGCCGCGTCGGCGATGGCCGGATGCCCGGTCAGCACCGACTCGACGTCCACGGAGGCGATGTTCTCGCCACGGCGCCGGATGCAGTCGCGGACCCGGTCCACAAACCAGATCCGGCCCTCCTCGTCCTGGCGGACCAGATCGCCGGTGTGGAACCACTGGTTGCGCAGCACCCGAAGCGTCTCGTCGGGGCTGCCGACGTAGCCGGGCGTCACCACCCACGGCACCCGGCCCCGGACCACCATCTCGCCGGGGTCGCCCGGGGCGACCGGCTCGTCGGTCTCCGGGTCGACGACGGCCGACTCGTACCAGTCGGACCCCACCCGGCCGGCGCTGCCCAGCACCCCGTCGTCGTCGTCCTGGCTCGCCACCATCCCGACCTCGGTGCAGCCATAGGACGACACCAGGCGGCCGACGCCGAAGCGGGTTTTGAACTGGCGGGCCTGGGGGGCGGGGCAGGGAACGGTCCACACGCACTGCAGGCCGCTGCCGGCGTCGGCGGCGTTCACCGGCTGCTTCAGCAGGAAGCTCAGCATCACCCCGAGCAACCCGGTGTGCGTCGCCTTCGCCGCGCGCACCTGGCGCAGCCAATTGCTGGCCGAGAAGTGCGGCTCGAGCCGAGCCGACGCCCCTACCAGCATGGCGTTGGTGATGGCCAGGACCTGGGCGTTGATGTGGAACAGGGGCAGGTGAGTGATGAACACGTCGCCCTCGCCCATGCGCATGAGCTCCTGGTGGCGCTCGGCCAGCAAATGCGCCTGGGCGTTGGTCACCATGGCACCCTTGGACCGCCCGGTGGTCCCCGAGGTGAAGTAGATGCCGGCGACGTCCCGGGCGCTGGTCTCGAACGGTGGCGGGTCCCCAGGTCGCAGCAGGGTGGCGAAGTCCGCCACGGAGAACGCTTCGGCGGCATCCGCACCAACGGCGCCGACGGCCAGCACCCGGCGCAGGTGCGCGAGGTGGCCGGCGGAGCGCACGACAGCGGGCAGCAGGTCGCCCTCGGCTACCAACAGACGGGCGCCCGACTGGTTCGCCACCTGCTCCAGGAACGCACCGGTGTAGTCGACGTTGACGGGAACCTGGACCGCCCCGATCCGCGCCAGGCCAAGCCAGGTGAGGACGAACTCGACCCGGTTGCGCATCATCACGAGCACGCTGTCGCCGGGGCCGACACCTTCGGCCACGAGGTTGGCCGCCACCCGCCCCGACAGCTCCTCCGCCTCGCGGTAGCCGAGCGATGCCTCGCCGATGCCAAAGGTGGCGAGCGTCCGGTCGCCGAACTCCCTGCTGCGCTCGGCCAGCAGCCGGGTGACCGTCCACTGGCTTCGATCGGCGACGACCGTCATGCCGGCACCGTGCCCACCTGTCGGTCCATCGGCGGTGGTGCTTCCGCCTGCCGACCCACCGCTGACCCCGGACCCGCATCCGCTTCCGGCCGCGTGGCGATGATGGCGGCGGCGACCGCCGGCCATGCGGCGATACCCGAGAACGGCGTCGCCGCGTACGCCGCCTGGGCGATCTCGATCTCGGTGGCTCCCGCCCGGCGGGCGCCGGCAACGTGGATCCGCAAAAACTCCTGCTGGAAGTCGGAGGCGTTCAGAGCGCAGAGGACGAGCTCCGCGGCCGCAGGATCGAGCACGTCGCTGTGCAGGGCGGCTGCGTGCCTGCGCGCGTAGGTGACGAATTCGTCGGGCAGCAGCTCCCCGAGCAGCCGGACACGGTCGGGCACCGAACCGAAGTGCGCCTCGAAGTAGGCCCACGGATCCCCGGCGCCGTCCCCGGGGCCCTCACTCACCGCCATGGCTGCCACGTCGGGGAAGAGCTGGGCTAGCGCGGCCAGGTAGCGCCGCTCGGCACAGGTGCCGCGCGCCAGCACCAGCAGCGATCCCACGTGGCGCAGCGCGGCCGGCGCCACCCCGTGGCGCGGGGCCATCCCCAGCGCCACGCGGAGCCAGACGGGCTCGTCCTTCCACGCCGCGACCGCCGCCACGCACAGCGCCACCGTGCCGGCAGGCAGCCGGCCGGACCCGGCCATGGCGTCGATGCGCTCGGTCGCGACCCGCTCGGCCCCCGCCGGCCCGGCAACAGCAGACGCGGCAGGGGACATCGCGTTGTGGGACGCAGCCGGAGATGACGTCGCTGGGCGCTGTTCCATCGGGGTCTCCTTACCGCTCGCCACTGGCGGCGGCCCGGCCGACGGTGAGCTCGCCGGGCACCGCAGCGGGGTGCACATACCAGTCCCGGGGGATGTCGTCGCGGTCGGGAACCGAATCGAGCCCGAACAGCCGGTGCGATGCCACCACCCAGCGTCCGTCCTCGCGGCGCAGGTCCTCGCGGATGCGGGCCCACAGGTGCCACGGGTTGCCGCTGTCCTTCATCCGGTGGAACGCGTAGACGTAGGCAGAGCACACCGCCCGGTCGCCGTCCACCTCGACCAGCACGTTGGTGACGTGATGGCTGGTGCGCTCGTAGCGGACGAGGATACGGCCCAGCGCCCGGCCGATCCGGTCCCGCCCCTCGTAGACCTTGCCTGTCATGATGTCGGCCTTCGCATCGTCGGCGAACTCCGACACCGCCACCTGGGGCTCGCCGGCGTCGATGCCGCGGAAGTACCGCACCAGCACGTCGGCCACGGCCCGCTCGTCGCGAAGTGCTCGGACGCTTGCCTCGATGTCGGTTTCCACGGTGCTCCTCCTGGGATTGTCAGATCGGCCCGCCCATGTCAGAACGACCGCCCGAGACCGAGCGACTCGGCCACGACGTTACGCACCATCTCGTTGCTGATGGGGGCGATCCGGTAGATCCGGGCGTCACGCCAGTACCGCTGCATGTCCGTCTCGGCCGAGTAGCCCATCCCGCCGAGCATCTGGATGCCCAGATCGGCGGCCTGGACCGCGTACTCCGACGCGATCAGCTTGGCCATGTTGGCGTCGGTGGCGCACGGCAGGTTCTGGCTCTGCAGCCATGCAGCGCGCGAGGTGACCAGCTCCGCCTGGGCCCGCCACATGGCGATGTCGGCCAAAAAGTGCTGCACCGCCTGGAATTCGCCGATCGATCGGCCGAACGCCTGGCGTGCCGAGACGTATTCGACGGCCGACTCGAGCACCCCGTCGAGGATGCCGCAGCACAGTGCAGCCAGCATGATGCGCTCGTTGTTGAGCGTGCCGGTGAGCATCCGCCACGCCCCGCCCGGCTCGCCGAGCACCAAGTCGTCGGGGACCTCCACGGCGTCGAGGAACACCTCGCAGCTCGGGATGCAGCGCATGCCGAGCTTGTGGATGGGCTGCGTCTCCAGACCGGCGGACGGCTGGGGAACGAGGAACAGCGTCAGGCCGTCGGTCTTGCGTTGCGGGTTCTGCTCGGTGCGGGCCAGCAGCAGCAGGTAGTCGGCCACGTTGGCGCACGTCGACCACGTCTTTTGGCCGGTGATGCGCCAGCCGCCGGGAACCCGCTCCGCCCGGGTTCGCATGGCGCCGAGCACGTCGGTGCCGCCGCCGGGCTCGGTGACGGCAATGGCGAACCGCAGCCGTCCGGCCGCCAAGTCCGGCAGGAAGCGCTGCTTCTGCTCCTCCGTCCCGTACAGGCCGACCGACTTGCCCCCGGCGAACGACGAGATGCCCCAGATCCACGTCAGCCCGGCCAGCGACCGGGCCAGGCCCCTCGCCACCAGCATCTGGGTGGTGATGTCCCCTCCCTGGCCGCCGTAGCGCTCGTCGATGCCGATGCCGTGCAGGCCCGCTTCGGACATCCGATCCCACAGATCAAAGGGAAACGCCAGCTCCTGGCGCTCGAGGTCCCGTGCCACGTCCTTGGGGCAGTTGGCCTCCACCCAGGACCGGACCATGTCCTGCAGGGCGACTTGCTCGTCGGTCATTGCGAAGTCCATCAGTTCAACTCTCCTCCAACCGCTCCCCGACTGGCGTTTCATAGGCCGCGTCGGGCAAACGGGGGATCAGCCGGCCAGAGCACCAGCCAGCGGGGAATCAGCCGGCCAGAGCACCAGCCAGCGGGGAATCAGCCGGCCAGAGCACCGGCAAACGGGGAATCAGCCGGCCAGAGCACCGGCAAACGGGGATCAGCCGGCCAGAGCACCAGCCAGCGGGGGATCAGCCGGCCAGAGCACCGACCGGGGCCCGCGAACCGACGAGCTGCTCGTGCACGGTGCCCACGACACGCCGGGCCAGCTCGGCGATGTGCTCGTCGCTCTTGGACGACACCGGGTGCGGGACCACCGCGGTGGGACAGGCCGGCAGGCCCCGCGAAGCGGAGAACGACGCCGCCAGCCCCTGGAAAACGTCCGAGATGACGACCACGGCGGGGACGCCGCGTCGCTGCATCTCCACCGCGTCGTCCACGCTGCACGCGGAGCAGGCGCCGCAGTCCCCGAGCCCGGCGATGACGATGTCGGACCGCTCGGCGATGGCCCGGGCGTCGTCCTCCGAGAGGAGCTTGGCGGCTGCCTCCTTGCGAACGGTCTCCACGCTGGCCAGCGGCACGAGGTGCGCGAGCTCGGCGGCGATGGCCTGCAGCAGCTCCCGGGCCTTCGGCTTGCCGTTGTCGATGAGCGTCAGCACCAGGGGACGGCTGGTGTCGGGCGGCGGTGCAAGCGGGAACGCCGGCGCGTCGGCTTCGTTCACGTCGGGGCGAAGGACGGTGATGGTTGCCATGGGGTGCTCCTCGTGTCGTCGGGTCGAGCGTGGCGGTGGGGCCGGTCGCGTCCCGCGGTGGGTGGCGTGATGTCGGTCGTCTACCGCGAGAGGTCCACGGTGCAGCTGTCGGGACCGCAGTCGGGCAGGGCCTCGCCCGGCAGGCGGACACGTCGGGTCACCGACCGTGTGTGGATGGTTGGGGCGAACGCAGGCAGGTACGCAGACCAGCCGGCACCACCGCCGCCGGCGGTCACGAGCACGATGTCGCCGGGCTCGCGCACCGCGGGGAGCCGGCCGTCGGGACCCGGCGTCATGTCGTGCTGCGAACCCTGCTCGAGCAGCACGCCGGCCTCCTCGAGCTCCTCGGGGCGCACCCGGCTGGCGGTGACCAGGTAGTCACGCATCTCCGCCTGGCTGATGCCCGCCTCGACCATGGCTGCAGCATGCTCGGGACCGAGCACCACGATCGCTTGGCCACCCTTGCCGACGCAGAATGTCGTCGGGTTGCGCATGGCCGCCGCGTAGGTGCGCAGCAGCCCGCGCCCGTCGCCGTTGAGCAGGTTGGCCACCTGGCGGGGCCCCTCGGTGGCCATGATGGTCACCGTGGTGTCCTCGGGCTCGTAGCCCAACTCGACCCGCAGCGGCACCCACGGCTCGGGCGGGGTGGACTCGGCGAAGCACAGCGAGTACTTGCCGGGGTTGCCGAGCGACGACCCGTCCATCCGGCCCGGACGGGCGTCGAGCACGTTGATGGCCACGAGGCGCAGGCTGCGGCCGATGGTGGCATTGGCCCGGTGGCCCGAGCCGAGCGCACCGTGCCCGGAATTGATACCGAGATCGGCGGCCAAGGGACCGCTCACCACCAGGCACAGCGCCGCGCCACCAGTGCTGGTGAGCACTGCGTTGGGATTGAACACCGGATCGAGCATGGCCGACAGCGCGGCAAGCACGACCGGGAAGCAGGCCGGGGCACAGCCGGCCATGACGGCGTTGACGGCAGCCAGCTCGACGGTGACGGTGCGGTTGCGGGCCGGGATGGCACCGATGACGTCGCTGGCGGCGAGCCCGCCGGCCGCCACCATGGCCGCGACCCGCTCCGGTGTCGGCGGGACGATCGGCAGCCCGTCGGTCAGGCCCTCTGCGAAGAAGACGTCGTGGACGTCGTTCTCGTCCAGCTCCATGGTCGGCGCCATGGCGCTCCCTCCCCTTCCGGCCCGGTGCCCGGGCCTGCGGGCCGGCACTGTCCCGGCTCCGGCCCGGATCGCTCCGGGCAGCTCTCAACCTACCAATCGTACGTTTGTTTTTCAACGCACGCCTGGTGCTTGCCAGCGAGTTCAAACGGTCGATAGTTTGGTAGGTACTGCAGGCCCGCTCCAGACGGGCCGTGAGCCGAGGAGGGGACGTGCAGGATCACACCGATTGCCGCCGTTCCACCACCATCCCTACCGGGAGCCGTGACACCACCCCCGTGGGGGACCGCCACTCCGTGGGCCCCAGGAACGGGCACCTCCTGGGCCCGAGGAACGTGACGTCATGACGTCCCTGGCCGACCTGCAGTCCATCGTGGGCCACCAATTCCCCGGCGGAAGCTACCGGATCGAGCCGTACCGCAACTGGCTGACCTGCGATGCGGTGCTGTCACCGGTTCCCCCCGACGACATCGCCCACCCGATGTTCTGCTACTACGGCGCGCTGGCCGGCATGGGCATCTCCCTCGACGACCTGTTCGCGCTGGCCGGCGCCACTGCCGAAGACGGGGTGATGTTCGGCGAGGCAGAGATCGACCTGCGCCGGCCGCTGCGTGTCGGCGAGTCGTTCACCATCCGCGGCGGCATCACCGACGTCGAGCGCAAGGAGGGCAAGCGGGTCGGCGTGTTCGACATCGTCGCGTTCCGGCTCGAGCTCGTCGACGCCGCCGGCCAGGTGGCTGCGGTGTCCACCAACTCGTTCGTCTTCCCACGGAGGGACAACTGATGCCGACCGTTGCCGCCGGGGACGTGATCTCCGAGTGGGTCGTCGAGCACGTCGACCCCGACAAGATGAAGACGATGGCGGCCCTGCTCGCCGATCCCAACCCCATCCACTGGGACGTAGACGCCGTGCGGTCGCTCGGAATGGGCGAACGCCCGGTGAACCAGGGGCCGAACAACATGGCATACGTGGCCAACATGCTGGCGGCGTGGGCCGGCGGCCATCAGCACCTCCGCATGCTCCGGGTCCGTTTTCTGGCCAACGTGCTCGGCGGGGACCGCGTTGTGGCCGGTGGTCGGGTGATCGCCGTGGAGCCCTCACCCGATGGCCAGCTGGCCACGTGCAAGGTGTGGTTGGAGCGCGACGGCGACCGCGTGATGGAGGGCGAGGCCCGGGTGGTCGTTCCGCACTGAACCAGGTCATTGTCCCCGGCCGGTTGGTCGGTTCCACGTCGCGACCCGGCGACCCCGGGCCAGGGTCGTGCGTCCACCGGCACAGCGACCGCACCCCCACCGAACTGGGGACCGCACCCCCACCGAACTGGAGGCCGCACCCCCACCGAACTGGGGACCGCACCCCCACCGAACTGGAGGCCGCACCCCCACCGAACTGGAGGCCGCACCCCCACCAGGAAGGAGACTCTTCATGTCCGATACTGCAGGCAAGGTGAAGCGTTCGCAGCGCGAGCCGCACGGATCTTGGGGTGACGAGTGGGATGCCATCGCAGACGTCGTCGTCGTCGGCGCTGGTGTGGCTGGGCTAGCGGCAGCGCTCGCGGCGGCACGACAGGGCCGCTCCGTGGTGGTGCTCGAAGCAGCGCCTCACCCTGGCGGTACGACAGCCAAGTCGAGCGGCGTCATGTGGATACCCAACAATCCCGTCATGACGGCGGCAGGCATGGTCGACGGGCGAGAGGCAGCCCTCCGGTTCATGGCTCGTGGGGCCCACCCGACCCGCTTCGCACCGGAACAGCCCCGGTTCGGCCTCGACGAACCTGCCTTCGCACTCTTGGAGACGCTCTACGACCACGGTCCCCGCGTATTCACCGAACTGGCATCGCTCGGGGCGATCCCGTACGACGACACCCTCGACCCTGCATTTCCTGACTACTACGCGCCGTTCCCCGAAGACGAGCGCCCCGTCGGTCGCGCCATCGCCATGCGCATGCCAGCCGGCCATCGTCCCGGCGTGGACGCAACCGGCGGCCAGCTGCTCATCGATGCAATGCTCGACAGCTGTACGAGAGCAGGCGTCGACGTCCGGCTCGAGACCCGCGTGGTCCACCTCATCACTGACACCACCCATGCCATCGTCGGTGTGGAGGCGCGGCGAGCGAGCAGCACCCAGCTCGTCGGCGCACGGCGAGGAGTCGTGTTCGCGACCGGCGGATTCCTCCACGACGAGCAGCTGACTACCGCGTTCCTGCGCGGGCCGGTGCTCGGCGGGGCGGCAGCACCCACCGCGAGAGGTGACTTCGTACGCATCGGCATGGAAGCAGGCGCTGCCCTCGGGACCATGGCCCACGCCTGGTGGAGCGAGGTCGTCGTGGAATCGGCACTTCGGGACCGGCGCACGCCGCGTGACTGCGTCTACCCGTTCGGTGATTCGATGCTCATCGTCAACCGCTTCGGGGAGCGGGTCATGAACGAGAAGATGGCCTACAACGATCGCGGCCAAGTGCACCACGTCTGGGACCCCGGTCGCCTGGAGTACGTCAACTTCCTGCTGTTCATGATCTTCGACGACACGGTGCTGAACGACGACAGGCCGACCAACCGGCCGAGGTGGCCGGTGCCGTTGCCCGACGAGGGTCGCGAGAACCTCCTGTCCGCGCCATCGCTCGCCGAGCTTGCCGAAGTGGTCGACGCCCGGCTTGCCGAGATCGGCCCGCAGATCGGCAGCGTCCGCCTGGCGCCTACCTTTTCGCAGCAACTGGGCGACACCATCCGGCGGTTCAGCACGATGGCGATCGAAGGCGTCGACCACGACTTCGGTCGCGGTCAATCACCGCTCGAGAAGGCGTGGGCCGGCCCCGTGCGGCCCGGGCTGCCGAACCCCACCATGCGACCCTTCGACGACACCGGCCCCTACCACTGCATCCTCCTCGGACCGGGGGCACTGGACACGAAGGGCGGGCCCGTGATCGACGCTGCCAGTCGCGTGGTCGACGTCCAGGGAGACGTGATCCCGCGACTGTTCGCCGCCGGCAACTGTGCGGCCGCCCCCACCGGGCAGGCGTACTACGGCCCGGGAGGGACGATCGGTCCGGCGTTGACGTTCGGGTTCTTGGCCGGTGAGTCAGCTTCTGACGAAGTGGAGCGGATCCCGCAGCTCTGACGTTCGACCTTCCGGTCGCGGGCGCGCATCGACCAGGTCGTAGGCGTCGCGGACGGCTGCGGCCGCGTCGCGCGGGACGACCGCGTCCCCGATCCGGACCACCCGGGGACCCCCGGCACGCGCCCGCAGCGCGGCCTCCAGGGCATGCCCGGCCGTTCGGCGCTGGGCGGCGACCACCACGGTGTCCGCGTGGAGCGAGGTAACCACCCCGCTGTAGACGTTCACCGCCTGCAGGGTCCCATCCGCGAGCGCCAGCGCCTGATGGTCCGTCATCATGGTGACATCCCGGCGCACGAGCTCGCCGTAGAGATCGACGTACGTCGCCGCGTCGACGTCGGCAACCGCCGCAGGCAGCGGGGTCACCACAGATACCGCCGCTGCTCCGCGCATCGCGGCATGGAGGGCAGCGCTCCACAGCGCGGGCCCAGCCGCTCCCATGTCGGCGAACACCACCCGACCTCCGTGCCCGCCTGCTCGCAGGTAGTCCTCGAGTGTGACCGCGCCGGGAACGGTAGACGGCGGTGCGTCCGACCCGCACGCCAACACCACCAGATCGGGATCGCACGCGCCGACCGACCCCACGTCCGCCAACGTCCCGGTACGGACGTCGACGCCCGCCGCCGCCAGCTCCCGGTCCAGCCAGTCCAGATAGGGCTGCCAGCCGGTGCGCCCCCCGGTCTCGGCGGCCACCAGGAGCTGCCCGCCGAGCCGGACCCCTCCTTCGAACAGCGTCACCTGGTGCCCAACGCCCGCCAGGAGCCGGCTGGCCTCCATCCCGGCCGGGCCGCCGCCGACGACCACCACCCGCATCGGAGCACGCGCCGGTGCCGTGCGCGCCTCGCCGTACCCCACAGCAGGGTTCACCGTGCACGACACGGGCAAACCCTTCATGCCGTTGCCGACACACAGTTGGTTGCACGCAGTGCATGGCCGGACCGTCTCGGGCCGACCGCCCAGGACCTTGCGGGCGAAGTCCGGCTCGGCGATCAGCTCGCGGGCCATGCCGACCGCTCCCACCGTGCCCTCGGCCACCAGGCGCTCTGCTGCCTCCGGGGTGTGGATGCGGCCGAACCCGACCACAGGGACACCACACGCCTGCGCCGCAGCCGCGACGGATGGCGTCGCATAGCCTTCGGGCACGGACATCGGCGCCACCACCATGGGCATGCTCGCCCAGATCCCGAGGTCGGCCATCACGAAATCGACGAGGCCCGACGCTCCGAAACCCGCGGCGAAGGCAACGCCGTCCGCAAGGTCGTACCCGCCGGGCAGCCGCTCGTCCAGCACCAGCCTGACGCTCAGCGCGACGCCCGGGCCGACAGCGGCGCGCACCGCCGCCGCCACCTCCAGCGGGTACCGCATCCGGTTGGCGATGCTGCCGCCGTACTCGTCCTGGCGGTCGTTGCAGAGCGGCGACAGGTACTGCCGCAGGAGCCCGTCGTGCGCCACCTTCAGGTCGACGACGTCGAAGCCCGCGGCCACCAGATTGCGCGCCCCGGCCACGAAGTCGGCGGTGATCCGCTCCCGGTCGTCTGCGTCCATGGGCCGGGCCGGCTCGCGCAAAGCGGGATCCCCGAGGGTCGACGGGCCGAGCAGCGGCGCACCGGTCACCGTCTGGCTGGCCTGGTTGCCATAGTGGGTGAGCTGGCCCGACACGACAGCACCCTCGGTGTGGACGGCGTCGGCGATCCGGGCGTACCCCTCGACGCACCGTGGATCGCTCGACAGGACGAGGGGGGCACTCTGCTGGCCGTCGCGAGAAACCACCGTCGATTCCACGCACACCATGGCGACACCACCCGCCGCCCGGGCCCGATAGTAGTCGAGGTGCCTGTCGGTGGGGATCAAGCGGTCCCACGCGGCGAAGAAGAGCCCGTGGGGGAGCAGAACGATCCGATTGCGCAGTGAGACAGGTCCGAGCCTGATCGGTGAGCGCAGTGCGGGGAAGCGGTCGGTCATGGAACCTCCCAGGGCTCGAAGCACGATGATCGAGTGGCAACATCCGGATCACGCGAGCTGGACAAGCGAGCAAACAATCCAGAAGTCGCCGGGCAGACACCGGGAGCCGTACCGTCGCCCGCGCCCCGGCCTAGCCCCAGCGCCCCGCTCATGCCGCAACGCCCCGGCCAAGCCCCAGCGTCCCGCTCATGCAGCCGTCATGCCGCCGTCGCACGGATAGATGCCGCCGGTGCAGAAGCGGGCGTCGTCCGAAGCGAGGAACACCACAAAGGCCGCAACCTCTTCCGGCCGGCCCAGCCGTTTCATGGGAACCGTCTCGGCGTGCTCCTGCAGCCGGGCCCGAAGCGCGTCGGGCCCGTCGGGCGAGGCGAAGAACCCGCGGGTCATCGGGGTGTCGATGTGGCCGGGGCACACGGAGTTGACTGTCACACCCTGCTCGGCCAGCTCGAGCGCCAAGGACCGGGTGAGGTTGAGGAGTCCACCCTTGGAGGAGGTGTAGGCGATCGCACCGGGGTAGCCGACCATGCCTGAAGTCGAGCCGGTGAAGACGATGGCACCCGTACCGGACCTGAGGAGGTGTGGCAGCACTTCCTTGCTCCACAGCCACGGGGCACGAAGGTTGAGTGCATGCACCCGATCCCAATCGGCGATGTCGGTCCCGAGCCCGGAGGAGCCGGCGGCCATCCCGGCATTGGAGTGCAGCACGTCGATCCCGCCGAGCTCTTCCGCCACCTGTGCGACGATGTCGGCCACGCCGGCGGGGTCCGCCACGTCGGCCCGGTGAAATTGCACCTGGGACGAGCCACCGTTGAGCTCGGCGGCCAGCGCCGCGCCGCTGTCGGCATCAACGTCCACCATGGCGACATGCGCCCCCTCCTCGGCAAACCGGCGAGCCGACGCCGCGCCGATACCCGACGCCGCTCCGGTCACCAACACGCGCTTGCCCGTGACCCGCATCTCTGCTCCTTCAGCCATCGCCGGACTCCGCCACCTCTCTCTGACGGTGCGCCGGACGTCCGTTCGGTGAACAGCTCGTGAGACCTTTGCCTCGCCGGGCTCTGCGGTCCCACACCCCCCTCGCCGCCAGCGAGCAGCGACCCCGGTCGAGTGCCGGCTCCGTGGTAGGCGAGCACCAGCTACTTGGCAGTGAACCCGGCGTCGACAAAGAGCGGGGCACCGGTCACGTACGTCGATCCGTCCGATGCCAGCCACATCACCGCCTGGGTGATCTCCCCCGGCTCGAGGGGCGGTGCGCCCTCCTGGAGCTGGTTCCACGATCCGGTGACCCCGACGAGACGCTCGCCATGGTCGTCAGGGACGGTGGGACCGAGCATGGCGTCCACCATGGAGGTGTTGACGGCTGTGGGGCACACGTAGTTGACGGTGACGCCGAACGGCGCCAGCTCGATGGCCAGGGACTTGGCCAAGCCGGCGACGCCGTGCTTGGACGCCACGTAGTGAGCCGAACCCGGCACGCCGGTGTACGAGTGCACCGACCCGGTCATGATGATCTTGCCCGACCGGCGCTCGACCATCTGCGGCGCCACGTGCTTCGCAGTCAGGAAGACACCTTTCAGGTTGATGTCGATCAACTCGTCCCATGCCTCTTCGGGCATGTCCGTCACCTCGTAGATCGACGCGATACCGGCATTGGCCACAGCCACGTCGATCTTGCCGAAGCGCTCCACACCGCTCGCCACAGCTGCCGCCACCGCGGCGCTGTCCCGCACGTCGGCCTCGACGGCCAGCGCGCCGACGCCGAGCGCCGCGCACTCCTCGGCCGTCTTGTGCAGCTGCTCGGGCTCCGCCATCGCATAGTGGACGCTGCCGAGGGGACCGGGGCAGTCGAGCAGGACCACGTCGGCTCCAGCCCTCGCGAACCCGAGCGCGTGGCTGCGCCCCTGGCCGCGTGCGGCGCCGGTGATCAGCACCACCTGCCCGCTGAAGTCGTAACGGACCTGCGTCACGGGGCGGTCCGTCACCGCTGTCCTGACAAAGCTCGTCTCCATGCTGTAGCCCTCTCTGTTTCGTACCGGCATGCCACTGCGGCAGACCGGCCTGATCCACTGCCGACCATCTCCCGGCGGCCTGGGCCGATCCCAGGCCCTGCCCCACTCGTCGACGCCGAGCTCCGGCTCTTCGTGACCCGCGTCGCGGTCCACGGCTGGGCTCGGCGACCGTCCTCGTCAGCCGAGGACGCGCAGCTCCGGCGGCATGGTCTGCAGCAGCTCGGCGCCGTCCGCCGTGACCAAGAAGGTGCTCTCGATGTGGTAGGGCGCCACGCTGTGGCCGAAGTAGAGCAGCTCGCAGTTCATGACCACGTTCTCCTCCACGTCCCAGCTCTTCACCCGGCCGAGCGAC
>JAKAYQ010000301.1 GCA_021826725.1 Actinomycetes bacterium
GATCTATCCCCGATGCGCGCATGCTCGTCCACGGAGGCCGCACCACCACGCACCGACAGGCGGACCGCCGGGCCAACGGGATCGCCCGGGTGCTGCTCGACCACGGTCTCGCCCGGCAGGACAAGGTCGCGCACTACCTCTACAACTGCCCCGAGTACGTCGAGTCGATGGCGGGCATGTTCAAGGCCGGCCTGGTGCCGGTCAACACGAACTACCGCTACGAGGACGAAGAGCTCCTCTACATCTGGGAGAACGCCGACGTCGTCGCCGTCGTGTTCCACGGCTCCTTCGCCGAGCGGATCGAGCGCCTGCGCCCCAAGCTCCCCGCCGTGCGCCTTTGGCTGTGGGTCGACGACGGCAGCGGGCCGCTGCCCGACTGGGCGACCCCCTACGAGCAGGCGGCGACAGCCGGAGGCGACGACCCCGTACGGGCCCCGTGGGGCCGCAGCGGTGACGACCTGTTCCTCCTCTACACCGGCGGGACCACCGGTACGCCCAAAGGCGTCATGTGGCGCCAGGACGACCTGTTCGCCCGTCTGAACGGCTCCAACCTCATCAAACTTCCCGAAGACGGCGGTCTTGCCGACGTTCGACGCACCATCGTCGGCCCGGGTCCCGCCCACCTGCCCGCCTGCCCGCTCATGCACGGCACCGGCGCCTTCACCTCGCTCGCCATGCTGGCCATCGGCGGGTCCGTCGTGACGCTCACCGGCCGCAGCTTCGACCCCACCGAGCTCCTCGACACCGTCGACGCGGAGGACGTCAACACCATCGCCATCGTCGGCGACGCCTTCGCCAAGCCGATCCTGGCCGCGCTCGACGCCGAGCCGGGTCGCTGGCGGCTGTCCACGCTCATCGCCATGATCTCGTCCGGCGTCATGTGGAGCGAGGAGACCAAGCGGGGCCTGCTGGCCCACCGGCCCACCATGCTCCTGATCGACGCGTTCTCCTCCTCCGAGGCGCTGGGCATGGGCACGTCGGTGTCGAGCGGCGCCGCCGCCGGGCACACCGCCCAGTTCGCGCTGGGCACCGACGTGCGCGTCATCGACCCCGAAACCGGCATGGACGTCACGCCCGGATCCGGCCAGCGGGGCGTGCTGGCGCTCGGCGGCCGCAATCCCCTGGGCTACTACAAGGACGAGACCAAGACGGCGGCCACCTTCCGCGTCTTCGACGGGCGGCGGTTCTCGGTCCCCGGCGACTGGGCCGAGGTCGACGCCGATGGCGGCGTGCACGTGCTCGGCAGGGGTTCCGTGGTGATCAACAGCGGCGGAGAGAAGATCTTCCCCGAGGAAGTCGAGGAGGTCCTGAAGCGGCACCCGGCCGTGCGCGACGCCGTGGTCGTCGGCCTGCCCGACGAGCGCTTCGGCGAGGCCGTCGCCGCCGTGGTCGAGCTGCGCGAGGGCCAGACGGCCAGCGAGGACGACCTGGCCGCCCACGTTCGATCCACACTGGCCCGATACAAGGCGCCACGCCGGGTGCGCTTCGTGCCCAGCATCGGACGAGCAGCCACCGGCAAGGTCGACTACGCCCGACACCGTGAGGAGACCGTCACATGGGCGCGATCGGCGGAGTCCGCCGCGAGCTGATCGACCGTCGCCCGGCCACCGTCGTGGCGATAGCACCCGATGGCGAGGCGGACCTCGCCGCGCCCCGCCGGCGTCGATCGGTTGGTCGAGGCCGCCGTCACCCGGTTCGGTTCGCCGGTCGGCACACGTGCTGGTCCGCGCCGTGCGACCCGATCAGCCCGTGTTGGCGCCGTGCGACCGGACGAAGTCGTTGACGGTGTAGTAGGCGTCGATCGACTCGCCGGCGTCGCCCCAGAACCCCTCGAGCACGTCGAACTCCATGGCTCCACGCTCGACGTACCAGTTGTTGACGTCGGTGATCTCGAGCTCGCCGCGACCCGACGGTTCGAGCGTGCCGATCACCTCGAAGACGTCCGGGGCGTAGCAGTAGATACCGGTGACGGCGAAGGCGCTGGGCGGCTCGTCCGGCTTCTCCACGATCCGCTCGATGCGGCCATCCGCTGCAAACGCGGGTACCCCCAGGTGTCGGAGGTGCGTGGGGTCCTTCTCCTCCGACAACAGGATCCGTGCCCCGCTCCCCTGGGATTCGAACCGGCGCACCGTCCCGGCAAAGCCATGCTCGACGATGTTGTCGGCCAGCATCACCAGGATGCCTTCGCCCGCCGCGAACCGCTCGGCCAGTCCGAGTGCCTCGGCGATGCCGCCCGGCCGGTCCTGGTACGCGTAGGCAAGCCGCTCGATGCCGTACTCGTGACCATTGCCCAGCAGGCGAAGGAACTCCCCCGCATGGGTCCCTCCGGTCACCAGCATGATGTCGGTGATCCCAGCCTGCACCAGAGCCTCGATGGCGTAGCTGATCATCGGCCGGTCGTAGATCGGCAACAGGTGCTTGTTGGTGATCCGGGTCAGCGGATGGAGCCTCGTTCCGCTTCCCCCTGCGAGGATGACGCCTTTCACAGCGCCGATCCTACGCAGTCGAGGCGCAGCGCGTTGAGAACGGCGTCAGACCACGGCGGCCACGCCGTGAGCGCCCACGGGCCGAACGCCCGGCCCGTCAGGGCGGCTGCGGCTGCGCCCGCCTGGGGATCGACCCATAGGAACCCGCCCGAACGGCCGAAATGACCGAAGGTGGCGGGCGAACCCTCGCTGGCGGTCCAGTGCGGGACCTTCCCGTCACGCAGCTCCATGCCCAATCCCCAATCACAGGGATCGAACCGGCCCACTCCGGGCACCACACCACCGA
>JAKAYQ010000073.1 GCA_021826725.1 Actinomycetes bacterium
TGGGTGCTGGGTGCTGGGTGCTGGGTGCTGGGTGCTGGGTGCTGGGTGCTGGGTGCCGGGCTCACGATATGGCCACGGCTGACTGGCCGCTTAGTCGTTTTGCGTAGTTAGTGACTAATCGTAGAGTTTATTGATATAGTACCAAGGTGCGCTGGAAGGGGTCGACCCGGAGCGGCCGCCGGCAGGGTCCGCCCGACGTCGCCGGCCGACGCTGGGCCGTGCTGGCCGTGCTGTGCGTCAGCCTTCTGGTGGTCAGCATCGACAACACCATCCTGAACGTGGCATTGCCCACCATCGTCCGTTCCCTGCACGCTTCGTCGGGGGACCTGCAGTGGACGATCGACGCCTATGCCGTCGTCTTCGCGGGACTGCTGCTCACTACCGGCAGCTTGGGTGACCGGTTCGGGCGCAAGCGGGTCTTCAACGTCGGGCTGGTCTTGTTCGGGATCGGGTCGGCGGCGTCCGCGTTGTCGAGCACCCCGCACCTGCTCATCGCCGCACGCGCCTTCATGGGGATCGGTGCTGCGGCCATCATGCCGTCCACCTTGTCGATCCTCACGAACGTCTTCTCCGACGACGTCGGCCGTGCTCGAGCCATCGGGATCTGGTCGGGCACCACGGGGCTGGGTATGGCGATCGGGCCCATTGCCGGAGGTTGGCTGCTGGCCCACTACTGGTGGGGTTCGGTGTTCCTCGTGAATGTCCCGATCGTGGCGGTCGGGCTCGTCGCCTCGGTCTGGCTCGTCCCCGACTCCAGGGACCCGGCAGGCACGCGTCCCGACCCGATGGGCGCGGTGCTGTCCACCGCCGGGCTCGGCCTGGTCCTGTGGGGGATCATCGAGGCGCCGAGCCGCTCGTGGACGAACCCGGTGGTCATAGCCGCTGTGGCCGCCGGGATCCTGGTGCTCGGGATCTTCGTTTCCTGGGAGCGGCGCTGCGACCATGCCATGCTCGACCTTTCGTTCTTCAGTTCGAGGCGGTTCAGCGCAGCGATGGCAGCGCTGGCCCTGGTGGTCTTCTCGCTGATGGGGATGCTGTTCATCCTGACCCAGTGGCTGCAGTTCTCGCTCGGTTTGAGTCCACTGGCCACCGGGCTCCGCCTGGGTCCTATCGCCCTTGTTCTGGTGGTCGTGTCGCCGGTGTCGAGCGTGCTGGCTCACCGCATCGGGACGAAGGTGGTGGTGACCGCCGGCATGGTTGCCATCGCCATCGGACTTGCGCTGCTGTCGCGCACCGGTCTGGCAAGCAGTTACGGCGCCGCAGTGCCGGCGTTGATCCTGATCGGGGTCGGCAGCGGGCTGGCGTTTGCTCCCGCCACCGAGGCGGTCATGGGCTCGCTCCCAGCGGCACGCTCGGGTGTGGGGGCGGCGACCAACAGCGCCGGCCTGCAGGTCGGCGGTGCATTGGGCGTGGGCATCCTGGGCAGCGCGCTCAGCACGCGCTTTCAGGGGCACCTCGTGCCGGTGCTGGCCGGTCATCACCTGCCCGCCGCCATCGAACAGCTGGTCGTGGGTTCGCTCGGTGGGGCGCTGGCCGTTGCCGGGCATGTGGGCGGGCCGATCGGCGCGGCACTGGCAGCGGTGTCCCGCCGTGCCTTCATGAGCGGCATGGACCTGGCGCTCGCCATCGGGGCTGTCGCCGTGCTGGTGGGGGTGGTTGTCGTGGCGATCGCGCTGCCGAGCTGGAGCCCGGGCACAGCGCGGGACCGAGAACGACGCGGACCGGTCCTCGGCGGGGTTCGGCTCCGTCTCCGGCTCCCTCTCGGCGCATCGTGGAAGCGGCTTTCGCTGTCACCCCCGAACCCGAACCCGGGCCCGAAACCGTACCTGCATGCGAGCCCACCCGATCCTGCCGGACCGCTTGAGCGCGCGGTGGCGGGACGTGCCCCTGGAGCGCTTTCCGAGACAGCGCCCGGGCGCCCCCGGGTTCTGCTCGAGATGCCCGACGCTGCCGAGGCGCTGGCCTGCACCCAGCTGCTCGCCAGCGAGGGGTACGAGGTGATGTGGTGTCCGGGGCCCCAGGAACGTCCACGCCGGCCGTGCCCCCTGGTCGGCGCGGGCCACTGCTCCCTCCTCGACGTTGCGCACGTCGTGGTGTCGGCGCTCGACCACGACGATCCCCTGTCGCAAGGCATCCTCGGCGCGCTGCGCAGCCGGAGCAGCAGGATCCCACTCGTGGTCGCCGGTCCTCGCCTCCCGCCGGGCTGGGAGGACCGTCGCGCACCTGGCGACCTCCGTGTCGATATACCGCTGACCGGAACAGCGCTCGTCGCAGCGGTCGGGCGTGCCATCGACCAGGGCTGAGCATGCTCGCCTGTGCTGTCCGGGTTGCCGGGACGGGGTGATCTGGGGCTGGCAAGTGGCAGCTGGCTGCCTGTGCTGTCCGGGCGGCATCGAGCAGCGGACGCCTGCATCTGTGCCAAGGTGACACCATGGTTCAGAATCCTGCAATCAGCGGTTCCGCCGTTGGTCCGGACGCGGCCGGCAGCCGCGCCGCTGAAGCCCCGGCAGCGGCGCAGCGCCTGCGGTTGTTGGCGTGGGCGACGCTCATGGCGTTGGTGGCGCAGTTCCTGCTCGGGACTGCCACCTCCCTGTACGTGACGGTGCCGCATCGCCACCCGTGGACGGCATCTCACCCGGCGGTCGTGCTGTGGGCCCACATCGTGGTGGGTGTGGCGCTGATCGGCAATGCCTTCATGGTGCTCGGCCGGGCTCGTGCTGGCGGCAGCCCCGCCGTGCTCGGATGGGCGCTCGCCGGTTTGCTGGGCATCGTCGGCGCCGCCGCAGCGGGGGCGGGATTCGTCGGGGCTGGGGGCTCGACTGGTGCGTCGATGGGAATGGCTGTGGGGTTCGCCGTCGCTGTGGTCTCCTACGCCGTGGTGCTGTGGCAGACGCCGAGATAGAAGCGACCGGAGGACCGAGGGTGCCAGCGGGTGCGGGTCGGGCGGGTGCCGATCAAGCGGGTGCGGGTCGAGCCGATGCCGGTCAGGGCATCGTGGTCCCCTGGGAGCTGGGTGTTGCTGGGTTTACCGACGGGCAGCGCTACCACGATGCCCGGCCCGACTACCCGACGGCCGCCGTGGACTATCTGGTGTCGACCCTCGGCATCGGCCCGCAGTCGCACGTGCTCGACCTCGCAGCCGGTACCGGCATCTTCACCGGCCAGATCCTGGCCCATTGCGGCCGGGTCACGGCGGTGGAGCCCTCCAACGGCATGCGACGGGTGCTGGCGGGGCGCCTGCCGGATGTCGAGGTCCTCGACGGGCGCGATACGGCGATCCCGGTGGCCGGAGCGTCAGTGGACGCTGTCACTGTGGCGCAGGGATTTCACTGGTTCGACGCGCCGCTGGCGCTCGCCGAGATCCACCGAGTGCTCGTGCCCGGCGGTGGACTCGGCCTGGTGTGGAACGAGATCGACGAGTCGGTGGGCTGGGTAGCCGAGTACAGCGCCGCCATGCGCTGGCCGGAGTGCCAGCCCTACCCGGTGGGCATGGACTTCACTCCGGTGATCGCGTCGGGTCCCTTCTGCGACGTCGAATGCCGGCAGTTCGCGCACGTGCAGGTGACGGACCGGGCCGGACTCCTGCGGCGCACCGCGAGTGCCAGCTACGTGGCGGTGATGGGCGAGCGGGAGCGGCAGGCGCTTGTTGCCGACGTCGCTCGAGTCGCCGAGCGGCTGCCCGAGCCGATCTCCTTGCCGTACGTCACCACTGCATACCGGGCGACGGCCCGCACCGACTGCTGAATTGCCCGAGTCCTCCGCAGCCGGCCGGGTCCGTCGGGGTCCGCCAAGGTCGGCTGGGGTCCGCCAAGGTCCGCCAAGGTCCGCCAAGGTCAGCTGGGGTCCGCCAAGGTCGGCTGGGGTCCGCTGGGGTCCGCCGGGTTTCGGGTGGTGGCGGGCCACCGAATGGCGGTACCGTCGTCCGGTGCCCACCGACGACCTGCTGGTGTCCGTGTCCGACGGCGTGCTGCGGCTCACGATCAACCGTCCCGAGCGTCGAAACGCCATGAGCTGGAACGTGGTCCGTGGATTGCGGGCAGCGGTGGCCGGTGCCCGGACCGACGACGACGTGCGGGTGGTCGTCGTCACCGGAGCGGGCGACGAAGCGTTCTGCTCTGGAGCGGACCTCGGCGGCATGGGTGACGAGACCGAGGGGTTCCTCGCCCTCCACGACGCCCGGGGTGAGCTGGCGCACCTGTTCCGGGCCATGTGGGACCTCGGCAAGCCCACGGTGGCTCGGGTGCCGGGGTGGGCCATGGCCGGTGGGTTCGGCCTGGCGCTGGCCTGCGATCTGGTCGTGGCCTCCGATCGGGCCCGCTTCGGCGCCCCGGAGATCAAGGTCGGCCTGTGGCCGTTCATGGTGACCGTACCGATGCTGCGGTCGATGGGAACCAAGGCTGCCCTCGACCTGATGCTCACCGGGCGGGTCGTGGCGGCTGAGGAGGCGTTGCGCCTGGGGTTCGTCAGCCGGGTGGTTCCTCACGACGACCTCGACGCGACCGTCGACGACCTGGCCGCCACTCTGGCCTCGCGCTCGCCGGCGGTGATGAGGTTGGGTCGGGATGCGTTCTACGCTGTGGTCGACATGCCCGCCGATCCAGCGCTCGCTCACCTGCATGCCATGCTGACGCTGGTCAACCAGACTGAGGACGCCGCTGAGGGGATCGCCGCCTTCACGGACAAGCGCGCACCCCAGTGGCGTGGGCGCTGATCACCGTGCGGTCACGGTGAGCGGTCGGGCACCAGTGGAGGGACGACAACCATGACGAAGCGGGCGCTCATCACCGGCATCACCGGGCAGGATGGCTCATACCTGGCCGAGCTCCTGCTCGACGAAGGCTACGAGGTCGTCGGCATGGTCCGGCGTTCTTCCACGCTCAACTTCGAGCGAATCGCCCACATCCAGGACCGGGTCACCTTGGTGGCCGGCGACCTGCTCGACGAGGTGTCGCTCATCGGCCTGCTGCGCGAGCACCGGCCGGCCGAGGTCTACAACCTGGCGGCCCAGTCGTTCGTGCAGACTTCGTGGGGCCAGCCGGTGCTGACCGGAGAGACCACGGCGCTCGGTGTCACCCGGCTCCTCGACGCCATCCGCATGGTCGATCCCGCCATCCGCTTCTACCAGGCGTCGTCGTCGGAGATGTTCGGCAAGGTCCAGGCTGTGCCGCAGGACGAGTCGACCTCGTTCTACCCGCGCAGCCCCTACGGCGTGGCCAAGGTCTACGGCCACTGGATCACGGTGAACTACCGCGAGAGCTACGGCCTGCACGCCTCGTCCGGCATCCTCTTCAACCACGAGAGCCCCCGGCGCGGTCTGGAGTTCGTCACCCGCAAGGTCACCCACGGCGTGGCTCGCATCGCCCACGGCCTGGCCGACAAGCTGTCGCTCGGCAACCTCGACGCCCAGCGCGACTGGGGCTTCGCCGGGGACTACGTGCGGGCCATGTGGCTGATGCTGCAGCGCGACGAGCCCGGCGACTTCGTGGTGGCCACCGGTGAGACCCACCCGGTGCGCGAGCTGTGCGAGATCGCATTTGCCAGGGTCGGGCTCGACTGGTCGGAGCATGTGGTGATCGACGAGCGGTTCTTGCGGCCCGCTGAGGTCGACCTGCTCGTCGGCGACCCGTCGCACGCCCGCCAGGAGCTGGGATGGGAGCGCACGGTGGACTTCGCCGAGCTAGTCGGCATGATGGTCGACGCCGACATGGCCCTGGTGGCGGCCGTCGGCCGCTAGCGGCCCGCCTGGGGGAGGGTGCACGTCGCTGTTGCTGCCGTGGCGTTCCCGCCGCGTTGCCACCGGTACCGGAGGACGCCGTTCCCGAGGACGCCGTTCGCTGGGTAGGGCCCGCCGGACGGAGTCGCGTCACCTGCGACTCCAAGTGGGTCTTCGAAGGCGATCGTGTCGTCCACCCCCCGGCCAGTGCCGGTGGCAAGGTGGCAGGAATCGTCGCCGGGTATCGCGTCGTCGGCACCTGGTCCACACGGCGGCTCGTCTGGAACCGGACAACGGGCACGGCGTCGGTGGTCTCCGCCGATTGTTTCGACGAGCCCGTGCCCGGGAGTGCGCCGCCGCTGCCGCCCGGTTGTTCGCCCGTCGCGCTGATCTTGCATGGCCGACCGACGGCGGCGCCCCCCTCGTAGGCCGGCACCGGCCTGTACGCTAGCTGGGTGGGCAGCTCGGTGCTCGCGTGCCTGCCTGGTCTGTGGCCGGGAGGTTGCTCGCGTGTCCGCCTGAGCTGACCCCGATGGTCGTCACGGTGGTGCGGCGCACGGCCGGCGATGGCGATATCGGCTCGTGCTCGAGCACATCACCCCGGTCGCCGGCAGTGCAGCCGCGCTCCAGGTTCGTTGCCCGCGCAAGGAAAAGTCCTTTATGTGGACTGGGGTATGGTCACGGCACGTACGAAGCTGGTGGCGGCGGCAACTTCACTGGGCTGGTGCCGAAGTCGCGAAATGACAAGGCGGGAGGCGCCGTGAGACGGCTGTCGTTCGGTGGTGGTGGCGTGGCGCAGCGGGTCCAGCGGCGAGGTCTTGGTCGATGCCGGAAAATGCTTGCGATGCTGGCGGGGACCGGGTCGTTCGTGCTGGGCGGCTCCCTCGTGTCGGCACAGTCTGCCGGAGCGTCGACCGGAGTGCCGGACGCGCCGTCCAACGTCGTGGCGCAGCCGGGCAACGCGTCGGCGACGGTGTCGTTCACCGTGCCGGCCGACAGCGGGTCGCCGATCACGGGGTACCTGGTCGCCGCTTTCCAGGGTGGGGTGCTCCAGTCGATCCAGGGCGTTTCCACCAACGTGGTGACGACCGCCGGGGCCACCCAGACAATGCTGTACGACCCGACCGGGTCGTTGCAGCTGCAGAACGGCAGCTCTTACACGTTCGCTGCAGTGGCGATCAGCGCTGCCGGGTACTCGGCAGAGTCGACCCAGTCGGCGGCGATCACGGTGGGGGCGCCGGTGGCACCGCTGAACGTGGTGGTGCAGCCAAGTGGCGTGTCGGCAACGGTGTCCTTCGCTGTGCCGGCTGACAACGGCTCGCCTGTAACCGAGTATTTGGTACTGGCCTACAGCGGCGGCACCCTGGCGTCGGCGATGCTGCTTTCGACCGGGCTGGTGGCCACGCCCGGTGCCACCCAGACCTTCGCGTTCGACCCGACCGGGTCGGTTCAGCTGCAAGATGGGACCAGCTACACGTTCGCGGCGCTGGCGATCAACGCTGTCGGCGCCTCGCCCCTGTCGACGCCGTCACTGCCGGTGGTGCCCGGCGGCGTCGGCCCTGCCCAGCCTGCCGACGTGATGTCCGGGCCCGGCAACGGCACCGCATCGGTGTCGTTCACCGAGCTCACCTACGCCGGCACGCCGCTCACCGCCTACGAGGTGGAGGTGTTCGAGGGCGGCTCGCTGGTCGGGACCCAGCTGGTCACCACCGGGCTCGGGGTGACCGCCTCCGCCGCGGCCAACGAGACCACCACCATCGGCCCCGCAAACGGCGGTCCCACCCTGCAGAACGGGGTCGGGTACACGTTCGCCGTGGTGGCGTTCGACGCCGCCGGCGCGTCGCCGGGGTCCTCCGCGGCGCTCACCCTGGTGCCCAACTCGTCGGCCACCACCAGCACCATCACTCCCAGCGCCAGCCTGCCGGCCACCATCCCCGCTGTCGGTGCCTATCTGGCCGGGCGGATCGAGGCAGCCCAGGTGCCCCAGTCGGTCGGCGTGGCCGACGGTGGCGGCGCCATCGGCGAAAGTGACGACCAGTACATCAACGTGTACATGGCCGGGTACGCTGCCGCCGGGTTGGCCGCCTATGGCCCGGCAGCCGGGGGCACCGCTGGGGCCACCGCCGAGGCCGACGTCTTGCACTACCTGCAGTGGTACGCGTATGCGGAGTCGCTGAACAGCAAGTCCTACGTGTTCGACTGGAAGCTCGACACGACGACGGGGACCTGGGTGTCGACCGGAACCGTCGACTCCACCGACTCGCCGCCGGCGTTGTTCCTGCTGGCAGCGGACCGCTACCTGGCGGCGATGACGGCGATGGGGAAGCAGGCCGCGGCCGTGACCAACCTGTCGACCCCAGCGCTCGCCACCGGCCTGCAGAACGCCGTGGTGTTGTTGGTCGACAGCTTGGACAAGGAGGGGCTGACCGAGGCCAATCCCCTGGCCGGCTACACCCCCGCCCTGCTCGAGGACAACGCCGAGGTGTACGGCGGGCTGCGCGCCGCCGCCGCGGTGCTGCAAGCCATCGGGACATCCACATCCATCTCCATCGGCCACCTGGCCGGGACGGTGGCGGGCATCGTCCTGCACGCCGTCCAGGAGGACATGTGGGTCCCGAGCGCCGGCGGATTCGCCTGGGCCTACGGTTCGGCGACGGCCACCGGCCCGTGCACCACCTCGACATGCAGCATGCCCGTCCTCACGTACCAGACGTCGGGCAACCCGTCGATCGAGGCGAACCTGTGGGCCGTCGGCTGGGGTTTGGCCACGCCAGCGCAGATGGCCACCGTCATGGCCGATCCCGGTGTGGCCAACTACACCGGGTCGTTCGCCAACCCCCTCGTGAACGGCACCCCGTCGACCGACATCGTGAACGGCCAGTACGCCTACCCGAGCACGCCGAACTACATCGGCGCCGGCCTGTGGTCGCTGCAGGCGGCGGGGGACACCTCCACCGCAATCGTCGACCTGTACGGCATCACCGACGTTGCTGACTACCTGGACGGCGCCTGGCCGTTCGACAACGGCGCCGTGGGAGCTCTCCTCATCGGTGCCGAAGCCGGCGGAGTGGCGGTCCCGTCGTAGCAGTTTCGGTGTGGCGAAGGCGGCACCGGTGCCGAAGAAGAAGTGCCCCCTGGTCATGTCGGGGTGACGGGCGCCGACGATAGCGTTGCAGCCGTGTCGACGGAGAGGTCAGCGGTCGCGGAGCGGATGGTCGCCACCAACGGGGTGGAGCTACGGGTCGACGACGGTGGGTCCGGGCCGCTCGTGGTGCTGGCCCACGGCTTCCCCGAGCTGGCCCGGTCGTGGCGCCACCAGGTGCCAGCTCTGATCGACGCCGGGTACCACGTCATGGCCCCGGACCAGCGGGGCTATGGCGGATCGTCGAGGCCCACGCCGATCGAGGCGTACGACATCGAGCAGCTCACCGCCGACCTGCTCGGCCTGCTGGACGACGTTGGTGAGGAGCGTGCCGTGTTCGTCGGGCACGACTGGGGCGCCATCGTGGTGTGGGCGCTGGCCCAGCGTCACCCCGAGCGTGTTGCCGGCGTCGTCGGCATGAGCGTGCCGTTCCTGGCCCGCCCGTCCGGTCCCCCGACCGCCATCTTCCGCCACCTGTTCGGGAGCTCGTTCTTCTACATCCTCTACTTCCAGGAGCCGGGTGTGGCCGACACCGATCTTGGTCGTGACACAGCCACCACCATGCGCCGATTCATGGCTGGGCTGTCGGAGGGCAATGGCGGCGGCTCGCTCGCCGAGCTGGTCAGCGCGGACGACGGGCGGGGGATGGTCGAACGTCTCCCCGAGCCGACCGGGCTGCCGTCGTGGCTCCCGGCCGACGAGCTGGCCGCCTACGTGGCCGTGTTCGAGCGGACCGGGTTCACCGGCGGCCTCAACTGGTACCGCAACCTGGATCGCAACTGGGAGCTCTCGGTGCACCTCGCCGGCACGACCGTCGACGTGCCCGCCACCTTCGTGGCCGGAGTGTCGGACCCTGTCCTCGCGTTCACTCCATGGCAAGGGATGGAACGGTGGCTCACCGACCTGCGTGGCGTCACCCTGGTCGACGGGGCGGGCCACTGGGTGCAGCAGGAACGTCCTGCCGAGGTCACCGCCGCCCTGCTCGGGTTCGTCGATGGTCTGGACCTGGGTTGAGGGGTCTGGACGGGATGTGAGGGGTCTGGAACGGGACGTGGGGTGTCCCTGGTCCAGCGTCGCCGTGGCGGGCTACGGCGACGCAACGGGCACTGCCGGGGCGGCGGTCGAGACCACCATGAACCGGCTGCTCGGGCGGACCTCGGTGCTTGGCTCCATGAGGGTCACCGAGACGTCGGACCCGAGAAGTGCGCGCAGTGTGCCCTCGATGTAGCCTGCCATGCAGTGGTCGAGCGGCCAGATGCTCGGCATCCGGCTCAACCAGCTGTTCTCCAGCGTCACCATGCGGCAACCCGTGTCGTCGAGGTCGTCGAGCTCGTGGAAGTCGAAGCGGCTCATGCCGGCCGAGGCGTCGTAGTCGGCCCACCGCCGCATGATCGCCTTCGCGTCATGGGCGACCGCAGCCCAATTCGATCCTTCGTACCGCCGGAGCTCGTCGAGGAGGTCTTGGGACCACGCCGCTCCTACGGTGACGCCGATGCGGTGGAGCAGATCGGTACGCCGGTTCGAAGGCACTGCATGCACCAATCCGTCGACGAGGGTGTGCAGGGTTGCGGCACGCAGGGAGACGTTGCGGATGTCTCCTTTGTACAGGGCCGCCGGAGTGGCGGTCTTGCCGAGTGTCGGTGAGGAGACGCTCGAGCTCCCTGCTCGTCTCGGAAGAGCGTCCACTCAGGTCGGACGTGCTCAACCGGATCTGGATCTGCTCGCGCCGGATCTCGATGAGCTCGGCGATCCCCAGCCAGGCGAATACCGCAAAGAGGATCGTCCCGAGCACGATGCTGAACCAGACGCGGTCCGCACGCGGGACGATCGGGAGGAAGAAGTAGCCGATCACGGTGGCGATGGCAACGAGGATCCCGGCCATCGAGGTTCGCCGGATGGTGTGCTTCTCGGACATGGGCTTTGCCGGTGACGGCACTGGTGACGGCGGAACCCTTGCCCGCGACCCAGGCCGTGCTACCAAGCTCCAGGCGCTCCGTCTCGCCATCGCGGTCCTCTTGTATGGCGTGCTTGTTGTCGCCGCCGGCCTCAGCCGGGAACTATCGGTTGCAGCATGAGGTCGCGAACTGCAGCGGCGTCGGTCGCTTGCGCCGATCAGGAACGTCTGCACGCCTGCGTCCAGGAACGTCTGCACGCCTGCGACCAGGAACGTCGCCGCGCTTGGAACCGTGGCATGTGACGCCCGTAGCATGGTCCCGGCCATGCCCCCCGTCGTCCACCTCCGCAACGCCGTCGCGTTGACCGGGCGGTTCCCCGCCCTTGCCGGGGTCGACCTCGCGGTGGAACAGGGTTCGGTCGTGGTGCTCGAGGGGTCGAACGGTGCTGGCAAGACCAGTGTGCTCAGGGCGTGTGCTGGATTGCTGGCGGTCACGTCGGGTGCGATCGAAGTGCTGGGCTGCGATCTGCGCGTCGACCGCACTGCCGTCCGCCGGCGGGTGGGCATGCTCGGTCACGCCGCCGCGTTGTACGACGACCTCACCGTCGTGGAGAGCGTGCGGTTCGCCGTGCGTGCCGCTGGCGGTGACCTGGCCGGGCTCGACGCCGTGCTGGAGCGGCTGGAGCTGTCCGGCCGACTGCGGCGGACGGCGGTGGGCCGGCTGTCGGCAGGGCAGCGTCGTCGGGTGGACCTGGCCGCCCTGGTGGCGCGCCGGCCCGAGCTGTGGTTGCTGGACGAGCCGCACGCCTCGCTCGACGCCGCTGGCCGTGACCTGGTGGACGCCGTGGTCCGCGACGCCGCCGCAGGGGGCGCCACCGTGCTGGTCGCTTCGCACGAGCTGCAGGCAGTGGTGCCGCTGGCCGACCAGGTCGTGACGCTCGCCGGCGGGCGAGTGGTGGGCTGCTGCTCCCCGATCGGAGTGGACGTGGGGGTGCCGGCCGGTGCTGCGGGGGTCGTGCCGCCCGGTGTGGCCGGCGGTGAGGTGGTCGGGGTGCCGGCCGGTGTGGCACGGGTGGTGCAGGCCGGATCGGCTGGGGAGGTGCCGGCCGGTGTGGCGGTGGCGGTGCCGGTGCCGGACCCGGTGACGTCCACCACCGGTGCCGCGGCGGCTACCGTGCCTGGTGCTCCAGCGCCGACAGTCACTTGTGAGGCTGGCACTTGTGATGGAGCCAGCGCACTGCCGGGAGCCGGTGCCCATGTTGCGTGACGCGATGTTGGTCGCGGGCAAGGATCTGCGCATCGAGCTGCGGTCGCGAGTGGTGCTCCACCAGGTCGTGCCCTTCGCTGCCCTGGTGCTGCTGCTGTTCGCGTTTGCCCTCGGGCCCGACCGCAAGGCGTTGGCCGCCGCCGCCGCCGGGCTCTTCTGGGTGGCGGTGCTGTTCGTGACCGTCCTGGCTGTTCAGCGCAGCGCCGCCCTGGAGTCAGCGCCAGGGGCACGTGACACGCTCCGGCTGTCGGGCCTTGACCCGGCTGGCGTGTTCCTCGGCAAGACGGTCGCCGTCGTGCTCGAGCTGATCGTCCTCGAGGTGCTCCTCGGGGCCGGCGCCGTCGTCCTGTACGGCTCCACCGTGCACAGCTACCCCGAGCTGGTCGTGTCTGCCGTGGTCGGCACCGTCGGGCTGGGGGCGGCCGGCACGCTGTACGGTTCGCTCACCGCGGGACTGCGGGTGCGCGAGACGCTCATGCCGTTCCTGCTCCTTCCGGTGGCGGCCCCGGTCCTGCTGGCCGGCACTCGCTTGTGGCAGGCGGCGCTTGGCATCGGCAGCTCGGGGCCCGGCGTCACCGGGAGCGGCTCGTGGCTGACCGTCCTCGCGGTGTTCGCCGTCGTGTACGTGGGGCTCGGTGTACTCGTATTCGGCCCTGTCCAGGAGGCATCATGACCAGCACCGCGTTCGAGGCCAACGGCGGCGGTCGTGACGGGCCACCAACGCTCGCCGCGTCCAGCCCGCCGGGAGCGCCGGGCATGGCCGGCGCGCCGTCCGGACAGGGGGGCACCCTGGGCCCGCCCGGGGCGCCGCTACCGGACATGCCCCGACCATGGGGCCCGAAGGCCACATGGGCGCTGCGAGGCGTCGGGCTTGCCGCGCTCGCCACCATGGCCGTCACCGTGTGGTTGGGGCTGTGGGTGACGCCGCCGTCGCAGGTCATGCACAACCTGGTGCGCCTGGTGTACATCCACCCGCCCATCGCCTGGGTTGCGCTCTACCTGGCCTTCGGTGCCCTGGGCATCGGCAGCCTGCTGTGGCTGTGGCCCCGGACCCGCAGCCTGGTGTGGGACCGGGTCGCCGCTGCTGCTGCCGAGGTCGGTGTGGTGTTCACCGCCCTCACCCTGGTCACCGGCTCGATCTGGGGTCGCCCGACGTGGGGTGTGTGGTGGGCGTGGGATGCCAGGTTGACCTCGACGGCGTTGCTTCTTGTCCTGTTGCTCGGCTATCTGGCGGTCCGGCGGGTCCCGTCGGACGCCGATACCCGGGCGAGGCGATCGGCGGTCGCCGCCCTGGTCGCCCTGGTTGACGTGCCCATCGTCTACTTCTCGGTCAATTGGTGGCACACGCTTCACGAGAACACCCAGGTCGACATCCACGGGCTGATGGCCGTCACCATGCTCCTGGGGTTTGTGTCGTTCACGCTGGCCTTCGTCTGGATGCTGGCCACCGCGCTGCGCATCCAGACCTTGCGCGCGCACTTGGAGGACATGGAGCTCGTCGTCGCTCTTGCCGACCGGCATGCCGAGTCCACTGCGGTGGGCTCCGGTAGCGATCGGGCGGGCGAGGATCGCTCGGAGGCGCCGGTTGCCGGCACGGGTGCCACACCTGCGGCTGCGGGGTCTGGGGCGGCTGCGGGATCCGGGGCGGCTGCGGGATCCGGGGCGGCTGCGGGATCCGGGGCGGCTGCTGCGATGGACTGGCCCGACGCAGCGGGAGTGTCGGCCGCGAGCGGAGGGACGCTGCCGTGAGCTACATCGACGCGGGCTACACCATCGCGCTTGTTGTCGTGGCCGGATA
>JAKAYQ010000302.1 GCA_021826725.1 Actinomycetes bacterium
GAGGACGTCTGGCGGCACCCGGGCTGGCAGGCGTTGGCCACCTTCGTGGCCCGCCACTTCCCGAGCGCGCCCCACCCCGAGCTCCTCGTCATCCGAGCACTTCAATCCGTCGAAGCCGTCCGGTCCGAGACCATGACCACCGGCGCCCTGCTGGCAGTGATGGATCGGCTGAAGACGCGATCGCACCCGGTGGAGCGTCCGCAAACCGATCTGGTGAAGCGGTTGGCCGACCACACCCGCCTGGCGCCGCCGACCACGCCGCGCGACCACGACCGGAACCCCCGCCAAGCCGTCGAGGAGCTCCTGGCCCACTTGCGAATCGACCCCCGACCGAACACCAGGGAAGCCGTGCTGACTGCGGCGGGTGACGCAGTCAGCCATGTGGAGCGCGTCGTGCGATCGAGGAGGGTTTCCCGGCCTGCCGGCGACGCCTGGCTCACGCTGGTCGACACCTCTCAGCTCGCCGGCAACCGCAACGGCACGAACGGCCATCGACCGGCGAACGCGTTTCCGGCCAGCCCGGTGAGACCCGAGCTGACCGCCATCTACTTCGGAGTCGGCTATCGACACCGGGTGAAGACGGAGGTCCGACCCGCCTACGGCCTGCTCTGGTGGCTGGCGAAGCCCGACCTCACTCCTCCGCCACCCGTGGTGAGGCGCTGGCAGATGTCGCTCCAGCGGATGGAGAGCAAGCTCGACTCGGGTACCGCGAACGACGAGCCTGCCGCCACCGTCGCCGTTGCGGTCTGACAGCACGGTCCGGAGGGCCCGGTGACGCTGCTGCCGTCCATCCGTCCTCCCGGCCCGCTCCGACCGGTACCAGGCTGTGCCAGGGCCACCCTGGACGAACGGACGCTCGAGCTGTTCCAGCTCGGTGCTGAGCTCGACGAGGAGGACGCCAGGGCTGCCGGAGCCCTCGGCTACGTCGCTCCGCTGTGGTGCCTGACCGCACTTCCTCATCGAGAGCCGAAGGCCGACCGCAATGGCGAGGTTCCCCGTGAGTGGATCCGGGTGAACGGCAGCGTGACCCTACGGCTGCGTCCTGGCCTCATCGGCGTGGGGACCGCCGCCGAACGGTGGGGCTACCCGTTCGGGGTCATCCCCCGTCACCTCCTCGCCTGGGTTGAGACCGAGGTGAAGCGGGGCGGTGACGCCTGGCATCCCGACTCGTTGGCGTTGGACCTCGGGCGGTCGATGAACGCCTTCCTGCGGGCCATCGGTTACGACAGCAATGGCGGCGGACGCAGAGGGAACGCCACCCGGTTGATCGACCAGATCACCCGGCTCGCCTATGCCGACGTCGTGGTGACGGGCACCCGGGAGGGCAGCAACGGCGCCTGGAACCACCACGGCGAGCACTTCGGCTTCATCAGTGGAGTCAGCCTGTGGTGGAGTGACCGCCACGACGGCAACGCCCTGTTCCCAAGCACGATCCGACTCACAGCCGAGTACGCCGCGTCCATCAGGCACCGGGCCGTGCCGATCGACCTTCGGGCGCTCCGGAACCTGCAGCACGTCAACGCCGGGGCGCTGGCGATCGACCTCTACTACTGGCTGGTTCGCCGGATCTTCACCCTCAACGCCGGCAAGCGTTCCTCGGTGCTGGTCACGTGGCAGCAGCTGGCCTCCCAGACCGGCGGCCAGTACGCCAGTGTGCGCGATTTCAAGAAGGCCGTCCTCGGCAGAACGGGACGCCCGGGTGCCGGTGCGCTGCAGACCATGCTGCTCGCCGCCTACCCGGCTGCCGACGTGCGTGTGACCGATGCAGGCCTGCTGGTGAGGCGGTCGGCGTTGCCCACCACCACCCGAGGGCGTGTCGACGGCTGACGAACAGTGACGGCCCAGGGGCCATCACCTCCACGGCCAGGCGGTCCATCGGCATCCCACCAGGCGCCTCCACACGTGGGCAGGAGCGACCAGGCGCCGGTGCCGTGGCATAGCGTTTTCTCCTGATGGCACGGGAGGGCGGGCAGATCGGCGCACCGATGATCCCGGCCGGACGCCGGCTTCAATGTCGGCACCAATGGTTGCCATGGACCCGTACCGGGGCGCTGAGCACGATCGAGGCTCGTGCCCGTCCGATCTGTGGGCACCGGTCGACAAGCCACAGCCGGGCCGCTACGTCAACGAGGTCCGACCCGGCCGACGATCCCCTCCCGAGCCGAGCGGCGGCAGCGGTGGTGGTTCGGGACACCACGACCACCAAGCGGCGATCTGATGGCGCGGCGCATCCCGGGTGACGAAGACGCCCCACGCGCTGCCCTCGACTACGTCCTCTCGGCCCTCTCGGTTCACGAACCCGCGCAGCATCTTCTTCGTGCCACCCTGGCTCAGCCTCCGGTGGGCAGGGAGTACCGGTCGGAGCGGGCCCTTCGTGGTCGAGGTGCCGCTGCTTCTCGTTTCCGCGGTCGGGCTCGCCACACGCTGGGTCGTCTACCTGATCGTGGTGGTCAGCCGCGTGGTCGCGATGCCGTTTCGGCGACGGTCGGCCAGCACCGCCCGACGGTCTCCGTGAACAGGGTCACCCCCGGCCACAGGTAGCTCGCCCCCCGTCTCCGTGGGTGTGGACAACCCGGTCCCGGCGAAGTTGTCCACGCTGAAGAGGTCCCGCTCGATCGCCTCGAAACGCGCTGAAGAGGTCCCGCACCCGCGCTGAAGAGGTCCCGGGCCCTTCGGTGTACGACCAGGTCAGCGTGCAAGTCCGGGGGGTCTCCTGTAGTGCTTTCCTGTAGTGCAATACCTGTAGTAACCCACGGCAGCCT
>JAKAYQ010000303.1 GCA_021826725.1 Actinomycetes bacterium
GGCAGCAGCCCGGTCGGGGCGAGGCCGCCGCACCGGGGCCTGACGTGCCCGAAACCCCGACGACACCGACACCCGCCACACCGACGCCCACCGCCACACCGACGCCCACCGCCACACCGACGCCCACCACCACACCGACGCCCACCACCACACCGACGCCCACCACCGACCGACCCCGGCCTGCCCTGCTGCGGCTGCCCGCCTTCCGGCTGGCCCTCGCCACCTTGCTCACCTACCAGGCGCCGTTTGCCGCACTGCTGTCGTTCGGCGCCCTGCTGGCCCGGCAGGCGGACGGGGCCCGCCCAGCCGGTGCCGAGCTCGGCTTCGGCGTCTTCTTCACCGTGTCGTTCACCGTGCGCGCCACCGTCGTCGCTGCGTCACCGATCCGCCACCGCCGCGCTGCGCTGGCCGGATCGACAGCGGCCACCGCAGCAGGGATCGCGCTCCTGGCCATCGGGCACGGGTTCGGCGCCTTCCTGGTGGCCATGGCCGTGCTCGGGGCACCACACGGGCTCACGTTCCCCGTAGCGTCGGCAGTCCTGGCCGACGGTGTCAACCAGGCCGACCTCGGTCGGGCCAACGCCCGCCTGATGGCCTCGACCAACCTGGTGACGGTGCTGGTACCGCTCGCCTGCGGGTGGCTCGCGGCCACCGTGGGCTACCGGTCCATGTTCTTGGCCGTGGAGGTCCCCGTCGCAGTCTTCGGGGCGGCGCTCGTACTGGAGAGCCGTCGGTCGGTGCCTACCGGACGCGTTCCCACCGACTGACCACGTCGTCCGAGTGGTGGCGCCCTCGGTGGGGGCCGCCACATGCCCAACGGCCGTCGCCATGCTCCGAAGGCACATGCCCAAGGGCCCCGGCCATGTGCTTCCACCGATGGCCGCTGCGTGCCCCACGAGACACCGGCACGTGGTTCCACGCGAAGAAGGGACGTTCGGCCCTTCGATGCCGCTGGCATCCCGGCGACAATGCAGGTCTTGCGACAGGTACGTGGACCATGAAGCCCTGTCCAGAACGGAGGCGTGGCGACGACGGGCTGCTCGCGTGCACGGCGGGCACCGCCATGGTCGGTCCACGTGACGGAGTCGCCGTGCGGGACTGGCTCTGCGCACCAGACCATCGGCGATTTCGATGGGGGACTGTGCTTGCGACAGGACCCCCACTGATCCGATACCAGGAGCTCCCCGCCGGACCATTGTCGACCCAATGCAGTATGACAGGGCACCATGGGAGCGACTTCGCGTTCGATATCTCCGGTGTAACCGAAAGGCAACCTTTTCCATCTGGCACGAGACATCAACCAGGCGTATATCCACTTCACACGCTCTGTTCACTGCCCTATCAACAGCCGACGGCAGACATCTGCTGCGCGACGACTCGGTGGTAGATCCCCCGGAAGCACGTTCCGGTCGGCACGAAGGGGCGCTGTCCGACGAACCTCACTCGTCGACCTTTGACAGCTCGTCAACCAGGCACGATGCTGATACTTTCGGCAGCGTCCCCTGGTCGCCATCCGTCATGGCCTCGGCGTGGTCACGGCGAGCAGGCGATGAATATGACACGTTCTCGTCGGGTACAAGAGCCGGCGCTGACCAAACATCGGTGGCAGCCTCAACTGACCGGACGATCGTTGTCGACATTCACGTCAGAACGCGCGGCACGCGGCGGAAACAGCGGCTATCGCTTGCGTCAGCCTGCCTGGTCCCATACTTGCCACCGCCCGCATATCCAAAGTACCATCACGCTTGTGACGGACGCAATGCTGCCGTGCGTAGGACTGGCCCATGCCCACGATGGTCGGCTGGGCATTAAGGAGGACGCGTGAAGACCGGACAGTGGATCGTCGACCGCGTCGCTGCATCCGGGCCGCCACCAGGGCTCGCCACCGGCGGGCAGCACCTGTGGACCCTCGGGTTCGCTGACGAGCCGGACGGCGAACGATGAGCGCCACAGCCGGCGCCGGGGCGCTGCTCGGGTCGATCGTCGACCTGAACCCTCCCGACCACTACATCCACTGGGGGTTCATCCTCATCTCGCTGGCCAACTTCCTGGTCATCGTGGCCATGTTGGCGGTGTTCATCCTGGCCTTGACCGTTCCGTTCGTGCACAGCCGGAGGAAGCGCGCTCGGGGCGCGTCGGGATCGTCGACGCCGACCGGCACGGCCAGCGCCGGGGCGACCGCCACCGCCCCGGCTCCCGCACCCGCGCCTGCGGATGCCCAGGCGGTCGTGGCGACAGTGGAGGCGGGCGACGACGAGCTGTGGACAGCGAAGGCCCGGAAGGCGTGGCTGCGCCACCTTCCTCCGGAGAAGATGCTGCCGGACAGCCAGCCAGCCTACGTGGCGTCATGGATCTACGTCTTCGGCGTGCTGACCATGGTCGCCCTCGCAGTGGTCATCGCAACGGGCTGCATCCTGGCGCTCGAAGGGCCAGCCTGGTGGCACATCAGCTCGGTGGGCCTCTTCGTCAACTCGCTCCACATGTGGAGCGTCGAGTGCTTCTTCGCCTTCATGGCCATCCACCTGTGGGGGAAGTTCTGGATGGCGTCGTGGCGAGGGAAGCGCCAGCTCACCTGGATCACCGGCGCTGCAGCGTTCCTGGTCGCCGTGTTCGAGGGGTTCACCGGGTACGTATCGCAGACCAACCTCGACTCGCAGTGGATCGCCTTTGAGGCCAAGGACGCCATGAACGGCGCAGGGATCGGCGCGTTCTTCAACACCATGAACTTCGGTCAGGCGCTCATGCTGCACATCGTCTTCGTG
>JAKAYQ010000304.1 GCA_021826725.1 Actinomycetes bacterium
TCCCGGCGCCCCAGGAACATCCGGCACCTGGACCCCGGGTGCACGTCCACTCGAACCCGCTTCGGCAGCCCCGCTGGGTCCGGCGGGACCAGCCCCAGCTCCAAGGCCGGCGAAGCTCTGGTTCGCCGCAGCCCCGGCAGAGCCGGCAGAGCCGGCAGCCCCAGCAGCGCCAGCAGCCCCGGCAGAGCCAGCAGCCCCAGCAGCGCCAGCAGCCCCGGCAGAGCCAGCAGCGTCGGCAGTTCCTGGCGCTCCGTGTGCACTCCCCGAGACCGAGGCACCTCCGCTTTCCGGAGCGCTTGAAGCTGCAGGCGAGCCCGCGGCGCCAGCAGCGCCCGCTCCGGCGACGCCCGGCAAACCAGCAGCAGCGGAAAGACCGGTCGTGCCCGCACCGCCAGGCAATCCCGATCCACCGCCACCAGGCGATGCACCAGCACCGCTGGCCTGCCGATCCCCACCCGATCCTCCGGCGATGGAGGTCACGCCGGTCACGAGCGACCCGGATGACGAGGCGCCGCTCCCCGGACCGCCGGGCGCAGCGGCTGTCACCGAGGCTCCGGATGCCGGGCTTCCGGCAACGCCACCAGCCGCCACCGCAGCAGCCGCTGCGCTGTTCGCCGAGGCCGCACCAGCATCTCGCGGCCCGGACCGGCTGCTCCGACCACCCGGACCAGTCGCGGATCCCCTCGTACCCGTACGACCGGGCCCTTCGGCGGCTCCCGCCGGCCGGGCGGCACCCATGGTGGTCTGCCGCTCCGGCGCGCCTGGGGCACCGGGCGCTGTCACGCTCTCTGCGCCAGCTGGTCCCAGGACACCCGGCGCTCCTGGCCGGGCGCCCGGCGCCTCCGCAGGACCGCTCGGCACGCCGTGGCTCGCACCAGCGGCATGCGCCATGTCGGTGGCGGACGGTCCGGTCGCCCCGACAGCGTCGAGAAGTCCGCCGAACCCGCCACCCGCGCCCGCCTCAGGCCGAGGTTCGGGACCGGTCGTGCCTGGATAGCCGGCACTTCCCACGCCGTTCACGCCCGAGACCGTCGTCGCACCACTGGTCATGCCATCGCTCCGAGCGAACCCATGATGTCGCTCACGTACGCCTGGGTCTGGGCATAGGGCGGGACCCCCCCGTACGTCGCGACCGCCCCGGGCCCGGCGTTGTACGCAGCCAAGGACAGGGGCACCGAACCGCCGTACTGCTGCAGGTAGCTCGACAAGAGCTGCGCCGCCCCCGATATCGCCTGCTGGGGGTCGAAGGCATTGACCCCCAGGCCCGCAGCCGTCGACGGCATCAGCTGCATCAGCCCCTGCGCACCCGCACTGCTCACGGCCTGGGGATTGAACCCGGACTCCTGCTTGGCCACTGCCGCCAGCAAGGCCGCAGGCACACCAGACTGGGCCGCGGCCTGCTGGAACAACGGCACCAGCTCGGCTGGGACGCCAAGGCCGGAGGGGATCGCGCCGCCCGGTCCCGACAGGCCGGCGATCGCGGCTGTGGCGACGGCCGACGTCGACCCGGTCATCCCCCCACCGCTCCCGGAAGGCAGGACCCGGCGGATCTCCGTCGGCTGGCCCACCGCCTGGACCTGCACCGAGGTCCCGGTGTGGGGCGCGTCGATGATCTGGCCATTGCCGATGTAGATGCCGACGTGGCCCGGGCCGCTCGGCCCCGGCTCGTAGAAGACGAGGTCACCGGGCTGGGCCTGCGCCACACTGGCGACGGGCGTCCCCACGGCGGCCTGCTGCTCGCTGGTGCGGGGCAGGGTCACCCCCAGCTGCCCGTAGACGTACTGCACCAGGCCCGAACAGTCGAACCCCGTGCTCGGCGAGGTCCCGCCCCACTGGTAGGGCACCCCAAGGAACTGTGCCGCCTCGCCGACGACCTGCGAGCCGGTGGGTGCGGAGCTCGAAGAGGAGGACTGCAGCCCGACCAGCCCGTTGGTGGAAACGAACCCGGCCCCCGACGTGCCCGTGCCGGCCGGATTCGTGCCGATCGCAGACATCTGGGCCTGCACGGAATCGAGCACCGAAGCAAACGCTCCGCTCGGTGCCGCCTGCGCCATGGACGTGCCCAAATTGCTCAGCGTGCCGTCGAGCGCCTGGATCTGGCTCACGACGGTGGCCGCGTCGACGCCGCTCATCTCCGGTCTCCGGTCCGGTCGGCGGACCCGGCTGTCTCGGCCACCCTGGCGGACCCGCCGGACCCGACATGCCCAGCCACCCCGGCAGACCCTGCGCTCCCGGCAGACCCTGCCACCCCGACAGACCCAGCCACCCCGACCGACCCGACAGCCCGTGCGGGCCAGCCACGGGACCCGCCACGCTCCTCGGGCATGAACCGGGACGTGACGAGATCGTCGACTTCGGCGGCCTCGGCCCGGGAGACGTCCAGCGCGTGGCCGGCGCGGCGGCGGTCATCCAGGCGCTCCAGGGCGGCGACGCGCTGTGCCGCCTCCCGCCATGCCGCCTGCTGTACCGCTGCAGCCACAGCAAGGTCTTCGCGCCGCAGGCCCGCCTCGTGCACCGCCGCGGCCACCAGCTCGGTGTGCAGGCGCTCGCTGGCTGCGGCGGCAAGGTCCACCACCCCAGAGGGCGGCGGGATCGCCCGGTACCGGGCGACCTCTGCCTCGTGATGATCGTTGGCCGCTTGCAGGAGGCGGTTGGCGCGGGCCAGGTCCTGGCGCGCCATGTCCTCCTGGGCGCGCCGGGCCCGCAGGACGGACTCGAGCCGGAACCGGTAGCGCTTCATCTCGCTC
>JAKAYQ010000074.1 GCA_021826725.1 Actinomycetes bacterium
GGAGATGCTCGTGCCCGGGCAGCTCATCGTCTGCCAGGTGACGAAGAACCCGATCGGGGCCAAGGGAGCACGGCTCACCCAAGAGGTGTCGATCCCCGGACGGTTCGCGGTCATGGTGCCCAACTCCTCGGCGTTCGGCATCTCCAAGCGCCTCGACGACAACGAACGGCGCCGGCTGCGCCGGATCTTGGACGAGGTTCGCCCGGCCGGGCACGGGCTCATCGTGCGGACCGCCGCCGAGGGGGCGAGCCGCGAGGAGCTGGCAACCGACATCGCCCGCCTGATGGAGCGGTGGAGCAGCATCGAGGCGGCCGCCGGAAAGGCGAAGTCGCCTGCCCTGCTGTACCGCGAGCCGGACATCGCAGTCCGGATCGTCCGCGAAGAGCTGAACCGGGACTACCGGGCGGTGGTGATCGACGATCCCGCCATGTACGACCAGGTGAGGTCCTACGTGGCGCAGGTCAACCCCGAGCTCGTCGACCGGGTCGAGCTCTTCGATCCGGTGGCCGAGCAGGTTCCCGTGTTCGAGCGGTTCCACGTGCACGAACAGCTCCACAAGGCACTGGACCGCAAGGTGTGGTTGCCGTCTGGCGGCTCGCTCATCATCGAGCGGACCGAGGCGCTCACCGTGATCGACGTGAACACCGGTAAGAACGTGGGTACCTCCAACTTGGAGGAGACGGTCTTTCGCAACAACCTCGAAGCGGCCGAGGAGATCGCCCGGCAGCTCCGGCTCCGTGACATCGGCGGCATCATCGTCATCGACTTCATCGACATGGAGATCCGCGACAACCGTGAGAAGGTGGCGGCCGCGCTGCGCTCAGCGCTGGCCCGCGACAAGACGAGGACCCAGGTGTTCGACATCTCGGAGCTCGGCCTGGTGGAGATGACCCGTAAACGGATCTCCGAGGGCCTGGTGGAGTCCCTGTCGACGACGTGCACGGTGTGCGGCGGACGCGGGGCGGTCATCGACGAGTCGCTCGTCTGACCTGGATCCTGGCAAGTCGCGCGTCTGACCTGGATGCTGGCAAGTCGCGCATCTGACCTGGACCCTCGGGTGAGCGGGTTCCCTTCCCGTCGTTCGGGCCGCGATCTGTCAGCAAGCACGAGGAGCTCGGTGCGACACGCCGGACGCCGCCAGCAGGTCAACCCGCATGCCGTTCACCGGGCATGCCGGTGTGCCATGCGCTCGGACCGCTGGTGTGGCATATCGTCACTCTGCCGGCCGCCCGCTGCATGTCGGGCGGGCCGACCTGGTTCCGAGACGGTGAGCGGGCGGCTCGGGCGCCGGCAGACCGGGCCGGTGCCGGGTGCACCGTCGGGGCATCGTGGCCGGAACGGCTACAATGCTCTTTCTATGTACGCCGTGGTTCGGTCCGGAGGCAAGCAGGAGCGTGTGGCGCAGGGCGAGCAGCTCCGCGTCGAGTTGATCGACGCGCCCGTCGACAGTGAGGTCCAGCTCGACGCGGTGCTGGTGGTCGACGGTGACCGCGTCCTGGCGACCCCGCAGGAGCTGGTCGGGAGCATGGTGACCGCCCGGGTGGTCGGCACGGAGCTCGGACCCAAGGTGCGCGGGTTCACCTACAAGCCGAAGACCAACCAGCGTCGGCGGTGGGGTCACCGCCAGCGCTACACCACGCTTGAGATCACCGGGATCGCCGTACCGCAGGGCCGCTGAGCGACCCGCTGTCAGGTCGCCACGCGGCTGCTCGCTCGCAGCGGCGTCCCGTCCCTCGGCGGTCGGCTACCTGACGGTCAGCCGGTCGGTGGCTCCGAGGGAAGCCAGACCACGAATGTTCCCCATCACGCACGACGGCACCACGCAGACCCGGAAAGACGGAGGCATCGACCATGTCCAAGACCAAGGGTGGCGGCTCCACTCGGAACGGCCGGGACTCAAAGGCGAAGCGCCTGGGCGTCAAGACGTTCGACGGCACCGCCGTGTCGGCCGGGTCCATCATCGTGCGCCAGCGGGGCACCCACTTCCACCCCGGTCGCAACGTCGGGCGGGGTGGTGACGACACGCTGTTCGCGCTGACGGATGGGTACGTCAAGTTCGGTAGCCGGAACAATCGCCGGCTTGTCGACATCCTCGACGAGCGCTGACCGCCGTCGCTGGCCGCTCGGCCAGCAGTGCCGGGGAGCGGGGCTCGGGCGGACTGCGGTTCGGCCGAGCCCCTGGTCGAACGCCGCCGGGCTCGTCGGGAGCATGGCGCGGGCGCGTGGCTGCTTCGCTCGTCGCGCCCAGCGGGCTACTGGCCCGGCTTGTGCCCGGTGAAGTGCTCCATCGACACGTTGACCCCCAGGACGTCCATGACCCGGTCGAACGCGGTGGGGGGGAGCACGCGGAGCAGCGGTAGGAACCGCACCAGCGGAGGCAGGATGACCTGCCGGCGGTTCCGTTCGATCGCAGTGGCGATCGAACGGGCGACGTCCTGCTGGTGCAGGATCGGAAGCAGGCGCGGGAACCGGCTGTGCACGCCTTCGAACATGCCGGTGTCGATGTAGAAGGGGCACACCACCGTCGTCATGACGCGGGGAGCGATCTGGTGCAGTTCGACCCGAAGCGACTCGTCGAAGCCGACGGCAGCGTGCTTGCTGCCCGCATAGTCCGTCTGGCGGGCCACTCCGACCAGGCCCGCAGCCGATGCGATCGTCACCACGTGCCCCCGGTCCCGGCTCACCATCGACGGTAGGAAGGCCTTGGTCACCCAGTAGAGCGCCAGCGTGTTCACGGCGAACGTGCGCTCGATCGCCGTGTCAGGGGTGTCGAGCAGCCGGCTGCCGCTCACGACGCCGGCATTGTTCACGACGATGTCGGGATCGCCCACCTCGCTCCGCACCTGCTCGGCGACCTCGTTCACCGCGTGCCGGTCTGTGACGTCACAGGCGAAGCCTCGAGCGGTGACGCCGGTGCGGGACCGGATCTCCGCGAGAGCGGGTTCAATGCGTTCTTCGTCGAGATCCCAAAGCACGGGTGTCGCGCCGCGCGCCGCCAATTCGATCGCGAGGAGGCGGCCGATGCCCGCCGCCCCTCCGGTGATGAGCGCCGTCCGGCCTCGCACGTCGGTCATGGCTCCCCCTAGAGCTCTCCTGCCCACCCCACATGGACTGGTGCACTGCCTCTTCAGCATGCCAGCCCGACGGCGGACGCGCAGCACGCTGTCTCCGCGGAAGGTCGTGCGTTCTGCCAGCGGTCACCTCACGCCAGCTCCACCTGGCTGAGGCCCCCCGGGGGCCCCCGGTGGCCCGTGCCGGGACCCGCGCCGACCGAGGCGAGGATGGCCTGGATCAGCTTCCCCACGTCGGGTGCGGTGCCGGCCGCCACGTCGGTGATCTCCTCCACCGGAACCGGTTCCTTCGCCAGCCCGGCAGCGAGGTTCGTCACCACCGACAGGCCGGCGAGCTCGGCGCCGAGGTGGCGCGCCGCCACCGCCTCCACCACGGTCGACATGCCGACAAGATCGGCGCCGAGCGTGCGAAGCATCCGGATCTCGGCAGGCGTCTCGAACTGGGGGCCCCGCATCTGGGCGTAGACACCTTCCCGCGTGGCGTTCCTGGCCGTCCTGGCCGCACGGCGGAGACGCGGGGACCAGGCGCCGGTCATCTCCACGAACGGTGGCGGCACGCTTCCGACCAGCCCGGCCAGGGCCCCGGGTCCGCCGGTGAGGTCGAGGTGGTCGGCGATGAGGACGATGTCGCCGACGGCAAGCTCGGGGTCGACAGCGCCAGCGGCATTGGTGAAGACCACCGTCTGCGAGCCGGCCAGAACGGCGACCCGCACGGCGTGCGCCACCTCGGCTGGTGTCCGGCCTTCGTACAGGTGGACCCGGCCCAGCAGCACCAGGACGGTGATGGGGCCGAACGCCACGACCCGGCAGGCGCATCGGTGACCCGGCGCGCCGTGCGGCACGAAGCCGGGCAACCCCGCCAGATCGACCTCGGCGACAACATCCCCCAGATCGTCGGCGGCAGCGCCGAGACCGGTGCCGAGGACGACGGCTGCATCCGGGCGGGCACCCAGGCGGTCCACCAGCACCCGAGCCGCCGCCGCGGCCACCTGCAGCGCCGTTGTCCTCGCCGCCGGTAGGGCCGCTGCTCCCGTTGATGACATCTCGCGTTGCGGCGGGAGGCCGGAGCCGATCCGGGACGAAACCGGGGCGGGGGCGGGCAGATCCGGCACAGGCACGGCACCACGGTAGCGGCGCACCCGCCAGCGATGGTGGCGTGGGCGTCTGTTGGCAGCAACCGCCAGCAGCGGGGACCTGATCGGTCCCGACCTCGTCGAAGCATCCGGTCTCGCGGATCGAGGTGGCCGTCCTGCCGGCAGTGCCAGGAGTGTGCCCGACCCGATCGGCCTGCCGGTGGTGCCAGGAGTGCCCCCGACCCGATCGGGTGGCACTGCCGGAGCTCCACCGGGCTTGCCGCGCATCCCCCAGGCGACACGAAGCGCCGGTCTGCCAGCAAGCGCCGCCGCTGGCTCCGATTGGTGACGGCTGCTGGCTCCGACCGGGGCCATACGCCGCCGCTCCACGCAGAGGCCTCTGAACATCCCTACAGCACTCGCTGACAGAGGGATAAGTGACCGTTCACGCAACCGTCTGACTCGTGTCACCTCCCGATTACCACGTCACCGTACGGTGACCGACGTGACGTCGTCGACCATTGCCGGCCGCCACTGGCGGCGATCCACGGACGGAGTCCTCCCGGACATCCTCCTCGACGCCGGCCGGACCGTCGGCAACGCAGCAGGAGGAGCAGATGGCTGAGATTCAGATGCGCGGCCTGACGAAGCGGTACGGCAACGAGACCGTACCAGCGGTCGACGGAGTCGACTTGACCATCTCCGAAGGCGAGCTCGTCGTGCTCCTGGGTCCGTCGGGATGCGGCAAGACCACCACCTTGCGCATGGTGGCTGGTTTGGAGCAGCCGACCGCCGGCGAGCTCTGCTTCGATGACCAGGTCGTGAACGACGTGCCACCCGATCGGCGCAACGTCGGCATGGTGTTCCAGAACTACGCCCTTTACCCACACATGACGGTCCGCCGCAACCTTGCGTTCGGCCTGCAGGCGCGGCGAACGAGCAAGGAGGAGGTCGCCAGGCGGGTCGATGCGATCGCCGAGCTCCTGGGTCTGGAGAACCTCCTTGGCCGCCGCCCCAAGGAGCTGTCCGGTGGCCAGCGCCAGCGGGTGGCGTTGGGGCGGGCCCTGGTACGCGAGCCCTCGGTGTTCTTGATGGACGAGCCCTTGTCGAACCTCGATGCCAACCTCCGCGAGCAGACCAGGCTCGAATTGGCCCGCCTGCACAGCGAGCTGCGAATCACCACCGTCTACGTCACCCACGACCAGGGAGAGGCCCTCACCCTCGCCGACCGGATCGTGGTGATGAAGGACGGTCGGATCGTGCAGGTGGGCACGCCCGACGACCTTTATTGGCGGCCGTCGGACACGTTCGTGGCGGGCTTCATCGGCTCCCCGGGCATGAACCTTTGGACAGTGCCGTGGACGGACGACGGCGAGGGGGTGTCCCTCGGGAGGGCGCTCTGGCTGCCGCGGGACGTGCTGCCGGCGCTCGAGGCCATCGGGCCCACCGTGACCGTGGGAGTCCGACCCGAGCACTTGGCGTGCTCGGCGGAAGGTCGCAGAGGAGAGGTCGCCTGCCGGGCGGAGCTTGTGGAGCGCCTCGGAAGTCACGTGCAGGTCCACGCCCGGCTCGACGAGGGAGGGGGCGACGGCCAGCGGCTCGTGGCTCGGCTCGATGCGACGACCGGCGTGGTAGCCGGGCGCGACCTGATCTTGAGCGCTCCGCTGTCGGGCGTCCACCTCTTTCACCCGGTGACCGGTCGGCGAGTCGATACCGGGGATCACCTGGCGGCCGTGGACGCGCCCGCAGGACTCGTGGGCGTGGGCGCATCGCACTCCTCGCTCAGTGGCATGGGTCGTTCGGCGACGGGCCTCCGTCCGCGGTCGGCGACAGCCCGTTCCAGCCGCGTGACGGTGCCAGTGCCGACGGGCCCACCTGCAGGTGCCGTACGGTCCGGCGGGACCCGGGTGGACCTGACGTGACGGACACCCTCACCAGGGGTGCACGCGGAGGGCGCAGCGGCGCCCTCGGTCTCGTCCCGGGTCTCGTGGGTGGCCGATATCGGCCACCGAGACCGCACCGTCGCCTGCTTTCGCCACGCCTTCGCCGCATGCAGGACCGGCTGACCGCATACGGCCTGATGCTGCCTGCTACCGCCGTGTTCCTCGTCTTCTTCTATGTGCCGGCGATGTACCTGCTGTACATCTCCTTCTTCCACTGGGGAATCCTCTCCTCGGCGACCAGGTTCGTCGGACTGGCCAACTTCCGGTTGCTGTTCCACCAGCCGCTGTTCGTCCACTCGCTCGTCACCTCCGCCTATTACACGGTGGTGATGATCCCCGCGACGGTGCTCCTGTCGCTCGGGATCGCCCTTCTCCTGAAGGATGGTCTCGCCCGGCGCGGTGGTGGCATCTGGCGAGGGGCGGTGTTCCTGCCACACGTCACCCCGATCGTCGCCACCGCCATCATCTGGATCTGGATCTTCAATCCGCACTTCGGCCTGGCGAATTTCGTCCTGACGAGTGTCGGCCTACCCGCGTTGGGATGGCTCCAGAGCGTTCATTGGGCGCTCCCGGCCGTGATGATCGACAGCCTGTGGCACTCGCTCGGCCTGTACGTCATCATCTTCCTGGCCGGGCTGGCCAGCGTGCCGCGTGAGCTGGTGGAGGTGGCACGCCTGGACGGTGCCCGCCGGCACCAGGTCTTCTCGCGGATCATCTGGCCGCTCATCTCGCCGACCACCTTCTTCGTCACCGTGCTTGCAACCGTGAGCTCGTGGCAGGCCTTTTCACAGATCTACACCATGACCGGTGGGCCCCACGGTGGTGCCGGTGGTCCTGCGTTCGCCACCACCACCGATGCGCTGCTCGTCTACCAGACCGCGTTCGTCTACGGGCACTTCAGCCTGGCGGCCGCCATGAGCGTGATCCTGTTCGGCATCATCATGGCCTTGACGCTGGTCCAACGCTGGATATCAAACCGTGTCGTCTTCTACCGGTAGGCCGGCGCGCAGGATGCGCCTGGGCAGGGTGCTCCACCAGGTTGGGCTCGTTGTCGTGGCCGCGGGGTTCTCCTTCCCCCTGTACTGGGTCGTGGTGACCGCATTCAACAGCCATGGGGGCGTGTTCTCGATCCCTCCGAGGTTCGTCCCCGGTCTGCACGCCGGCGCATTCACCTACGTGGTCACCCACACCCACTGGCTGCGGGCTATGGCGAACACCGTCTTCATATCCGGGGCGACCGTCATGCTCGTCGTGATCACGTCGGCCATGGCGGGCTACGCCCTGGCCGAGCTCACCTTTCCGGGGAGCAACCTCCTGTTCCTGATGGCAGTGGGGGTCATGATGCTTCCCGGACAGGCGCTGCTCATCCCCCAGTACGCCGTGGCGATGCACCTGCACCTGCTCGACGGCTACGCGATCCAGATCCTGCCGTTCGCAGCGAGCACGTTCGGCGTCTTCTTGTTCCGGCAGTTCTTCAAGAGCCTCCCGCGCGAATACTGGGAAGCTGCCCGGCTCGAAGGCGTCGGCCACCTCCGCTACATCCGGCGAATCGCGGTTCCCTTGGCCCGCCCCGCCGTCATGACCGTCATCCTGCTCACCTTCATCTCATCGTGGAACCAGTTCCAGTGGCCGCTCATCATGACCTCGTCGCACTCGGTCCAGCCGATCGAAGTGGCACTCAGCCACTACATGCAGACATTCGAGGCCAACTGGCGAAAGCTCACTTCAGCGGTGTTGCTGGCTCTTGCGCCGATCGTGATCATGTTCCTGGCTCTGCAGCGGCACATCGTGAGCGGCGTAGCCGGGCGCGACAGCGGCATCAACCAATGACTGCACGCCTTCGGCCCGAACCGGCGTCTGCTTGTTCGGCGGTCGCGAGCAGTGGTGCTGACGGAGCTCATTTCCCGACCACCCCGGTCCCGACCACCCCGGTCCCGACCTCTCAGAGGAGACGACTTGATGGATCGCATCACCTTGAACGACGACGACTCGTTGCGGCACCGGACACGGTTCGTCGGCGGTACGTACCGATGGCGACGCGACCCGGGCTCCGGTCACCGGCCTTCCTGGCGGCGGTTGGCGGTGGCGGTGGCCGGCGCAGGCCTCGCATTGGCAGCCTGCAGCTCGACTCCGGCGACGCACGCATCTGCCACACAAGCGGCGATCACGAGCTTTTCGCTCTGGGAGTCGCACAACGGCGGTCCGGTGGGCGGGGCCATGAGCGCACTGGTCGCGAAGTTCGATGCCACCCACCGATCCGTGCAGGTGTCGATCGACGTCACCAAGGCGTCGAAGAAGCTGCTGGCGGCGACGGCAGCGGGGAACCCGCCGGTGCTCGCTGAGATCAGCCATTACGACGGTCAGTACGTTGCAGGTCACGCGCTCGTCTCGTGGAACAGCTTTCTGAAGGGCAACTCGGAGCTGAACGGGAACAGCGTCGTCCCGTCGGTCTGGAAGAACGGTGAGGTCAATGGCCAGCACTACCGGCTGCTGGCAGACGCCAAGGTCTCGATCGTCGACTACAACAAAGCACTGTTCCAGCAGGCGGGGATCACTGCACCACCGACGACGTGGGCGCAGATGGCTGCCGATGCCAACAAGCTGAAGCAGTTGGGGAACGGCATCATCCCGATCGGATGGAAGGACTCGTCTGCGCACATCCTGCCGGCGTTCATGGGCAACGGCGGCACGATGCTGAAGGGAAGCAACAGCGTCGGCAGGGCTGTGGACTTCAACACTGCGGCTGGGGTCCAGACCTTCTCTGCGTTCCGGAACCTGTATGCCAGTGGTGACCTGACCATCGATCACGGAACAACGCTGCGCGAAGACCTGGCTGCCGGCAAGATGGCCATGATCGACGGGACTTCAGCCGGCTACCAGAAGACCCTGGACGCGGTGGGAGGCAAATTCCCCGTCGGTGCTTTCGTCGAGCCCGGTGGCTCTACCGGGCACGCCTACAACATGGTCCAGGGCCTTGGGTTCGTGCTCCCGAAGGGCCACAGCCATGCGCAGGACGAAGCCGCCTGGACGTTCGTGCAGTGGTGGTTCCAGCCGGCGCAGCAGGTCTACTGGGCGGAGCACACAGGCTATGCACCCGAGACCATGGCCGGCATCGCCGCGGTGCCCACGTCCTTCCTGTCCACCCACCCCGGGCAAGCAGCGAGCATCCAGGCGGTCAAGTCTCCCTACACCTACCCCCGTCCGGTGAGCGACAGCTACAAGGAAGTCCAGGCCGCTCTCGACGCCACCTTCTTGAACGTCGTCCAGGGCAAGCAGGCCGTGGCGCCGGCCCTGCACGCGCTCGACCAGCAGGGCAACGGCTATATGACCAATGCGAGTGAGCTGTAGGAGCGGAACGGCGATGGAGGTCGACCGGCACCATGACTGGCGGTTGCCGACCTCCCATGGTGCGAGCATCCTCGTCGTCGAAGACGACGAGGAGCTCGCCCTCGTCGTCGGGCAACGCCTGCAACAGGAAGGGTTTGTCGTCGTCACGGCGCATGACGGCGAGTCTGCGCTCGACGTGCTGGCGTCCAGCCAGGTCGACGCGGTCGTCCTCGATCTCATGCTCCCCGGCGTCGGAGGGGTCCAGCTGTGCCGGCAGTTACGCCAGCAGCGGCGCCGCGTGCCGGTCGTCATGACCAGCGCGCTCGCCGGACTCGACGACCGCATGGCTGGGTTCGGTGCCGGGGCGGACGACTACCTCGTCAAACCGTTCGACCTGGCGGAGATGATCGCCCGGCTGCGCGCCGTCTTGTGGCGTGACCAGGGGTACGACATGTCGTACCTGGCCGTCGGTGACCTGCACGCCGACGTGCTGACCCGGCGTGCCTGGCGGGGCCAGAGCGAGATCGACCTGACCCCGCGCGAGTTCGCGGTCTTCGAGCTGTTCCTCCGCCACCCCGGGGTCGTGCTGACCCGGCGAACCATCCTCGGCGCAATATGGGGCCGAAAGGGCACGCCCTCGGAGAACGTCGTGGACCAGTACGTCGCTCACCTGCGGCGCAAGATCGACCGGCCGTTCGGCCGCTCGGACCTGCAGACCCTGCACCGCGTCGGATGGCGCCTGCAGGTTTCGGACCAGGGGTAGTCGTGCCGATCCGCCTACGCCTTGCACTGATCGTGTCGGTGATCGCCGGCCTGCTCGTCGCCGGTGGTGGGGTGCTGTTCGCCAGCAGCCTGCACCGAGGCATGAGCGCCACGCTCGAGCGGGCGCTACGCCAGCGCGCTGGGCGGGTGGACGCGCAGCTTGTCTCCCACCTCCTGCCATTGGCCATCGCAGACGGCACGGCTCGTCCTGCTCCCGACCAGAGCCTGGTGCAGGTCGTGGGGACCGGCGGATCCCTGCTGTACACCACCGAGGCGGCGGGGAGCCGGGCGTTGGCGTCGGGCCCTGCCGTTGCCGCCGCTCGTCACCGGGCCCTGTGGATCGAGCTCCGGCGGCCGTGGTGGAGGAATCCCAGGCTCCTGCTGGCTGAGCCTGGGCCCCGCGGCAGCGGTGCGGTGGTCGTCGTGGGGACCTCGCTCGACCAGGTGGAAGATTCCACGGGGCATGTCGAACGGGCATTGCTGATCGGTGGCCCGGTGGTCGTGGTCCTGTGCGCGGTGGGAGCGTGGGTGCTCGCCGGCCGAGCCCTCGGTCCTGTCGAGCGTCTGCGTGCCGAAGCGGCCGAGATCTCTGCCAGTGCTCCGTCCGGCACACTCGCGGTGCCGAAGACCCATGACGAGCTGGCCGCACTGGCAGCGACTTTGAACGACCTGTTGGCTCGCTTGCACGGGTCGCTGAGCCAACAGCGCCACTTCGTGGCGGCGGCTAGCCACGAGCTGCGGACGCCGTTGGCCGCGCTGCGAGCCTCGCTGGAGCTGGCAGCCCAACCCGACAGTGGCGAAGGCGAGCTCCGGGTTGCGCTGGCGGTCTCGGTCCGGCGGGTCGACCAGCTCGTGCAGCTGTCGAACCGGCTGCTCTTGATGGCCCAGGCCGACGAGGGGGCGCTCGCTGTCCGAACGGTCGTGCAGCCGGTGGAGCCGATCGTGGCCGACTCGCTCGAGGCGCAGCGCGCCCACGCGGAGCAGGGTGGTGTCCTGTTGGTCCTTGACGCTGAGCCAGGCGTGGTGGCGGCGACGGACGAGACGTTGTTGCGCGAGGTTGCGGGCAACCTGATCGACAACGCCATCCGACACGCACCGGCCGGGACCATGGTGGACGTGGCCGTCCGTCATGACGCCGGTGCGCCGGCAATCGAGGTCCGGGATCACGGGCCGGGGTTTCCACCGGACTTCCTGCCCCACGCCTTCGAGCCGTTCTCCCGACCCGACCCGTCGAGGACCCGTCATCGTGGTGGTGCGGGTCTGGGGCTTGCGATCGTCTACGAGATCGTCGCCGCCCACGGCGGCACGGTGGGGCTGACCAACCACCCTGAAGGCGGAGCCGTCGCTCTCGTCCGGCTGCCCCCGCGAAGTGGCGCTGCCAAGGATCCCGTAGCTGACTGGGTGGCGTCCGGAGGCTCCGGTCGAAGCGACGACCACGAAAGGCCTGTTGCCGCTGGGGCCGGCACCATCCCCGGTCCTGCCGACGTCGCGTTCCAACCCGGTCGTATCGATCGAAGTGGCGGCGCCGGCGAGTGGGTCACAGGCAGGAATTCGATCGCCGTGCCGGCTGCGGCAGTCCACCATGCGCCAGGCAACGTCCACCGACGCCTCAGCCACAGGAGACGGAGATGACCACTGCGGTTTCCACGAACCATGGCGCGTCCGGGTGGCGCGCCGAGGATCGCCATCCATCGGTTTCGGGGGGAGCGCCGCGCATGCGGATCGCCGTGCTGGCAAAGCAGGTTCCTCGGTCCGAGTCGCTTGAGCTCCTCGCCAATGGCCGTCTCCGGCGTGACGGCGTCGAGCTCGAGATGAACCCGTACTGCCGGAGGGCGGTGGCCAAGGGGATCGAGCTCGCCACCGAAAGCGGCGGGTGCTGCGTCGTGTACAGCGTTGGACCACCTGCCGCCGACGATGTCCTGCGCGAAGCGGTGGCCGCTGGCGCGGGCTCCGGCGTGCTCCTCTGCGATCCGGTGCTCGCGGGATCGGACACCCTCGCCACCGCCGGAGCGTTGGCTGCGATCCTGCGTCGAGACGGTCCATGGGACCTGGTGCTCGCCGGGCAGAGCTCGATCGATGCCGATACCGGCCAGGTGGGACCCCAAGTCGCCGAGCTCCTCGATCTCCCCTTCGTCGGAGCCGTTCGGGAGCTGCATGTGTGTGGTGATGCGGCCTACGTGCGTGGGGAGCTCGACGACGGGTGGGTATCTGCCACCGTTCTCCTCCCGGCGGTGCTGTCGGTTGCCGAGCGGATCACCAGCCCGTGCAAGATGCCGCCGGCGGCCCGTGCTGCCGTCGCAGCCGATCGGATCCGACGCGTCAGTGCTTCGGACCTCGGTCCGGGTCCGTGGGGGATCGCCGGCAGTCGGACCCGGGTCGGGGAGACCAGGCTGGTGCCTGTCGAACGGCTGGGTCTGCGCCTCACGGGAACCGTCGAGGAGCAAGCGGCCCAAGCAGCTGCCGTCCTGATGGCGCGCGGGCTGGTGGCCCCCGGTGGCTGGGGCATGCCGGCGCTGGGTGCTGCAGCACCAGATCTGGCCGCTGGCGCCGAAGTGAAGGATGGGCCTTTGGCGGGCTCGAACCGAGGAGCCGAGCCGGAGTTTCCGGCTCACGCCGTGGCCGGTGGTGCTGGACGGGCGAAGCTGCTGGTCGTCGTGGTCGAGCCGGGCCGGCGCGACGTCGCCCGAGAGCTGACCGGCGAAGCTGCCCGGATCGCTCGCGAGGTGGACGCTGCCGTGGTGGCTGTTGGACCGGAGCTCCCTGGCGGTCCCGAGATGGCGGCCTGGGGCGCGCATCGGGCGGTGCAGATCACCGGCACCGGCTCTGAGGAAGACGTCTCCGAAGCCCTCGCATGGTGGTGCCTGGCCAACGCCCCATGGGCCGTGCTCGGGCCGAGCACGGTATGGGGCCGGCAGGTGCTCTCCCGGCTGGCGGCCCGGTGCCAGGCCGGCTTGACCGGTGACGCGGTGAGCCTCAGCGTCTGCCAGGACCGGCTGATCTGCTGGAAGCCAGCTTTCGGTGGGCGCACCGTTGTGGCGGTGACGGCCACGTCCGACCTCCAACTGGCGACGATCCGGCCGGGGGTGATGCCGGTGCGGCGGCTTGCGGCCCCGGCCGCAACGGTCTCGGTGGAGGCACTCTCCGGCCGTACCCGGAGCCGGGTCATGCGCACCGCCGAAGAGCGTGATGCCCGGTCTGCGGCACTCGTGGCTGCCCGGTGCGTTGTTTGCGTCGGCCTTGGCGTGGCGCCCGACGACTACGCAGTGCTCGACCCGCTCGTGGCGGTGCTGGGAGCGGAGCTCGGTGCGACCCGCAGGGTGACGGACCGGGGCTGGCTTCCGCGTTCCCGCCAGGTCGGGATCACCGGGCACAGTGTGGCACCCACCCTGTACATCGGGATCGGTCTTTCCGGCAAGTTCAACCACATGATCGGCGTGCGCCGTGCAGGAACAATCGTGGTGGTGAACGACGAT
>JAKAYQ010000305.1 GCA_021826725.1 Actinomycetes bacterium
ACCCGGGTCGTATGGTTCGGCCGTGCCCCGTTCCGCCCCCGCATTCGCCTGCGCATCGTGCCGTGCGGGCGTGCCCCGCTGGGTCGGGCGGTGCCCGGCCTGCGGCGAGTGGAACAGCGTGGTGGCTGTTCGCCCGGCGCCCGCCCGGTCCGGCCCGGGGCTGGTGGGCGTGCGGCCGGGCGCGCCCGGCAGCGCCGGCATGCGGGGATCGGGCCACGCGACCGGCGGCGACGGGCCCGTGGCACTTGCCGGTGTCGATCTCGGCCTGGCGGCTCCCCGTCCCACCGGCCTCCCCGAGTTGGACGCGGTGCTCGGCGGCGGGCTCGTTCCCGGGTCTGTCACCCTGGTGGGTGGCGAGCCCGGTGTCGGCAAGTCCACCCTGCTGCTCCAGGTGCTGCGCTCCGTGGCCGTGCGTGGCGATGTGGCCGTCCTGGTTTCCGCCGAGGAGTCGGCCCGGCAGGTGCGCCTGCGAGCCGAACGGCTCGGCCCCATCCCGCCGACGCTGTTGGTGCAGGCCACCACCGACGTGACGGTGCTCGACGACGTCGTCCGCTCGTTCTCGCCGACGCTAGTGGTGGTCGATTCAGTGCAGACAGTGGCCGATGCGGATATCCCCGGTCCTCCTGGCAGCCTCGCTCAGGTTCGAGCCTGCGCGGAGCGGTGCGTGGCGCTGGCCAAGACGGAGGACGTCGCCGTCGTCCTCGTCGGGCACGTCACAAAGGACGGGGCGCTTGCCGGTCCACGCGTGCTCGAGCACGTGGTCGACACGGTGGTGACGGTCGAGGGGGACCGGCACCACGCCCTGCGCCTGGTGCGCACCGTCAAGCACCGGTTCGGTCCCACCGGCGAGCTCGGCTTGTTCGAGATGACCGACGCGGGCCTGTCCACGGTGGCCGATCCGCACCGCTACCTCCTGGGCGATCGGCATCCCGACACGCCCGGCAGCGCGGTCCTCCCAGCCATGGACGGGCAACGCGCCCTCCTCGTCGAGGTCCAGGCCCTCGTCGTGGGCGCTGTCCCCGGCGTGCCGCCCCGGCGCAGTGCGCAGGGCGTCGACGGCGGCCGGCTCGCACAGATCCTGGCCGTGCTGGCCCAGCGGGCCGGGGGGGTCCCTGCGCAGAGCGACGTCTTCGCCTCGGTGGTCGGAGGTATCAGGGTGGCTGAGCCGGCAGCCGATCTAGCCGTGGCGCTGGCGGTCATGTCGTCGGTCACCGGACGGCCGCTGCCCGCTGACCTGGTCGTCTTCGGGGAGCTCGGGCTCGGGGGTGAGGTCCGCCAGGTGCCCCACGCTGGTCGTCGCCTTGCCGGAGCGGCCGCTGCCGGCTTCCACCGGGCCCTGGTGCCGGCGCAGGTGCCGGCGGGTGCGTCCCCGCGGACCGTCCCTGTCGCCCACGTCGCCGACGCGGTCGCGGCCGTGTTCGGCGACGGCCCTGGTGGCGCTGATATCCGCGCCGCGGGTCGCCGGCATCCCTCGGCGGCCCGGCCGTCCCCGCCAGCCCGTCCCCGGCTCGTCCAAGGCGATGGTCCACGCTGAGCGGCACCACCATCATCGAGGCTCCGTGGCGCCCCTGCCGCGGGCCCGGTGCCATTCCGGCCCCACCCTGTCCGGGTACCATCTGTGGCGTGGTGGTGCGACCGAGTTCCGCCATGGCCGATGCGCTGGCACTCGTTGCACCTGGTCAGCCTTTGCGCGAGGGGCTGGAGCGGGTGCTGCTGGCCAAGCGTGGGGCTTTGGTGGTCGTGGGTGACGGCCCAGCTGTGCTGTCCATCTGCACTGGTGGGTTTCTCTTCGACGCGGAGTTCAGCCCGCAGCGGCTGTCGGAGCTGGCAAAGATGGACGGAGCGATCATCTTGTCGGCCGACGCGACCCGTGTCGCCCGGGCCAACGTCCATCTGATGCCGAGTGCGTCGATCCCGACCACCGAGACGGGCACCCGGCACCGGACGGCCGAGCGGGTCGCCCGGTCGGTCGACGTCCCCGTCATGTCGATCTCGGCCGCCATGGGCATCGTCACCGTCTATCGCGGTGACGACCGTCACACGCTGCAGCCCGCCTCGCGGCTCCACGAGCGGGTGAGCCAGGCCCTGCAGACCCTGCAGCGCTTCCGTCACCGCTTCGACTTGGCGGTCACCGCGCTGTCGGTCCTGGAGGTCGAAGACACCGTGACCGTGCGTGACGTAGCTGCCGTCCTGCAGCCGGCCGAGCTGGTGGTCCGGATCACCGAGGAGATCGAGATCGCCCTGGTGGAGCTGGGTGACGACGGCCGGCTGCTGCGTCTGCAACTCGACGAGCTGGTCGACGGGGTCGACCAGGTTCGCCGGTTGGTCGTGCGGGACTACTCCCGGTGCAGCCCGGGTGGGTCGGCAGGCAGCGGCGCCGCAGCCGACGGCGACGAGGGCGCTGCGGGGGCGCCGTCGCATGGTGCGCCGGTGCGCTCCGGCGATCTCGAACGCTTCCTGGTGGACCTCGGCAGGCTGTCGACCGACGAGCTCCTCGATCCCCGACGGGTGGCGGTGGCGATCGGGATCTCGACATCCAAGGTCGATCTGGACGCACCCTTGGAGCCACACGGGTACCGGCTGCTGCACCGGCTGCCCCGGTTTCCCGAAGCCGTCGTGGACCGCATCGTCGAGCACTTCGCCGGCCTGCAGCGCATCATGAGGGCCTCGGTGCACGAGCTCGAGCAGGTCGGTGGTGTCGGCGAGAGCCGGGCTCGGTCGGTGAA
>JAKAYQ010000075.1 GCA_021826725.1 Actinomycetes bacterium
TCTGGCCCACACCGCTCCTGGTGCCAGCCGGTCGACCTCGGCGGTCGGCGTCGTCGCCGACCGGTCTCGCGGTGTCTACAGCGCTGTCCTCACCGTCGACGCGCCAGGCTTCCTCCTCGCCGGCGACGGGGACAAGGACCGCCGCGTGGCGCAGTGGGCCGGGGTGCTGGCCTCGGCGGCACGCGACAACGGCGCGGTGCACCGGCTGCAGTGGGTCGAGCGAAGCCTGCCCGATGGCGGCAGCGACCTCCGGCGGCACGCCGACGGCGCCCGGCGCCTCGCCGAGGACGCCCCGGCTGTCACCTCGTACCGGGAGCTGCTCGACGCGGTGGCTGGTGCCGCGCTCCGCCACGGCGTGCTGCTGGTGGTCTCGGTCCACCAGCGTCGAGCCCGTCGGGCTGTCCGGTTGGCCGGTGGTGGTGACGGCGGCGCCTGCACCGTCCTCGTCCGTGAGGTCGCCGCGCTCCGCAGACGTTTGGGCGACGCGCAGGTCCGCAGCTCGCCGCCGCTCGGTCCCGACGCAGTGGTGGCGGTGTTGCGTGCCGCGGTGGAGGCCGACGACCGCGTTGCTCCCGACGCCGCCGCGGCCCTGGGCCGGCAGCTGCCCGCCGACGATCCTGTCCCCGGGCCGGGGAACGGCCCGGCCGGCGTTGGCGGCAGCCGGCTTCCACCGTGGTCGCTGCCGTCGCTCTGGTCGCGGCCGTCGCCGTGGCCGTGGCCGATGGCGGTCGACGACCGGTGGAGCCGGGTTCGAACCGACGCGACCTGGCACGCCGTCTTCTGGGTGGCCCAGTGGCCCCGGTCCGACGTGCCTGCCGACTTTCTGGGGTCGCTGGTGCTCGCGCCCGAGGTTCGGCGAACCGTGTCGGTGGTGATGGAGCCGGTGGGTCCAGCGCGCGCAGCGCGGCAGGTGGAGCACGCCCGCACCTCCGGGATCGCCGACGCCGAGCTCCGTCGGCGCGGCGGGTTCCTGGCCACGGCGCGACGTCGGCGTGAGGAGGAGAGCCTGGTGGCACGCGAGGTCGAGCTGGCCGACGGGCACGCCCACTACCGGTTCTGCGGGTACGTGTCGGTCACCGCTGCGTCAGCGGACGACCTCGACGTCGCCTGCGGCAACGTCGAGCAGGCTGCCGCCCAGGCCGGGCTGGAGCTCCGCCGCTGCTACGGGGACCAGACCCGGGCGTTCCTGGCCACGCTTCCCCTCGGCTACGGCCTTCCCGACCGCGGGTGACGGCTCGTGACCCGACCCGCTCACCAGGCGACGACCCGGAACCTCGGCGCCGTGTACCCCTTTGTGGCCGACGCCGGCCTCGGCGCCCCCGGTGTGCTCATCGGCACCGACGTCGCTGGCGCCACGTTCGCCCACGATCCGTTCGAGCTCTACCGCCGCGGCATCGTGACCAACCCGAACATGGTCGTCTTCGGCCAGATCGGCCGGGGGAAGAGCGCGCTGGTCAAGACCTACCTGTGGCGCCACGCCGTGTTCGGTCGTCGGGCGTGGGTGGTCGATCCCAAGGGGGAGTACGGGCCACTGGCCCGGCGGTGGGGTGTCACCCCCGTCCACCTCCGGCCCGGCGGTCCCCTGCGACTGAACCCACTCGACGCCCCGCCCGCGGCGGTGGCAGGCGCCGACGGCCCCGACGAGATCGCCCGACGGCGAGCGGAGCTGCTGGTGGCGCTGGCCGGAGCCGGGCTCGACCGCGTCCTGCTCCCAACCGAGCGGGTCGCCGTCGAGCTGGCTGTCGGTACCGTCTCGGGCCGTCACCGCGCACCCACGCTCCCCGACGTGGTGGCGGCCATGCTGGCCCCGAGCGCCGCAGCGGCCGCAGCAATTCGCGCTGACGTCGCCACCCTGGCCGCCGATGGTCGGCATGCGGCGCTCGAGCTGCGGCGCCTGGTGGCCGGTGACCTGCGGGGCATGTTCGACGGGCCCACCTCGCCCGGCGTCGACCTCGGTGCGCCGCTGGTGGTTCTCGACCTGTCCAGCCTGTACCGCTCTTCGGCCCTCGGCGTCGTCATGACGTGTGCCACCGCGTGGCTCCACGCGCAGCTGGCCGGCACCGCAAGCGCCCCGGCCGGTGTCCTGATCGTGGTGGACGAGGCATGGGCGATCCTGTCGAACCTGGCCGTTGCCCGCTGGTTGCAGTCGTCGTGGAAGCTGGCCCGGGCCTGGGGCGTGGCCAACATCGCGGTGCTCCACCGGGTGTCGGACCTCACCGCGAGCGGAGCGGAGGGCTCCGAGCACCAGCAGCTCGCGCGCGGATTGCTTGCCGACTCGGAGACCCGTGTCGTCTACGGCCAAGCACCGGGGGAGATCGAGGCGGCCCGCCACCTGCTGGGGCTGTCGCCCACGGAAGCGGAGCTGGTGCCGCAGCTGGGTCGCGGGGTGGCGTTGTGGAAGGTCGGCGGCCGGTCCTCCGTGGTCCGCCATCTCGTCGGGCGGTCCGAGGCCGATCTCGTCGGCACCGACGACCGCATGCAGGCGGCGGTCCGATGAGCGTGGCACCCGGCAGCGTGCTCGCTGTCATCGGGCTTGCAGCCCTCGCCCTGGTGGGCCGGCGTGGCTCGGCCCGAGCGGCCGCCGGTGGCGGGTTCGCCCGGCACCGCGCTGCCGGGCACGGTGCCGGGCGCGGTGGGAGGCCGGTTGGCGGTGGCCCGGCGGACGGGTTCGCCGCCATGCTGGGCTGGGACCGTGGCCACCGGGCCGGGGCCATGCCGGCCACGGCCCGGTGGGCGACACGCCGGGACCTCGGCGACTTGGCGGTGCGCCGGCCGGTCCCCGGCCGCGTGGTGCTCGGCACCTCCGGCCGCCGGCTGGTCGCCGCCGACCCGGGGCATTCGGTGCTGGTGGTCGGTCCGACGCAGAGCCACAAGACGAGCGGGGTGGTCGTGCCGGCCATATTGGAATGGGACGGTCCGGTCGTCGCCGCATCGGTCAAAGCCGACCTGGCCCGCCACAGCGTGGCGTGGCGCGGCCGGTGCGGTCGGGTGTGGGTGTACGACCCGGCGGATGTGGCTGCCCCGGCTCTGGCCCGCGACGGCGCCGAACCGGTGTGCTGGTCGCCTGTCGACGCCGCGTCGTCGTGGGTCGGCGCCCGGCGGGTGGCGGCCGACCTCGTCGAGACCACCCGGGTCGCCGGCGGCCCGATGGCGGACGGTGACTTCTGGTACGCGTCGGCCGCCAAGCTCCTCGGGCCGCTCCTGCACGCGGCGTCCCTGTCGGGAGCGGGTATCGCCGATGTGGTCCGCTGGCTCGACGACCAGCAGGTCGAGGCTCCGGCGGAGGCGCTGGCCGCGGCGGGGGCCACCGCAGCGCTGCACGCGGCCCAGGCCTGCTGGGCGAGAGATCCCCGCCAGCGCAGCGCCGTGTACGCCACCGCCGAGACCGTTCTGGAGGCCTTTGCCGACCCCGGCGTCGCCGCTGCTGCCGACAGGCCGAGTCCCCGCTTCGATCCGGCGTCGCTGGTCGATGCCACGGACACGCTCTACCTGTGCGCCCCCGCGCACCACCAGCGGCGCCTGCGGCCGGTGTTCGCCGCGCTGGTCGGCCAGGTGCTCGACGCGGCAGTGGACCGAGCCGAGCGCAGCGGGAAGCCGCTCGATCCGCGGCTGCTCGTCGTGATCGACGAGGCCGCCAACGTCGCCCCGGTCGCCGATCTCGACGGCCTGGCTGCCACCGCATCAGGCCATGGGGTGCAGCTGCTGACCGTGTGGCAGGACCTCGCCCAGGTCACCGCCCGCTACGGACCCCGGGCGGGGACCGTGGTCAACAACCACCGGGCCAAGCTGTTCCTGTCCGGCATCGCCGATCCCGGCACGCTCGACCACGCCAGCGTGCTCGTGGGTCAGGCGGACACGGTGCACCGGACCACCTCGCGGGACCATCAAGGCAACCCCACGGTGGCGGATGTGCCGGGACGCGAACCACTGCTCGCCCCCGACGCGCTCCGGCGGCTGCCCCCAGGGTGGGGTGTCCTCGTGAGCGGGCACCGCCAGCCATGCCGCCTTCGCCTGCGGCCGTGGTTCGCCGATCCGGAGCTGCGGGCGCGTGCCGGCATCGCCGATCGGGAATTGTGGGCGCGTGCCGGCAACGCCGATCCGGGCCGCGCTTGACGGCGGCGGTTGTGGTGGGAAGGTTGGTGACGTGAACCCGACCTTCCCGCCCCCTGCCGGCAGCACGACATCGCCCGCCGCCACGGCGACCGCCGACGACGCGGCCGCCTCGCCTGGGACGAAGGCGGCGGCGCCCGGATCCGCTTCCACCCCTGCACCCGGCCCGGCGACACTCGCCCTCGACATCGGCGGCACCGGCCTGAAGGCGTCCGTGCTGGACACGGCGGGCACCATGGTGGCCGACCGGGTGCGGATGCCCACCACCTACCCGTGCCCGCCGTCGAAGCTGCTGGACGACCTCGCCGAGCTCGCCGGTCAGCTGCCTCACTTCGACCGGGTGTCGGCCGGGTTCCCCGGCATGGTCCGCGACGGCATGGTGCTGAGCGCTCCGCATTTCGTGACAGTTCGCGGACCGGGCAGCGCCGTCGACGCGGACCTGACCACCCAGTGGGCGCGGTACCCGCTCGCCCGCTCGCTGGCCGATCGGCTGGGCTCCCCGACCCGCGTGGCGAACGACGCGGACGTGCAAGGTGCGGCGGTGGTGAGCGGCACCGGACTGGAGCTCGTGGTCACCCTCGGCACCGGCGTCGGCACGGCGCTGTTCTTCCACGGCCGCCTGCTGCCCCACCTGGAGTTCGCCCACTTCCCCTTCCGCAAGGGAGACACCTTCAACGACCAGCTGGGCGAGCGGGTGTTGGAGCGGGTCGGCGCGGCCAAATGGAACCGGCGGGTGGCGAAAGCCATCGACGCGTTCCGGGGCCTCACCTTCTTCGACCATTGCTATGTCGGGGGTGGCAACGCTCACCACCTGGCCGGATCGCTCGGCGACGACGTCTCCGTGGTGGACAACAGCGCGGGGATCCTGGGGGGCATCAAGCTGTGGGAGGGCGACCACGTGGGGTTGTGACGAGCCTGCCGGTCGCCGGCGCTGCGGAACGGGCCGGTAGGATCGGCGGGGTGGCGGACAACCCCACCGATCCGCTCGGCGACCTCGCGCCGTCTCCCGAGCGGACCACTGCCGGCGACCCCGAACGGCGTGACCGGCGACGGGCGCTCCTGCGGCTGGTGGCGATCGTCGTCGTCGTCGGGCTGGCTATCGCCTTCGTGGTCCAGAACCTCCATCCGGTCACAGTCCACCTGTGGGTGACCCAGCGCCGGATTGGCCTGGTGTGGGTGATCGCCGGCTGCCTCGTGGTGGGCCTGGCCGTCGGGTACTGGGTTGGCTGGCAGGGTCACCGGCAGGCGTCGGTGCGCCGAGCCGAGCGAGCGACCCGAGGCGGCCGCAGGCGGCGAGCGGCGTGAGTGCGGCGCACGGGGGGCCGGGGGCGACGGCCGCGGACCGGGTCGCGTTCTCGGTGGCTGCCGCTGTGCCCGACGTGCCGGGTGCGAGCCGGAGGTTCTGGTCGGGCCTGTCGGCGAACGCCACGCGACCCGCCCTGCGGGGCGCTGACCGGAGGTGATGCCATGCGGGCGGTGACGATCGCGGACGGCGCGCTCGGATGGTCCGTGCACCCCGATCCGGTGCCGGGCGACACGGAGCTGCTGGTGGCGGTGCGCGCCGCAGGACTGAACGCGGCCGACCTGCTCCAGCGACGCGGCCGGTACCCCGCGCCCCCCGGTGTGCCCGCCGACATCCCCGGGCTCGAGCTCGCCGGCGAGGTCATCGAGGTGGGGGCCCGTGTCACGCGCTTCGCGCCCGGTGACGCCGTCATGGCCCTGGTCGCGGGGGGAGCGCAGGCGGAGCTCGCCGTGGTCGACGAGCGGGTGGTCATGCCGGTGCCCGACGGCATGGCGTGGGCCGAGGCCGGCGGCTTCCCCGAGGCGTTCTGCACGGCGCACGACGCCCTGTTCGGGCAGTGCCGCCTGCAGATGGGCGAACGGGTGCTGGTGACCGGGGCTGCCGGCGGGGTGGGGACCGCAGCGATACAGCTCGCGGCCGCTGCCGGTGGGCGCCCCGTCGCGTCCGCCCGGAACTCGCAGGCCCACGGCATGCTGCTGGAGCTCGGAGCGGTCGCCGCTGCGGAGCCCGACGAGGCGCTGTCGGAGGGCTTGTTCGACGTGGCCGTCGAGCTCGTCGGGGCCGCCAGCCTGCCGGGTGTGGTCGGTGCGCTGGCCACCGGCGGGCGGGTCGCCGTGGTCGGCGTGGGGAGCGGCGCCCGAATGGAGCTGGACCTGCTCGCCCTGATGGGCCGCCGGGCTGCGATCAGCGGGGCGACGCTTCGGGCGCGCCCGGTCGACGACAAGGGCGCCGTCGTCTCGGCCGTCCAGCGATCGGTGCTGCCACTGGTGGCATCGGGCCGCATCCGCGTCCCGGTGGCCGGAACTGTGGCCATGGACGCCGCCCCCGTGGCATACGAGCAGTTCGCCGCCGGCGGCAAGCTCGGCAAGATCGTGCTGGTGGCGCCGTGACGGGCTCTGGCTCTGGTGCTGGTGCTGTGACGGCCTCTGGCTCTGGTGCTGTGACGGGCTCTGGCTCTGGTGCTGGTGCCGTGGCGGCCTCTGGCTCTGGCTCTGGTGCTGGTGCCGTGGCGGGCTCTGGCTCTGGTGCTGTGACGGGCGCAAGCGGTGCGCTGGCCGCCCGCTATCGCGCGGTCAGGACGGCAACGGAGGCGCTGGCCGCACCGCTGTCCGCCGAGGACCAGACCGTGCAGTCCATGCCCGACGTCAGCCCCACCAAGTGGCATCGGGCGCATACGGCGTGGTTCTTCGAGACGTTCCTGCTCGAGCCATCCTGCTCGGGATACCAGGTGTTCCATCCGGCCTTCGGCCACCTCTTCAATTCGTACTACGAGCTGGTCGGTTCGCAGTACCCGCGCCCCCGGCGTGGTGTGGTGTCACGGCCGGGGATCGCCGAGATCGCCGCCTACCGGCGGCACGTCGACGCGGGGATGGCTGAGCTACTGGCTGGCTGCGTCGGTGCCGGGCAGGCCGCGCTCGTGGAGCTTGGGGTGCAGCACGAGCAGCAGCACCAGGAGCTCCTGTTGATGGACATCAAGCACGTCCTGTCGTGCAACCCGATGCGTCCGGCGTATGCCCCGGTGTCGGGCACATCGGCGCCGGCGGTGGAGCACGCCGCGGCGACCTGGCTGGAGCATCCTGGCGGCATGATCGAGATCGGGCACCGCGCCACGGCCGGCATCGGCAACGGCGCCGAAGGGTTCTGCTTCGACAACGAGCTGCCCCGGCACGCGACATTCCTGGCACCGTTCGCCCTTGCTTCGCGGCCGGTCACCTGCGGGGACTGGCTGGAGTTCATCGGCGATGGCGGCTACCGGCGCCCCGAGCTGTGGCTGTCGGAGGGGTGGGCCGCGGTGCGTTCCGGCGACTGGGGCTCACCGCTGTACTGGATCGGGGCCGGCGCCGGCTGGGACGTGTTCACCCTGGCCGGGGCCCGGGCCGTCGACCCCGCAGAGCCCGTCTGCCATGTCAGCTATTTCGAGGCCGACGCGTTCGCCCGCTGGGCCGGTGCCCGGCTCCCGACCGAAGCGGAGTGGGAGGTAGCGGCGGTGGCCGAGGCGATCGCAGAGCCGGTGCCGGCGGTGTCGGCGGTGCCAGGCGCGAACGTGCCCGGTGCCGGCCTCGACGCGGTCGTCCCCGCGCTCCATCCCCGGCCCGTGGCTGGCCGGGCGCCGCTCATGGGCGACGTGTGGCAGTGGACGCAGAGCGCCTACTCGCCGTACCCGGGGTACCGGCCTGCCGAGGGAGCGGTGGGCGAGTACAACGGCAAGTTCATGGTCAACCAGTACGTGCTGCGCGGCGGATGCTGCGTGACGCCAATCGGCCACGCCAGGATCCCGTACCGCAACTTCTTCCCGGCGTCGGCCCGCTGGCCGTTCGCCGGCGTCCGCCTGGCGGCCGACCGGTGACCGCTCCCGTCGTCGAGGTGCACCTGGAGGCCGGGGAGCTGCATGCCGCCCTCCTCGACGACGCCCGGCGGGGGTTGCTGGCCCCCGAGGGTCACAAGCAGCTACCCCCAGTGTGGTTCTACGACGACTACGGCAGCGCCCTCTTCGACGCCATCACCGAGCTGCCCGAGTACTACCCGACTCGCGCCGAGCGTGCGCTGCTGCAGGCGCATGCCGGCGATATCGCCGCCCAGGCCAAGCCGGCCACCTTGGTGGAGCTCGGCGCGGGGACGTGCGACAAGTCCCGTATCGTGCTCGACGCGTTGCGTGCCGTCGGGTGCGGCGAGCGCTACGTCCCGCTGGACGTGAGCGAGGCGACCCTGCGCCAGGCTGCCGACGCGCTGTCCGCCGACTACCCGGGGCTGGCGGTCCACGCCGTGGTCGGCGACTTCCACCGCCACCTCGACCGCGTGCCGACCGGTGGTCGAACGATGGTCGCGTTCCTCGGCGGCACGATCGGCAACCTCCGTCCCGACGAGCGTCGGCGGTTCCTGTTCGACCTGGACTGCCGGCTCGAACCCGGCGACAGCCTGCTGCTCGGCACCGACCTGGTCAAGGATCCCGACCGGCTGGTGGCTGCCTACGACGACTCCTCCGGTGTGACGGCGGCATTCAACCGCAATGTCATCCGGGTGCTGAACCGTGAGCTGGGGGCTCGCTTCGACCCCGATGGCTTCGCCCACGTGGCGCGCTGGGATGCCGAGCACCGCTGGATCGAGATGCGCTTGCGGGCCCAGGGCACCCAACGGTCGGCGGTGGCCGCCCTCGGTGCCGAGGTCGTGTTCGAGGACGGGGAGGAACTGCTCACCGAGATCAGCGCCAAGTTCACACGCGAGCAGGTGGAGGCCGAGCTGTGGGAGTCCGGCTTCGTCGTCGATGCCATGTGGGACCGGCCTGGTGGCGACTTCCTGCTGACCCTGGCGAGCCCCTACTGCTGACCCCGGCCAGCCCCTACTGCTGACCCGGTTCTGCCGGCCTGGTTCGGCCGTGCTCCACCGACCCGGCTCGGCCTCGCTCCACCCGCGCCGCAACCCGTGCTCCGGGGTGCACCAGGTCCTTGTCCCGCCTGCACAGCGACCCGGGCCCAACGGCGCGAGCGGTCGGACATCGTCGCTGGCGCGCCGCCGCCGAGGCGAGCGCCGCCAACCGTGGCGGTAGCGTGGGGTCGTGGCCGAGCAGCGACACGGCGGATCTGAGTGGTCGTCGGCCTCCGGTGGTCGACCCCAAGGCGGTCTACCAGCGGGGCGGGGCGTGTTCGAGCTCGACGCGCTGGCGTCCGCGCTGGCGCCGATCGCGCTGGAGCGCGCCGCAGGGCTCGGCTGCGGCCATGCCGAGATCCGTCTGGAGCGGATCCGGACCCAGGTCGTGGTGGTCCGCGACGGAGCGGTCGAGACCGCCATCGACGACGTCGACACCGGAGCCGGAGTCCGGGTGGTGCACGGCGGTGCGCTGGGGTTCGCCGGAACCGACCTGCTCGGGGTCGACGACGTGGCCGGACTGGCCGTCGCCGCCACTGCGGCGGCCCGCGCCTGCGCCCCGGCGGTGCGGCGGCCGATGGTCCTGGCCGACGAGCCCGTCCACGCCGGGGTGACCTGGGTCGGAGGCCATGGCATTGACCCGACGACGGTGCCGCTGGCCGACAAGGTCGTCCGGTTGCAGGAATGGAGTGAGCGCCTGCTGCGGGTCACCGGCGTGTCGCACGTGACGGCCATGGTGACGGCCGTGTCCGAAGAGAAGCACTACGCGGACCTGGCCGGCACCGTGACCCGCCAGTTCCGGGTCCGGACCCACCCCGTGGTCGAGGCCGTCGCCGTCGCCGACGACGGCGACTTCGAGTCGATGCGGACGCTGGCCCCGCCGACGGCGCGCGGGTGGGAGTACCTCGACGGGACCGGCGTCGATCTCGATGCCGAGGTCGACGCGCTCCCGGAGCTGCTGGCGGCCAAGCTGGCAGCACCATCGGTGGAGCCCGGCCGCTACGACCTCGTCGTCGACCCGTCCAACCTGTGGCTCACCATCCACGAGTCGATCGGGCACGCGCTCGAGCTCGACCGGGCGCTTGGCTACGAGGCCGCCTACGCCGGCACGTCGTTCGCCACCGTCGATGGCCTCGGAACCCTCCGGTACGGCTCCCCCATCATGCATGTGACGGGGGACCGCACGGTGGCGCATGGCCTGGCCACTGTCGGGTTCGACGACGAAGGCGTCGAGGCCCAGGCGTTCGACCTCGTCGCCGACGGTGTCCTGGTGGGCTACCAGCTCGACCGGAAGATGGCGGCCGAGAGCGGGCTCGGTCGCTCCAACGGGTGCGCGTTCGCCGACTCGCCGCTGCACGTCCCGATCCAACGGATGGCGAACGTATCGCTTGCCGCCGACCCGCACGGGCCGACCGTCGACGAGCTGGTGGCCGGGACGGACCGGGGCATCCTCGTCGTCGGGGACAAGAGCTGGTCGATCGACATGCAGCGGCACAACTTCCAGTTCACCGGCCAGCGCTTCTACCGCATCGAGCGAGGCCGGCTCGCCGGGCAGCTGCGCGACGTGGCGTACCAGAGCCGGACGACAGACTTCTGGTCGTCGCTCGACGCGCTGGGCGGGCCGTCGACGTACGTGCTCGGCGGCGCCATGAATTGCGGGAAGGGCCAGCCCGGCCAGGTGGCGGCGGTGAGCCACGGGTGCCCGGCGGCGCGGTTCCGTTCGGTGGCGGTGCTCAACGCCCGGGCGGAGGCCGGCCGGTGAGCTCCGGGTCGCCGGCAGGAGCTGGTGCAGAGGCCGGCGCCGTCGCAGGTGCGAGCCGCCGGTCACTGGCCGCGCACGAGGTGGCCGAGGTGGCGCTGGCGGCGTTGCGCCATCAGGGTGTGGTGATCGTGAGCGAGCATCACGGCGTGGACTGCCGGTTCGCGAACAACACGATCACCACCAACGGCATCCGCCGCCAGCGACGGGTCACCGTGGTGGCCGTCGATCCCAGGTCCGACGGGTCGGCGGTCGGTGTGGCGTCCGCGACCGGGACAGGGCCCGGCGGCTTTGGGCTGGGTGGACCCGGCGGTGCGGCGTCCTGGGTCGATCTGGTCCGGGTGGCCGAGGCCGACGCAGCTGCAGCAGCGCCGGCGGACGACGCGGCCGATCTGGTGGCTGGGCCGGCGGCGGCGGACTACGCCGAGCCCCCGGTGCCCAGCGGGTTTCCCGTGCTCTCGAGGGTCACCGCCGGCCTCGGCGATTCGTTCGCCCGCGCCGAGGCCGACGGCCTGGTGCTGGCCGGCTTCGCCGAGCACGCGGTGGACACCGTCTACCTGGCGTCGACGACGGGGCTCCGGCTGCGGCACGTCCAGCCTGCAGGGCGCCTGCAGGTGGTGGCCCGAACAGCGGACGGGACGGCATCGTCGTGGGCGGGCGCGGGCACCACGGACTTCGTCGACGTTGACGTGCACGCGATGGTGGAGCGGGTCCGCCAGCGTGTCGCCTGGGGCGGGCGGCGGGTGGAGATCCCGGCCGGCAGGTACCCGACGGTGCTGCCTCCCGACGCGGTCGCCGACCTGGTGTGCATGCTCGGAGATGCGTGCGCCGGGCGTGATGCCGAGGAGGGGCACAGCGTGTTCGCCGCCCCGGGTGGCGGCACCCGCGTCGGGGAGCGGTTGACGCCCCTGCCCTTCGACCTGCGCGGGGATCCGGCCGAGCCCGGGCTGCGCTGCACGCCCTTTGTGGTCGCCGGTGGATCCGGAAGCGACGTGTCGGTGTTCGATAACGGTCTGCCGATCGGTCGCACGGCGTGGATCGCCGGCGGTGTCCTTGACCGCCTCCGGTACCACCGGGCGGGTGCTGCTCGTTCGCAGGTGCCGGTGGCGCCGCCGGTCGACAACCTGGTTCTGGAGCTGCCCGGCGCCACGGCATCGGTCGACGAGCTGGTGGCGCAGGTGGATCGCGGGCTGCTGGTCACCTGCCTGTGGTACATCCGCGAAGTGGACCCGGCAACGCTGCTGCTCACCGGCCTGACACGTGATGGTGTCTACCTGGTGGAGGGGGGCGAGGTGACCGGTGCGGTCAACAACTTCCGCTTCAACGAAAGCCCGCTCGACGTGCTGGCGCGGGCGAGCGTGGTGGGGGCGACCCGGCCGGCGCTGTCGAGGGAGTGGAACGAGTGGTTCCCGAGGACGGCGATGCCGTCGCTGCTCGTCCCGGACTTCAACATGAGCTCGGTCAGCCCGGCCACCTGAGCACGCGTCGCGGACCGGATCCGGGATCACCAGCTGTCGTCCGGCCACATCGGGCCCACATGGAACGGCCGCCCCGATTGGCTGCGGAAAGTGGTTATGCAATTGCGCAGCGCGTGAAAAAAGGCCCTGGTCCGCCGGTGGCACGACATTCTCCGGGAGATCGCGCTCCAGGGGTTGCCACCGAACTGACGCTGGGGTAAATATACCGGTGAGCTGCCCACTGGCAGCATCGGCGAATGCCGGAGTTGGGGATATGGGGGGGAAATGAACCGTTTGTTCAAGTCCGTATTGGCAGTGGGTGCTGTCCCGCTTTTGGCGGCGGCATGCACCAGCACGGGCAGTGGGGGTGGGACCGGATCCGGGGGGAGCAGCTCTGGGACGCTGCCGATTGGCACCTTCTCGCAGGCGACGAGCACCGGGCTGACCAAGGCCGGGGCTGCCACGCCGCCGCCGGGCGCCAACGTCCCGTGCACGCCGTCGGCTGCGCACCCGTACCCGGTCATCCTGGTCCACGGGACGTTCGAGAACCAGAACTTCAACTGGCTGGCCCTGTCGCCGATGCTGAAGAACGCTGGGTACTGCGTCTACACGTTCAACTACGGCGCCAACGCCAACACCGGTGGCATCTACTACGGCCTCGGTGAGATCGGCGCCTCGGCCGGGCAGCTTGCCACCGAGGTCACCTCGGTGCTTTCGCAGACCGGCGCCTCGCAGGTCGACATCGTCGGCCACTCGCAGGGCGGCATGATGCCCCGTTACTACATCAACAACCTGGGTGGCGCGCAGTACGTGCACATGCTGGTCGGCCTGGCGCCGTCGAACTACGGCACCACCCTCGACGGGCTCACCACCCTCGGCACGGACCTGGGCCTTCTCACCTCGGTCAACAGCTCGATCGTCTCCGGGATCGGTGAGTCCCTCGTCGAGCAGGAAGTGGGCAGCGCGTTCGTCACGGCCCTGAACAAGACGCCGACGCAGCCGAACGTGCAGTACGTGGTCATCGAGACGACCCACGACGAGGTCGTGACGCCGTCCACCAACGCGTACCTGCCGGCGGCCAGCAACGTCCAGAACATCACCATCCAGAAGCAGTGCCCGAACGACACCACCGGGCACATCGGGATGGCATACGACCAGCCGGCGCTGCAGGACACGCTGAACGCACTTGGTGCCGACAGTCCGTCGTTCGCCCCGACCTGCACGGCGTCGGGCTACGGCCCCGGGATCTGATCGGTCCTGAACTGCGGGACCGCTCGGTCCCGCAGCAGATGTCCAGCGGGACAGTCTCGCTGGTCGGCGCGGCATGACCGT
>JAKAYQ010000306.1 GCA_021826725.1 Actinomycetes bacterium
CGGGTCAACCAAGGACAAGGCGGCCACCGCGCTGCCCTGCGGCCAGTGGCTACGTGACCGGCGGCCGATAGGGGTCGATGCCGAGCAGGCGGTCGACGGTGGTGAAGCCGAAGCCGATCCTCCGGAGCTCCGCGATGACCAGCCCGACGGCGAGGACGGTGTTGGTGCGGTCGCCGCCCTTGGCGTCGAAGCCGTCGTGGAAGATGAGGATGCTCCCCGGCCGAGCCTTGGCGACAGCGCGGCGGGCGATGCGCTCGGGGGAGGGCTGGAAGACCTCGAGCACGTGGGCGAACTCACCTGAGACGAGCTGCAGGGAGCGCTCCTCGGCGACGTCGAACAGTCCGGGAGTGCGCAGGAGCCACGGCGGGCGGAAGAGGACGGGCCGGACCCCGAGGTGGTGGGTGAACACGTCCTCGGTCCGCCCTACTTCGGCTCGCAGAACGGCCTGACCGGCGCACCGTCGGAACTGATGGGAGTAGCCGTGACTGCCGAGCACGTGGCCGTCGTGCACCAGCCGGCGAGCAGTGTCGGGGTGGCGCTCGATGCACGCGCCGACGGCAAAGAAGGTGGCACGGACCCCCTCGTCGGCGAGGAGGTCGGCGAGCAGCGAAGTGTCGGGGTCGTTCGGCCCATCGTCGAACGTCAGTGCGACGACCCGCTCCGTCGTCCGGCGACGGTACGGGAAGGCTCCCAGGAGCTGTGCGTACGGGGACATCAGGGTCCAGTACGAGGCGACCGCCAGCCCGACCGAACTGACGACCAGGCTCGTGACCGGGATCCGTCGATCGCAGACTGGCGTACGGGGGGCGGCCGGGGTCACCAGACAAGACCGGCCACGTAGACCCCAGTCCGGAACAGGAGCGCGCCGAGGAGGAAGACGGTCGAGGCGAGGACGAGGCGGCGGGCCCACAGGACCGGCGACGACGGTCGGTGGTGGCGGCGGAAGGCAGGGGCCGTCCCGATGAGCGGTCGCCCGGCGATGCGGTTCAGCCAGTACGCCAGCAGGTAGTAGACGAAGAAGGTGACGACGAGGTTGTAGGCAAGGCCCCGCTCAAGCCGGCGAGCCGAGGTGAAGGTGGGGTTGTGCCGGTCGAAGTGCACCGGACCCCGTCGTCTCAGGCGACGGAGGAGGTCCACCTCGTCCCCGCCCTGGGTCATCTGCGTGTCGTAGCCAGGCCACGCCTCCCGGCGGAAGGCGAGGTTGGTGGCGGTCACGTAGAAGACCCGTCCAGTGGTCCGGTGCACGAAGGCGACGGCCCCGAAGAGGGCACGGGGGTAGACCTTCGCCCAGAACGGACTGTCGGCGGTGAACGCGCACGGTCCACCGACGGCTACGTACGATGGATGCTCCCACAGCACCCGGTCGATACCGGTGAGCCAGCCAGGGTCGAAGGTGGTGTCCGCGTCGGTGGACACGACGACGTCACCTCGGGCTACCTCGGTCCCGCGCTGGCGGGCCCAGCAGACCCCTGGCCGTGGCTCGTGCACCACAACGGCACCGTGGGACCGGGCGACTGCTGCCGTTTGGTCGGTGCTGTTGTTGTCGACCACGATGACCTCGACCTCGCCGTCGAAGTCCTGCCCGGCGAGGGAGCGGAGACAGCCTGGGAGGCACAGCTCCTCGTTGAGGGCGGGGATGACGACGCTGAAGCGCGGCCGCACCGCCCCCGACGGTGTCGAGCCGCTCCCGTCGGCCGCTGCCGGCCATCCTCGTTCCACTGGCGCTCGCCTCGGTCCCGCCCGTCTGTCTGTCAGGGTGCGGCTCGGCGTACCGTACTGGCTGCGGCGGACGAACGGTGGGCACCACGCCGCCGGCACGTCGGTGACCCTCGCCGGCGGGCCACCGGCGTCGCGGACGGACGCGGCCCAGGCGACGGGGGCACGGGGCGACTGGGAATTGAGGTGATCGTCGCGGCATGATCTGCGGGGTGCGGTCGAGCAGTCGCCGTCCTCGTCCGAGGGTCATCGTCGCCAGGAGCGCGCTTGCTGTCGCCGCGGTGGTCGTGCCGGTAGCGGTGATGGCCTTGGGAGGCGGTGGCAGGACGACGTCGGCGAAGGGGAGCCAGTCGGTGGTCGCCCGCCGAACTGTGCGTTCCTCGCAAGGTTCGCTGGCCACGGCCCCGTCCACGGCAGGCCCGCCCGCCCCGGCCCGGTCAGCGCCAGCGGCTGCACCCTCGGCGACGATGGTGCCGTCGGCGGTCGACCCGACGACGACGAGCCCCGGTGACCTGCCCCAGACGACGGCGGTCCCGTCGGCCGGCACGCCGCAGTTCGAGGCCGAAATGTCGGCGCTCTGGGAGGGGGTCGTGACCGGCACGGTCACCTCGGCGATGCCAGCGTTCTTTCCCGAAGCCGCCTATGTTCGGCTCAAGCGCATCGCCAACCCGGCGGCCGACTACCAGGACCGGCTGGTGGCAGCGTTCGCTGGCGACCTCGCCGCCGCCCACGCCCTGCTCGGGCCCGATCCGGGGAGCGCCACCCTAGTGAGGGTGGAGGTCCCGACCCGTCTCGTCCACTGGGTGACGCCGGGAACCTGCGAGAACAGCATCGGCTACTACGAGGTCCCCAACGCTCGAGTCGTCTACGACCAGGCAGGCACCATCCGCTCGTTCGGGATCGCCTCGCTCATCTCGTGGCGTGGCGTGTGGTACGTGGTGCACCTCGGAGCTGTGCTGGAGTCGAACCAGGGGGGCGTGGTGGACG
>JAKAYQ010000076.1 GCA_021826725.1 Actinomycetes bacterium
CGGTGGCGGTGCGAACCTCGCCGGCGGCTCCTCAGAACCCGAGAAGTGGGCCGAGCCCCAGGGTGAGGCCAGGTCGGTCGATCACCGCCCGAACGGCCATCAGCACGCCCGGCATGAACGACGACCGGTCGTAGGCGTCGTGGCGGATCGTCAGGCTCTGCCCGACGGCGCCGAACACGACCTCCTGGTGGGCGACGAGGCCACGCAGCCGAACCGAGTGGATGTGGATGCCCCCGGGGCCGACGCCGCCCCGGGCGCCGTCGACGACCACCGAGGTGGTGGCGTCTTCGGGCCAACTGGCACCGGCTGCGGCTCGCGCCGCGGCCATGCGCTCGGCGGCGTGCACCGCCGTGCCCGACGGAGCGTCGAGCTTGCCGTCGTGGTGGAGCTCGATGATCTCGACGCCGTCGAGGAATGGCGCTGCCAGCTCGCAGAAGCGGGTCATGAGCACCGCGCCGATGGCGAAATTGGCGGCGATGACGCAATTCGCAGCCGAGCCAGCGAAGCGCGTGCGGAGCTCGTCGACATCGGACGCCGGCATGCCCGAGGTCCCCGCCACCGCGTGCACACCGTTGTCGGCGCACCAGCGGAGGTTCGAAACTGCGGCGGACGCCACGGTGAAGTCGACGGCAACCTCCGCACCGGCCCGCATGAGCTCCTCGGGATCGGCCGCCACATGCAGGCCGGGGGCGTCGATGCCCGCCACCTGGCGGACGTCGATGCCGGCTAAGGCCGGGTCGACAGCGGCGACGAGCTCCAAGCCGTCGTCTTCTGCCACCGCCCGGCACACCTCACGACCCATCCGCCCGCCGGCTCCGAGCACCCCTATGCGCATGGCGGCCACCCTACCCGTCAGGCACACCGCTCCCGGGATGCCGAGCGCAGGTCCGAGGGGTCGGTCAGACGTCGAAGTCGCCGGCGTCGAACGGCCCGACGACGGAGAGCACCCTCGGCTCCTCGGCGATCTTGCGGGCCACCTCGGCGACGTCCGCCAGGGTCACCGCCTCGATCTTGGCCAGGAGCTCGGGAACGGCCAGAACCTCGCCGTGCAGCAGCATGCTCGCCCCGATCCGGCTCATCCGGGCCCCCGAGTCTTCGAGGGACAGCAGCGTGTCGGCGCGCAGGTGACCCTTGGCCACCGCGAGCTCGCGGTCGGTGACCCCGTGCTCGCCGAGGTCGTCGATCTGCCCGTTGACCAGGCGGAGGACTTCGTGCGCGTGCTCAGGGGCCGTCCCCACCCCGACCGACAGCGCGCCGATCTCCTCGTAGTGCACCCGGTCGGACCAGATCGAATAGGCCAAGCCCCGCCGCTCGCGCACCTCCTGGAACAGGCGGCTGGACAGTCCGCCCCCGAGCACGTGGTCGAGGATGGCGAGAGCCCATCGCTCCTCCGCGTACCGCCCGGGGGCTCGCGTGCCGACCGCCAAGTGCACCTGCTCGGTCGGCCGGGGCGTGACGGCCACGGTGACCGGCGGAGCATCGGGAGCGACCCGCCGGGGGTGGCTGCCGCCGCCGCGCCGGGCGAACCGGCTGGCGACCGCTTCGGCCAGCACGTCGTGGTCGACGTCGCCGGCCGCGGCCACCACCAAGTTCTCTGCACGGTAGTGGTGGTCGAAGAATCGCCGGATGCCGTCGGGCTCCATCGCCGTGATGCTCGGCGCCGTGCCCAGCACCTCGCTGCCGAGCGGGTGGCCGGGGAACAGCGATGCCGTGAGCTGCTCGACCGCGACGTCGGCCGGCTCGTCCGCATGCATCAGGATCTCGTCCAAGATGACCTGCCGCTCGGCTTCGACCTCGCCTGGCCGCAGTGCGGGGTCGGTCATGATCGAGCAGAGCACGTCGAGACCGAGCTCGAGATGCTCGGACAGCAGGCGCACGTAGAACGCCGTGTACTCCTTGGTGGTGAATGCGTTCATGTCACCACCGACCTCGTCGACCGACTCGGCGATCTGCGCCGCGCTCCAGCGCGGCGTGCCCTTGAACAGCAGGTGCTCCAGGAAGTGCGAGCAACCGGCTTCAGCCGTGGCCTCGTCGCGCGAGCCGGTACCGACCCAGACGCCGATGGCCGCCGACCGCACATCGGCCATCGGCTCGGTGACGACCCAGGCGCCGGGCGCAACCTGCTGGGAGCGGATCACTGCCGGTACGCCGGCCATGGCCCGCGCTGCTCCAGCACGCCATTGCGCCCTTCGGCTCCGCCCGGGAGCCACCCGGGCAGAGCGTTCCAGGCCGGCGTCACCGTCGGCGACGGGTCCGGTCGCGAGGACCACGGCGGTCGCCGCCGCCGCTGTGCTCGCCGCCACCAGCCGGCCCGGCACCGGGACCGAGGTCGCCGAGCTCGCCGGCCAACTCGGCCTCGAACGCCGCCTCGAAGGAGACCACCGGCGCACTTCCGGTCGAAGTGCCTGCCCCGCCCGCCACCGGCTGCGGCGGCTCGCCGGCCAACGACAGCGACACCTTGCCTTGCGGGTCGATGTCGTCGACCTTGACCTCGACGCTCTGACCGAGCGACAGCACGTCCTCGACCTTCTCCACCCGCCGCCCGCCGCCGACCTTGGAGATGTGGAGCAGCCCGTCACGGCCGGGCAGGATGTTGACGAAGGCCCCGAACTTGGTGATGTTCACGACCTTGCCGTCGTATGTCGCGCCGACCTCGGCCTCGGGCGGCTCCACGATCATGAAGATCCGGCGCCGGGCCTCCTCCACCGCTCCGCTGTCCTTCGACCCGATCGTGACGATGCCGAACATGCCGTCGTCGTCGACGGTGATGTCAGCGCCGGTCTCGGCCTGCAAGGCGTTGATGACCTTGCCCTTCGGGCCGATGACCTCACCGATGCGGTCGACGGGGATCTGGAACGAGACGATCTTCGGTGCGTTGGCGCTGACGTCGCTGCGGGGCTCACCGATGGCGGCGTGCATCACCGCAAGGATCTGCAGCCGCGCCTCGCGGGCCTGCTGCAGCGCCTGGGAGAGGACCTCAGCCGGCAGACCGTCGATCTTGGTGTCGAGCTGCAGCGCAGTGACGGTGTCGGACGTTCCCGCCACCTTGAAGTCCATGTCGCCGAACGCGTCCTCGGCGCCGAGGATGTCGGTCAGGGTGACGTAGCGACCCTCGTCGAACACCAGACCCATGGCGATCCCGGCCACCGGCGCCTTGATGGGCACGCCTGCGTCCATGAGGGAGAGGGTGGATCCGCACACCGACGCCATCGACGTCGACCCGTTGGAGGACAGCACCTCCGACACCAGCCGGAGCGTGTACGGGAACTCGGCCTGCGAGGGGATCACGGGCAGCAGCGCCCGCTCGGCCAGAAGCCCGTGCCCGATCTCGCGGCGCTTCGGCCCACGCATGAAGCCTGTCTCACCGGTCGAGAACGGCGGGAAGTTGTAGTGGTGCATGTAGCGCTTGAAGTCATCGACGCCGATGGTGTCGAGCATCTGGTTCATCCGCGGCATGCCGAGCGTCGTGAAGTTGAGCACCTGGGTCTCGCCCCGCTGGAAGAGCCCGGAGCCATGGGCCGTGGGAACGAGCCCGACCTCGGCCGACAGGGGCCGGATGTCACTGGTGCCCCGGCCGTCGATGCGGACGCCTTCCTCAACGATCCGGCGGCGAACCACCTTCTTCGTGAGGGACTTGACCGCGGCGCCGATCTCGCGCTCGCGGTCGGGGAACTCGGGCGCCAGCTGGGAGACGATGGCGGCGGTGGCCTCGGCCAGCGCGGCGTTGCGCTCTGCCTTGGCCGTGATGGCATTGGCCTTGGTCACGGCGTCGGCGCCGACGGCCTCGACCCGCTCGTACACCTCGGGGGCGTAGTCACTGAAGAGGTCGAAGGTGATCGGCTCCTTGGCACCGGCCTTCGCCACCAGCTGGCGCTGCAGCTCGATCGACTCGCGGATCCAGGTCTTCGCCGCCTCGAGCCCCTCTGCGAGGACCTCCTCCGTGACCTTCGGCGCGCCGGCCTCGTAGAACTGCCACGAGTCCTCGGTGCCGCCCGCTTCAACCATCATGATGGCGATCTCGGCGTCGGGGGCGTCAGACAGGGCCCGGCCGGCCACCACCAGCTCGAAGCAGGACTCGTCGCCTTCCTGGTAGGTCGCGTGCGGAATCCACGCACCCTCGGTGGACCAGGCGATGCGCACGGCACCGATGGGACCCTCGAAGGGGATCCCCGACACCATGAGCGCTGCCGACGCGGCATTGATGGCCAGGACGTCGTGCGGGTTCTCCAGGTCGGCCCCGAAGATGGTGCCGACCACGTGGACCTCGTTGCGGAACCCCTTGGGGAACGACGGCCGCAGCGGGCGGTCGATCAGCCGGCAGGTCAAGATGGCCTGGTCGGTGGCCCGCCCCTCACGCCGGAAGAACGACCCCGGGATCTTGCCGGCCGCGTACATCCGCTCCTCGATGTCGACGGTGAGCGGAAAGAAGTCGGTGCCTTCGCGCACACGCCGGGCGGCGGTGGCGGTGACCAGCACCATGGTGTTGCCGATGCGGCCCACAACGGCGCCGTCGGCTTGGCCGGCGAGCTTGCCGGTCTCGAATGACAGGGTCTTGTCGGTCCCACTGATAGGGGCCGACACGGTGATGGCTTCCGCCATGGGTCTCCTCGTGTGCTGGGGACACCCAGCCACGCCAGTTCCCAGTAGTCGACCACCCCCCACCGAACCGACCTCGCCGGATCGCCGGGGTGGTCGCGATGCAGGTGACCGGCGACTGGCAGCTGGCAGCCTGCTGGTGCCCGTCTGTCTCGTCCGGGCGAAGACCGCCCGGTGCCCGGGAAGCACCTCGCTTCCCGAGGTGGTCTCCTGGGTGGTGAGCCGCCCGAGAGACCGGGTCGGCTACCGGCGAATGCCGAGCCTGCCGATGATCGTCCGGTAGCGCTCGACGTCGTTGTCCCGCACGTAGCTGAGCAGCCGGCGGCGGCGCCCGATGAGCTTCATCAGGCCACGCCGGGTGTGATGGTCACCCTTGTGCGCCTTCAGGTGCTCGGTCAGGTGACTGATGCGCTCGGTGAGGAGCGCGATCTGCACCTCCGGCGACCCAGTGTCGGTCGGGTGCAGTCGGTGCTCGGAGATCGTCGCGGTCTTGTCGGGCATATGCGGGATGCAGCCTCGGGTGCGCTGGGAGGCGACGGGCCTGCGGCCACGCACCCCCGTCCGGAACAGCCGAGACGACGTCCCGGCCGGAAACAAGTGTAGCAGGGTGGCAGGGCTCAGGCGGTGACGCCGAGCGCGTCGGCCGCGACCCGCACATCCGCGTGCATCTGCGTGGCCAATTCGGCGACTGAGCCGAAGCGCAGCTCGGGCCGCAGGCGAGCCACGAAGGAGACCTGGGCCCGCTCGCCGTAGAGGTCCCCGTCGAACCCGATCAGGTGTGCCTCGAGGAGGAGGGGGGCGCCGTCCTGGTAGAAGGTCGGGCGGCGGCCCAGCGACAGCGCGGCCGGATGCCGCATGCCGTCGGGGCGCGCGTACCAGCCCGCGTAGACGCCGTCGTCGGGGAGCGCCGTCCCCGGCGCCAGCTCGACGTTGGCGGTCGGCATGCCGAGCTCGCGACCACCGCGACCGTCCCCGTGGACGACAGTGCCCCGCACCTGGTGCGGACGGCCGAGGAACGCCGCCGCGCCGGCGACGTCACCTGCGGCCAGCAGGCCGCGGATCCGAGTGGACGACAGCGGCGCACCCGAGCTGTCCGACGCGAGGCGCCAGCCCACCACGTCGAACTCGTGCACGCGGCCAAGGTCGCGCAACAGGGCAACGTCTCCCTTGCGATCGTGGCCGAAGTGGAACCCCTCGCCCACGACGACCAACCGGGTCCGCAGGGCATTGACGAGGACCTCGGTGACGAACTGCTCCGCCGTCTCGTCGGCGCGGGCCCGGTCGAAGGGCACGATCAGCGTGCGGTCGACTCCTGTGGCCGCCAGGAGCTCGAGCTTTTGGTCCAGCTCGGTCAACAGCAGCGGCGCCGAGCCGGGACGCACCACGGTGGCGGGATGCCGGTCGAAGGTGACGACGACGCTCTCGAGGTTGCGGGCCGCGGCCCGGCTCCGCAAGCCGGCGATGAGCTCCTGGTGACCCAGGTGGACGCCGTCGTACGCCCCGATGGTGACGGCCGAACCACCAGCGGGCGGGACACAGTTCTCCGGCCCGGTGACGACCTCCATCGCGCTGAGACTACTCGTCGGCTGTGCCGGCTCCGGCACCGGCGCCGGCCGCCGGCTCGAGCACGCAGGCGGCCTTCATCCCGTCAGTGCCGTCCGGCCCGTACACGGCAAGCAGCCGGCCGGCATCGTCGACCATGGCCCACGGCCCCGATCCGGTGGCACCGGCCCGGACACGGTCCAGACCGAGACCGTGACAGACCCGGTGCGCCGCAGCGGCATCGACGTCGACGCGGGCGAGATCGCGGATCGCGGCCGCCGGCGCCAGCAGGTGCTCGGGGCGCAGCTCGCCCAGCTTGCGTGCTTCGGCGACGCTGAACGAACCGACCCGCGTGCGCCGAAGACCGCGCAAGTGGGCTCCGCCACCCAGCATGACGCCGAGATCGGCTGCCAGGACACGGATGTAGGTTCCTGCCGAACAGTCCACCTCGATCTGGAACACACCGGGCTCGCCAGTCGGCGCCACGTCCAGGCGGTCCACGACGACGGGACGCGGCGGGCGATCGACCTCCAGTCCCGCCCGGGCCAGTTCGTGCAACCGGCGACCGGCGACCTTGACCGCCGACACCATGGGTGGCACCTGCTCGATCCTGCCGGTGAGGCATGCTGCCGCCGCGCGCACGTCGTCGAGGCCCACGTGGCTCATGTCCCAGCGACCGGTCACTTCGCCCGACGCGTCGAGTGTCGACGTCGCCGTTCCGAGGACCACCTGGCCGACATACGCCTTGCCGGTATCGCCGAGGAAGCGCAACACCCGGGTGAACCGCCCGACCCCCACCAGCAGTACGCCGGTGGCATCGGGGTCCAGCGTGCCCGCATGCCCGATCCGACGCTCGCCGAAGATCCGCCGGCACCGCGCAACCACGTCGTGCGACGTCATGCCCGGCTCCTTGTCGACGACGGCCATGCCGAGCGGCCCAGACCCGGCCACCGCGCCCTGGCCAGCACTCACGGGCCGACACCCCCGGGCTCGTCGCTTGCCTGCCCGCCCTCGCCGGGCTCGTCGCTTGCCTGCCCGCCCTCGCGCGCTTCGCGCGCTTCGCGTTCTTCGCGTTGCAGCCTGCGCAGGATGTCCTCGATCCGGTCCGCGCTGTTCACGGCCGGGTCGGCGACGAATGCCAGATGGGGCGTCCGCTTCATGCGGACCTGGCGACCCACCACATGCTGGAGGTGCACGCGCTGGGCGGCGAGCGCTTCTGCCGCGTCCGGAGGGAGCGAGGCGAGGAAGACGGTGGCGTGCTGGAGGTCGGCCGTCGTGCTCACCCCCGTGACGGTCATCAAGCGGAGCCGGTCGTCCCCGTCGGCCAGCCGCTCCACCTCCTCGGCGACCACTTCGCGCAGCAACCGGTTGATCCGGGCGATGCGGGGGTACGGCATCGGGCTCTGGGGATCGCGCCGACGTGCCGGCACCTTGCCTCCTCGGACTGGGCTCGTTGCGGCGAGCGACCGGCCCACCCCGGCCGGCTGCCGCACGTGGCGGGTGGTCAGGTCCGGGGGATCTCCCGCTCGTCGTAGGTCTCGATCAGGTCGCCGTCCTTCAGGTCCTGGAAGTCCGACAGGCCGATCCCGCACTCAAAGCCCGTCTGGACCTCGCGCGCGTCCTCCTTGAACCGTTTGAGGGAGGTGATGGCTCCCTTCCAGATGACCACACCCTCGCGCAGGAACCGGACCTTTGACCCTCGGGTGATGACACCATGACGCACGTAACACCCGGCCACAGCCCCGACGCGGGGGACGCGGAACACCTGGCGCACCTCGGCCTCGCCGGTGACCACCTCTTCGGTCTCCGGTGTCAGCATCCCCACCATGGCCGCCTCGAGATCCTCGAGCAGCTTGTAGATGATCTCGTACGTGCGGACCTCGACGTCCTTTTCCTCAGCCATCTCCCGAGCACGGCGGTCAGGCCGGACATTGAAGCCGATGATCGTGGCGTTGGAAGCCGCTGCCAGCTGCACGTCGTTCTCGGTGATGCCACCGACACCGCGGTGGACGAAGCTGAGCTTCACTTCCTCGCGTTCGAGCTTTCGGAGGCTGTCGGTGATGGCCTCGAGCGTGCCCTGGACATCGGCCTTCAAGATGAGGTTGAGGCTGGCGGACTCCCCCCGCTGGATCTGCTCGAACAGATCCTCGAGCTTGGCACCGGGGACGGTGGGCGCCGGAGCATGGCCGGCGACCCGGTAGCGACGCTCCCGGGCCTCGGCAATGGCCCGCGCCGTCGCCTGGTCGGCCGTCACCCGGAACTCGTCCCCGGCGCTCGGGGGCTCGGAGAAGCCGAGCACCTGCACCGGCATGGAGGGTGGCGCCTCCTTCACTTGCTCGCCGTGATCGTCGACCAGCGCCTTCACCCGTCCCCAGGCTGCACCGGCGACGACGGCGTCGCCCACCCGGAGGGTGCCGCGCTCGACGATGACCGAGGCGACAGGTCCACGGCCCGTCTCGAGGTTGGCCTCGAGGACGGCGCCGCGGGCATTGCCCTCGGGGCTGGCCTGCAGCTCCTCGATCTCTGCCACCAGGACGATCTGCTCCAGGAGCGAGTCGACTCCCAGGTTCTGCAGTGCGGACACCTCGACAGCGATGGTGTCGCCGCCCCAGGCCTCGGGCACGAGCCCCCGCTCCGACAGCTGCTGGAGCACCCGGGTGGGGTCCGCGTCCGCCCGGTCGATCTTGTTGACGGCGATGATGATGGGAACGTCCGCGGCGCGAGCGTGGTCGATGGCCTCGACCGTCTGGGGCATGACCCCGTCGTCGGCCGCCACCACGAGCACCACGATGTCCGTCACTTGCGCGCCACGGGCACGCATGGCGGTGAACGCTTCGTGGCCCGGGGTGTCGATGAAGGTGATCAGGTGCCCCTCGTGCTCGGCCTGGTACGCGCCGATGTGCTGCGTGATGCCGCCTGCCTCACCCTCGACCACGTGAGCGGAGCGGATCCGGTCGAGCAGGAGCGTCTTGCCATGGTCGACGTGGCCCATGACGGTGACCACGGGCGGGCGGGGACGCAGGTCTTCCTCCGCCTCCTCCTCGTCGTCTTCGAAGTACTTGGCCTGAAGCTCCGCCTCTTGCTCTTCGCCGGGGTCGACCAGGCGGACCTGGGCGCCCAGCTCGGTGGCGAACAGCTCGATCATGTCGTCGGACAGCGACTGCGTGGCGGTGACCACCTCACCCTGCAGGAAGAGGTAGCGGATGACGTCACCCGCCGAGCGGTTCAGCTTGGGGCCGAGCTCACGGGGCGTGCAGCCGCGCTCCACGATGACCTCGTGGTCCGGCACCGGTGCGTTCGACGGGGAGTAGGTGGTCAGCTGGGTCGGCTCGAGCTCTTCGAGGTTCCGACGCCGACGGCGAGGCCGACGCTGCGGCGGGCGCCCGCGACCACCCGGACCACCGCGCAGGGGCGGCGGGGGGCCGCCGGCCGGGCGGCCGCCGAAGCCTCCGCGACCGGCACCACCCCCGGCGCCAGGTCCACCGCCGCCGAACCCGCCGCGGCCGGCACCGGGACCGCTGGGCCCACCGGGACGGCCACCGCCGGGAGCGGGGCGGCCACCACCAGGCGAGCCAGGTGCTGGGCGGCCGCCGGCCGCAGGGCGCCGACCAGGAGGCGGCGGGATCGGCCGGCCTGACGCGGAGCGCGGGGGGCCGCCCGGAGGTGGCGGGATCGGCCGGCCCGTGGCGCTCACCGGCGGGGTCGACGAGCGGGTACGAGCCTGGCCAGACGCGCCGGCACCGCTCGCAGCGGCAGCCACCTGGCCGACGCCGTCAACGGGTGCGCCGGCAGGTCGCGCCGGGGACGTGCTCGCCGGCGGGTGGACGTCAGGCCGAGGAGCACCAGCATCAGGCCGAGGAGCACCGGCGTCAGGCCGAGGAGCACCGGCGTCAGGCCGAGGAGCACCGGCGTGAGGCCGAGGAGCACCGGCGTCAGGCCGAGGAGCACCAGCGTCAGGCCGAGGAGCACCAGCGTCAGGCCGAGGAGCACCGGCAACCGGACCGGCAGGGCGCGGCCCGCTCGGCCCTTGCGACGTGGGTGGCAGGCCCGACGGGCGGGCGGCGGGCGGCGATGCGGGCCGCGGCGGTGCAGGCGGTCGGGCCGACGGCGTCGGACGGGACGCTGCCGTCACCTCACTGGCAGGGCGGCTCGTGACCAGCCGCGATCCACCTGGTCGAGTCGTCGTGGAACCCTCTGCTGCCGGCCGCGCCGGGGACGGCGAGCTCGCCGGTGTCTCCACGGGAGCGAGCGTGGACGCCTGATCGGCTGCTGCTGCAGCCGGCACGACGGGTCGGGGCGCGTGCGTTCCGCCGGTCTCATCGACCTGGAGCGGGGTGGGTGCAGCCGGCTGCTCGGCAGCGGGACGCTCGGGCGCCGGTCCGGGCGTGCCGCCCGGTGCCGGGTGCTCAGGCGCGCGCCGTTCAGCAGCCGGCGCCTCTTCGGGCTCCTCGGGCTGCCGCTCGCGACGCAGGCCCTCGCGGTCCGCCTTGCGACGCACCCGGTCGGCCTGAGCGTCCTCGATGGACGACGAGTGGCTCTTCACTCCGATCCCGAGGGACACGCAGAGGTCGAGCGCCTCCTTGTTGCTCAGACCGAGCTCGCGGGCGAGCTCGTACACGCGGATCTTCTTCGGCACCGGCTCCTACGATCCTTTTGCTCCGTCACGTGCCGGGCCATGGAGGCGACCCGGTACACCATCCTCGCACACTGCGACCCCACCCTGGCCAGCCGCACCCCGCCAGCCGAGCTTCACGGCCAGTCGGGCCGTCGCACCAGCCGTGGGCACGCCTCGCAGCGCCCGGTCGAACGCCCGTCGCCGCTCGGCGAGATCAAGGCACGACCTGCCACCGCGACACAGCCACGCGCCGCGACCAGGGCATCCCTCGCCCGGCACCAGCTCGCCATCGACGAGGACGACGCGGGCGAGCTCCTTGATTGAGGCTACCCGCCGGCAGCCCACGCACATACGCCGGGGGGCTATGCCCCTCCCCCCGCGTCGGGTCCCGCCTGCTCGCCGCCGGCGACGGGAGTGCTCGGCGACATAGCCTCGCCCTCGACCACCACGTCGCTGTCGGTTCCAGCCGGCTCAGCACCAGCCGGCTCAGCACCAGCCGGCTCAGCACCAGCCGGCTCAGCACCAGCCGGCTCAGCAGAGGTCGCCCCGGCCGACCAGGCGGCGGCGGACACAGCCTCGCCTCCCTCGGCCGGACGCCAGACCATCTCGCCGGTCTCGTCCTGCACCCACTCGCCCTCGGCCCACTCTTCTTCCTCCTCCGCCAGCTGGCTCTCGCTCTTGATGTCGATTCGCCAACCGGTCAGCCGGGCGGCCAGCCGGGCGTTCTGTCCCTCCTTGCCGATGGCCAGGGACAGCTGGTAGTCGCTCACCACCACGGTGGCCGTGCCAGTCTGCTCGTCGAGCCGGACCTCGCGAACCCGAGCCGGTTGGAGCGCCGCCTGGATCAGCTCGACCGGGTCGGCGGAGAAGGGCACGACGTCGATCCGCTCGCCCCGGAGCTCGTTGGTGACCATTCGCACCCGCGAGCCCCGAGCGCCCACGCATGCGCCCACCGGGTCGACGTTGGGGTCGTTGGACCAGACGGCGATCTTGGTGCGATGGCCGGGCTCCCGCGCCGCAGCCCGGATCTCCACGACCCCCGAGGAGATCTCGGGGACCTCGAGCTCGAACAGCCGCTTGACCAGACCCGGGTGGCTCCGGCTGACCACGATCTGCGGGCCCTTGGTGGTCTTGCGCACCTCCACGATGTAGGCCTTCAGCCGGGCGCCGTGCTCGTAGCGCTCGTAGGGCACCTGCTCGGCCTGGGGCAAGAGCGCCTCCACCTTGCCCAGGTCGAGCAGGGTGTACCGGTTGTCCGTCTGCTGGACGATGCCGGTGACGATGTCGCCTTCGCGCCCGGCGTACTCCTCGTACTTGAGGTCACGCTCCGCCTCGCGGATCCGCTGCATGATGACCTGCTTGGCCGTCTGCGCGGCGATGCGCCCGAAGTCGGACGGGGTGTCGTCCCACTCCCGCACGACGTCACCGTTCTCGTCGAGCTCCTGGCCGTAGACCCTGATCTCACCGGTCTCGGGGTCGATGGTGACCACCGCCTCCTCGGCGGCCCCGGGGCGCCGCTTGTAGGCGGCCACGAGCGCGTTGGCCAGTGCGTCGAGCAACGTGTCGACGGAGATCCCCTTGTCTCGTGCAATCTGGCCGAGCGCGTCGAGAAAGTCGAAGTTGGTCTTGCTCATGCCGTCGTCACCGTCTCCCTGTCGATCCCGATGTGGTTCCACCGGCGCGCCCCTGGCGCGATGACCCGGACCCGGCACCGGCCTTCCGGCCGGCACCACCCCAGGTGAACACGGTTCGAGCCCGCTCCACGTCCCCGTACGAGATCCGGCGCTGCCCCTCAGGCTGCTCGGAGCTCGCCACCACAATGCCCATCTCGTCGGCCGACACCAGTCGGCCGCTGATCCGCCTGTCACCTTCCGTGCCCGGCGCCGTGCGGATCGAGACATCCTCACCCACGGCCCGCTGGAACTGGCGGGGCGTGCGCAACAAGCGCTCCACGCCGGGGCTGGAGACCTCGAGCGTGTACCGCCGCCCGGGGAACGGATCGTGCTCGTCGAGCAGGGCAGAGACCGACCTGGTGACCTCGGCCAGCAGGTCCACGTCGGCACCGCTTTCGCTGTCGACCACGACCCGCACCACACCCGCGTCGACCTGGACCTCGACCAGTTCGAGCCCGGCGGCCGACACGGAAGGTCCCACCAGCCGTTCGAGCTCGTCGTCGCCCACGTCGGTCACCTCCTCGTCCCTCGGGTCGTCATCCTGGTCCTCGCTGCCGGGTGTCGCAGCCGTGAAACGCAGAAGCGTGGGCTGCCCGCCCACGCTTCCGACGATCACTCCACTTCACTGAACGGCGGCAGGAGTATACCAACCCCCCGGTCTTCGGCCCGGCGCAGGCTGCGGACCAGGCTGCATGCGCCGAGCGGCGTGCCGCACGGAGCCACGGGGCCGCCCGTGCGGCAGACCACTAGCATCACGCCGATATGGCCGCCCCTGTCCTCACCCCCCGTACCGTCGACTTCCCCCGCTGGTACCAGGAGGTGGTGGCCAAGGCCGAGCTGGCCGAGAACGGTCCGGTGCGGGGCACAATGGTGATCCGGCCGTACGGCTACGCCATCTGGGAGCTGCTCCAGGCTGAGCTGGACCGACGGATCAAGGCGATCGGCGCGGTCAATGCCTACTTCCCCCTCTTCATCCCCGAGTCCTACCTGCGGCGCGAGGCCGAGCACGTCGAGGGGTTCAGCCCGGAGCTTGCTGTGGTCACCCACGGCGGTGGCAAGGAGCTCGAGGAG
>JAKAYQ010000307.1 GCA_021826725.1 Actinomycetes bacterium
CCCGGGACCCGCACCACCCCCTGCGCCTTGCCCTTCCCCGCCCCGCCTCGGGGCGCCGTGCCACGCCGGCGGTCGCCGTCCTGGCGGCCATCGCGCTGACCCTGGCCGCGTGCTCGTCCGGGCACGCTCGTTCCGCCTCGCCGGGCGCGGCCCCGTCGACCGGGTCGTCGGGCTCAGGGTCGTCCCCCTCGAGCGGGTCCGTCCCAGCGAGCGGCGCAGGGGGACCGGCGGGTGGACCGGCGGGTGGACCGGTTCCCGCCGGCTTCGACGCCGTCTCGTACACAGCCGTTTCCGCCACCGAGTTCTGGCTCCTCGGCACCGCACCGTGCAGCAACCCGGAGTGCACGTCCATCGTCCGCACCACCGACGGCGGCGCCCACTTCGTCGGCATCCCGGCCCCACCGGCCCCGCTGGCCTACGGTGCGCCGGCGGGCACCTCCGGAGCGGTGACCGAGCTGCGGTTCGCCGACCCGCTCGACGGCTACGCCTTCGACCCGGGCGCCGGCCCCGGTCACGAGACCTTCTGGGTCACCCACGACGGTGGCGCCCACTGGCACGCCGTGCCGCTGGGCGGCGAGGTGCTGGCGTTCGCGGCCAGCGGGGGCGAGGCGTACGCGGTGCTCGCGACCTGCACCCAGTCGGGCTGCAGCGATGCCCGTATCGCCCGCTCACCGGCGAGCACCGACGCGTGGACGTCGACGGCACTGCCGCAGGCGAGCGGGGCAGTCCAGGCGTCGCTGTCGGCGCGCGGGCGCCAGGTGTGGATCGACGCCGAGCCCGGCGGAGCGGCGGGTGGGGTGCTGCTGGACTCGACCGACGGCGGCGCCACCTTCACCGTCCGCTCCAGCCCGTGCGTAGCCGGCCTGGGGGGCACGGTACAGGCCACCAGCGAGCAGGTCCTGTGGTTTGCCTGCCCGACCGGCATGATGGCCCAGGCCTATCGGTCGACCGACGGCGGCGCCACCACCACGGCACTGCAGACCGGCCAGATCGTGAACTCCTCGCGCCTGGCGGCTGCCGACGACACCACCGCCGTGCTGGCCAGCGGATCCGACCCCACGCTGCGCCGGACGGCCGACGGCGGCGCCACCTTCGCCCCGGTGCTCACGCCGCCGGACAGCGTCGGCTGGCTGTACCTGGGGTTCACCTCGTCCACCGTCGGGGCCGGGCTCAGCGTTGGCACCGGCAGCGCCCGTGTCCCGGCCACCACCCTGTGGCGGTCGACCGACGGAGGGGTCACCTGGCGGCGGGTTCCGGTCTGAGGCGGCGGCAGGATCGAGGCGGCTCGCCGGCGGTCCCGTTGGAGGGCTCGGAGAATCGCCGGACGAGCTCCTCGTGGAGGTGGCCCATCTCGAACTTCGGCACGGGCCGGGCGGGTGATCGGGGTGTCGAAGTCGAACCTGTCGAGCACCTCGCGAGCCCCGGAGCTGAACCCGGCAATGCAGGCCCGCGCTGCCCGACCACCGCGCAGAGCACGGGCTCTACGTCGCCGACCTGGCCGCGCAGCTTCGGCGCCCAGGCGAGGACGGCCGGTTTGGTCGGTTCCAGCACGCAGTCAAGGCGGCGCAGCACCGTGAGGGGCAGGACGACCGTGCCGTACTCGGACTGCTTGTAGTCAACGCGAAGCAGGTCGGCGACGGACCAGGTGAACGCGGCGTGGTTGTCGATCCTGCTCTCGGCCATGCCGGTGTCAGCCCTTTCCTCTTCCTGACCTGGGCTGTTGGTCCTCAAGGCTACTGACGGCCGGCTCCGACCGCCTGGACCGCCACCGCCGGCTGCTGGCAACCGCTCAACGTGGCAACCGCGAGCTGTCTACCGGCGGGCCGCAGGACAGGGGCCGCGATGGCGCCGCCGTACCGGTTCGCGCGGAGGACTGGTCGGCGCCCTCGGCTGTGCACAATCCGAACCTTTGGCCAGGCGTGACCGGCGACCCGGTCGCGGTCCCTGGGAACCACGCCAGCGGGACGGCTACAGGAAGGAGCATCGGATCTGAACGCAGCCACTCGTTGCGCCGCTCCGTACAGGCGGGCGCTTCACGATCCGGCAGGCCGAATGCCCACGGGGCGGGGCTTCGGCCCGTCACCGGTCGTAGACCTCCCGACGATGGCCCAGTGCGACCACGACGACCAGGAGCACGTCGTCGGCAACGGTATAGATGACCCGATAGTCCCCGACGCGGACACGGAACCCGGGTCGACCACGCAGGGCTCGGGCCGCCGGCGGTCGGGGGTCGGTGGCGAGAAGGGCGATCGCCCCCTGGATGCGGGGGCGTACGCCGGGGTCCAGCTTGCCAAGCGCCCGCGCCGCCGCCGGGCGGACTTCGATGCGGTAGCGGCTCACGCCCAGCCGAGGTCGGCCTTGACCTGCTCCCAGGGAACGTTCGGGCCCTCCTCGGCCATGGATGCGTCGAAGGCCTCCACGTCCTCGGCGTCCTCCAATGCCCCCATCAGCTCCTCGTACCGCTCGGGGCTGATCATGACCGCCGCCGGCTGGCCGTAGCGCTCGAGGACCACCGCCTCGGTGTGGGCAATCTCCACCGCTTCGGCCAGTCGCTCCCGCGCCTCGCTGATCGCCATCGTCGCCATGCAGAGATTGTACAACATCTTCACTATTACGTACACTTGGCCACGGGTGCGTGGGTACTCGGGCCGATCGTCCATGAAAGCGCCCCCAGGCTTACACAATGCGAACCT
>JAKAYQ010000077.1 GCA_021826725.1 Actinomycetes bacterium
CTGTCGGTGCTGTCGGTGCTGTCGGTGCTGTCGGTGCTGTCGGTGCTGTCGGTGCTGTCGGTGCTGTCGGTGCTGTCGGTGCTGTCGGTGCTGTCGGTGCTGTCGGTGCTGTCGGTGCTGTCGGTGCAGGGACCGCTGCCCAAGAGCGACTCAGTGGGGGCACCGTCCACACGGTGCTCGCCGAGCCCGAGCACGTCGGCCAGTTCGGCCACCGAAGCCGGGCGACCCCACACGGCGGCGGCAGCTACCCACGAGCGGTTCGCCTCGGGAAGACTGTGGTACAGCGCAGCCGCGTCCCGCGACGTGCTCCTGCCGCAGGACCCGGCGGCCAGGTTGCCGCGCTGGTGGGCGACGACTCCATCGCCGGCGTGGTCAGCAAGCTCGCGACGGGCGTGGCCAACCGGCCTGATATCGGCGTGGTCAGCACGCTTGCGATGGGCGTGGCCCGCTGACCCGAGATCGGCGTGGGCAGGCGGCGCGACATCGGCGTTGCCGTCGGCCGCAGTGCGACGGGCGCCGGCGACGCGTGGCGGCGCCAGCCGGTCGCCGGGCCAGTCGAGGGTTGCGTCCTGTCGAAGTATGGCCTCTTCAAGCTCCAGCAGTCGGTGACCCGGCTCCACGCCGCACTCCTGGCGGAGGTGGCGGCGAAGGCCGTCGGCATGGCGCAAGGCGGCAGCCTGTTGGCCGTTGCGGTAGAGCGCCAGCATCAAGAGGGCGCACAGTCCCTCGTCCTCGGGGCTGCCCGCCACCAGCGACTCGAGGTCGCCGGCGACGGCCCGGTGCTGCCCGAGGGCGAGCAGGTGCTCGGCGCGGTCCGCCTGGGCTGAACGCATCATCGCCGCCAGGCGCACGGCCTCGGGCCGGATGGCGGGAAAGTCGCACACCCCTTGGTACGGCTGGCCTCGCGTCAGGGTCAGGGCGCCATCGAGGAGATCGAGGGCGTCTGCGTGGTCCGATGCCTGCCGTGCGGCGCGGCAGAACGCGTCGAATCGACCGGCGTCGGTCTCCTCGGGGTCGAGCTCGAATGCGTAGCCCCCCGGCACCGTGGTGATCCGCTCCGGTCCGGCCCCCGCGTCGCGCAGGGCCCGGCGGAGGTTGGCCACGTGGACCCGGATGCAGGCGACGGGGTCGTTCGGCTCGCGTCCCCCGTAGATCTCCGTTGCCAGGCGATCGGCGGACATGGGCCGGCCGCGGGCAGCCACGAGCACCGCCAGCAACGACCGGGGCCGATCGCCGCCGACGTGGACCGCATGGCCTCCCACCTGGACCCGAAGCGGACCGAGCACGCCGATGGCCAGTTGTCGTCCACCCGATACGCCGGTGACCGGTTGATCGCCCATCTCTCCCGCCGCTGCTCGTCGTATCGTCGAGACGTTTGGTGCCGTGGTGCTCCACGTTGTGCGCGACAGCGTGATCCACATGATAGAGGTCCCGAGAGCGGCCATCGACCCGGCCGTGCCCATGCAGGCCTATGCCACCTCGTTGTCTGGCCTGTGCCGGGCTGGTCCGCACATTGGTCGCTCGTTCGTGGAACAGCTCATCTCGGCTTCACCAACGTGTCGGCGGTGAGCGGTGAGCGGTGAGCGGTGAGCGGTGCCGACGGGCCCAACGGCGCTCCGGCAGTCAGCCAGATCGCGGTGGTGCGTGGCGAGGGCGTCCGTGCGGCGAGGGCATCCGTGCGGCAAGCGTCGGCCACGTGTCGTACGGAAGGCACCCGACCCAGTCCGAGGCCGTCGTGTCGACGTGGGCGCTCGCGGTTCAGGATCGGTGGTGCACGCACGATCTGCAACCGCTGCCGTTGGCTGCCGACCTGCTGGTCCCCAACGCTCCGGCCCGAGCCCATGGCGGCGCGTCCGCGAGCCATCGTTGATCGACAACGTCGATCCGAGCACTGCCTGTGTGAACAGGCAAGCGCCTGTGCGACCATGGCGCGCCCAGCCAGCATTTCGCCCCATGCGTCCCCTGACGCGAGAGTGCTCGAGCACGGAGCGCGTTGTGCTGCGATGGGTGGAGCACGAACGCCGATCAACGAACGGCGCTCGTGCTCCCAACGGCCGCCGCCATCGGCTCCCGCCACCGTTGAGCGCATGATAAGGAAGGCGAGCTAAGACACCGTTCAGAAGGCATTCAGGATCGGTTAACGACGGCTCGCCGCGACCCGCCGTGCGGGGCGCCTGGTCGTCGTTGCTCGTGGCATTTCGGGCGTGGTGGTCCCTGGTGGCGGCAAGCGCCGTGTGCTCGTTGATGCAACGCGCTCGGGTCGTCCCGATGCGGCTGGGCTCGCCTGTGAGCCGGACCCCATGGTACCGATCGAGCCCCGTCGCGATCGGCAGGTGAGGCGGACCGGCCCCGTTGCCGGCACGGCCGAGATGCAGCGGCCACCATGCCGATCACGACCACGGTGACGCGTCGCAGGCGGCCCGGTTGGGTGGCATCCGGCCCGGTTGGGTGGCATCCGGCCCGGTTGGGTGGCATCCGGCCCGGTTGGGTGGCATCCGGCCCGGTTGGGTGGCATCCGGCCCGGTTGGGTGGCATCCGGCCTGGGGTCGGTGGCAGCCGGTAGCGTCGGGCGGATGCCGGTGCGCGCCGCTGTCTACGACCTGGGAAGCAGCTCGTTCCAGCTCCTGGTGTGCGACGTGGCTGACGACGGGTCGTTGGAGCCGGTGGCACGCAGCCGCGCTGCGCTCGAGCTGGGGGCAGCGGTGGGGGCGACCGGCGTGGTCCCGCCGGAGCGCGTGGCCGCAGCGCGGCGGGCGGCGCGGCGCCTGGCCGTACGGCTCCATTCGCTGATACCGGACACGACCGTGGCGATTGCCACTGCCGCGCTGCGTGATGCAGTGAACGGGGCGGCGGTGGCGGCCGAGCTGTCCGGCGTGATCGGCGTGCCGGTTCAGTTGGTCGACGGGGCCGAGGAGGCGCGGCTCTGCTTCGTCGGCCAGCTCGCCGCGGTGTGGACCCCGCCCGAGCCGGCGGTCGGTGTCGACCTCGGTGGGGGCAGCATGGAGATGGCCATCGGCCACGAGCATTGCCTGCTGGCAGCGGCGAGCGTGCCGGTCGGCGCCACCCGGTTGCTCGGCGAGCTCGGTGAGCCCGATCGGCTCGGCGACAGGGGTCGGGCGCAGGTGGCCGAGCGGGTGCGACACTCGGTCGGCGGGTGGCCTGCCGAGATCGACCGGCTGGGGGCCGACCGCGCTCGCCTGGTGGCCAGCGGCGGGACGGTGCGAGCCCTTGCTCGGCTAGCCACCGCTCGTGCCCATCCCGGCGGCGCGGCGCGGGCGTCGGTGAACCAGGTGGAGCTGCCGGCGGGACAGATCGACGAGCTCGCCGGCACGCTGGCGGGGATGGGCCTGGCGGCCCGCCTGGCACTGCCTGGCATGCCGGCCCGGCGGGCCCGGTCGATCGCCTACGGCGCCGCAGCACTGTCCGCCCTGGTCGACGTGCTTGGCACGGACCGCGTCGTGGTGAGCGAGTGGGGACTGCGAGAGGGAGCGATCCTCGATGCGCTCAAGCGGGTCGGCGCTGAGTTGGGCACAGGGGCGTGACGGGGGCGAGGCACCTGGATCGGGCGAACGTTCGTCGGAACGGTGGCCGGTGGCGGTCCCCTCCGGCGCCGTCGAACGGACCGGCGCAGCACCGAGGTGACCAGCGCAGCACCTGGTGAGCGCCCGGTGGCGGCCCGTGGGGCGGGCCGCCACCGGTGGGCTCGTACTGTTGGGGCTGCTACTTCTTGCCCAGGATCCGGTTCATCTTGGTGCCACATGCCGGGCACGAGCCCTGGGCGGCCCGCCGGCCGTTCGCCAACTCGACCTCCTGCCCGTCGAACTGCTTCTTCTCGCGGCACTTCACGCAGTACCCATCGTACGACGTCACGTCGCTCCTCCTCCTCGATGTCCCACCCACGCCGGGACCGCTAGACGGTAGCGCCGGCTCCGGGCCGAGGGGCGGATGGTGTCGGCCCGGCGTGGGTGCCCGGAATGCCCCCCGGGTCCTCCGCAGCACCCCCGGGTGAGCCGTCTGATGCGCTCGCCGCGGCCCGTGCGCTCCCCGTCGCGGCTACCCGGGCCTGCCCGAGCAGGTGGTGCATCTCGTCGGGCGGAAGGGGGGGGCTGAAGAAGAAGCCCTGGCCGGCGCCGCAGCCGCGTTGGACGAGGATGCGGTGCTGCTGGTGGGTCTCCACCCCCTCCGCCACGCATTCGATGCCGAGCTCACTGGCCAGCGACACGATGGCCGACACGAGGGCGGCTGACTCGTCGTGCGGGCCGAGCACCTGGACGAACGACTCGTGGATCTTGAGGGTGGAGACCGGAAAGCTCCCGATGCGGTTGAGCGCCGAGTAGCCGGCTCCGAAGTCGTCGATCGAGAAGCGGACGCCGAGCCGGCGCAACCGCTCGACGTTGTGCTCGGCGGTGCCCGCTGCATCGAGGACGACGCGCTCGGTCACTTCGAGCTCCAGCTGCTCGGGGGGCAGCCCGGTGTCGACCAGCGTTCGGGTGGCCGTCTCGACGAAGCGGTCGCTGGCGAGGTCGCGGGTCGACACGTTGACCGACAGCCGCAGGCCGGGCTGGTCCCAGGTGCGGACTTGGCGGCACGCCTCGGTCATCACCCAGCAGTCGATGGGCACGATCAGCTCGGACTCCTCCGCCATCGGCACGAAGGCGGAGGGCTCCAGCACCCCGCGACCGGGATGGTCCCAGCGGGCCAGCGCCTCCACCCCGATGACGTCGCCGGTCCCGAGATCGACGTAGGGCTGGTACACGAGGAACAGCTCGCCGCGCTCGACGGCGTGCTCCAGGTCGTCCTGGAGCTGCGCGTCCGGCTGCTGATCGTCGCTCTGGTCGGGTCGGAACATTTGGAACGTGTTGCGACCCAGGCTCTTGGAGCGGTACATCGCGGCGTCCGAGGCACTCAGGAGCTGGTCGAAGCTGTCGCCGTGCTCGGGCGCGACGGCGACGCCGATCGAGGCCGACGCGTGCAGCTCCCGCCCGGCGATCTGGTAGGGGGCGTGCAGGACCTCGATGGTCCGCCGGGCCAGGTGCTCCACGACCTCGGGGCCTCCGAGGTCCGGAAGCAGGACGGCGAACTCGTCACCGCCCAGACGGGCCACGGTGTCCTGGCTCCGGACGGTCTGGGACAGGCGACGGGCCACCTCGACGATCAGCTCGTCGCCAGCCGCATGCCCGAGCGTGTCGTTCACGTGCTTGAACCTGTCGAGGTCGACGAAGAACACACAGAGCGGGTTGCCCGTCCGTCGGGCCCGCAGGAGCTCCTGGTTGACGCGGTCCTCGAGCAGGCGTCGGTTCGGCAGACCGGTCAGCGAGTCGTGCCATGCCAGGTGGCTCACCTGCTCGAGCAGCCGGGTGTTCGTCATGGCCGTGACCGCGTGCCCGGCGAGGCCCCCCAGCCGCTCGTGCAGGTCGCTGTCCTCGACCTTGTCCGTCCGGCCCTGGTCGGAGATCTCGGCCGTCACCAGCCCGAGCAGCTCGCCGCCCGACACCAGAGGGGCGACGGCGGCCGACGTGGTGCCGGTCCCGTCGAAGAGGCCGCCGAGCCGGGTGTCGGCCTCGGCGTGGTGCACCACGATCACGCCGGGCCCGTGCACCAGGCGGACGACGGTCTGGAGCTCGATGGGGTGCGGCGCCGGCACGTCGGCCCGCGTGCCCGGCGGGGACCAGCGTGCCGTGTGCACGAGGCAGCCTGCACCGGCGTCCCACAGCCAGACCGACGATCGCTGCACACCGACGGCGGCGGGCACGGCCGCGGCGAGCGTCCGGGCGACGTCGTCGGGCGTGGCGGCTCGGGCCAGTGCACGCGAGAAGTCGAGGAGGGCGCGGGCGGTGGCGTTCGAGCGGCGGACCTCCTCGAGGGAGGAAACGACGTCGAGAGCGGTGGCGGCGTAGTCGGCGTACAGGGCCAGCTTCCGCCGCTCGCCGGCGAAGAAGCGCACGCCTTCGGGGAAGACCGCGGCAAGACGGCCATATGCCCGCCGACGCGACGTGATGTCGACGATCAGGCGGGACCCGTCCGGGTCGTCGGGGTCGGTGCCCAGGAGCTCGCCCGCCAGAGCAGCAGCCTCGACGTCGCTGAAGCCGTGGTGGTGGAGGCGCGGCAGGCCGCCGGCGGACGTCCGGACCACCAGCAGGTACCGGGGGGCGTTGACCGCGTGGGCGGCTCGGGCCGTGATGCGGGCCAGGACGGCGTCGATGTCGTCCGCCGCGAGCAGGTCGGCGGCGGTCGAGTACACCGCCTCGAGCTGCCCTGTGAGCTCGTCTACCTGCTGTCGAAGCTCCGCGGCGCGGGAGTGGTCGTCCAAGTCGATCTCGGCCCTGGCCTCGACCACACCGGCGTCGTGCCACGCCGTGGTGTACAGGCTGGAGCGCTCGTCGACGAACGCCGACCACTGGCGTTGCTCCCACGCCACGCTGTAGAGGCAGAAGCGGCCGCCGGCCGCCTGGCACTCGGACTCGGCCACCTCGGCGGGGACCAGGCCGAACAGCGCAGGCACCTGTGACAACAGGCCCCGGGTGAGGTCGCAGAGGCATTGCTCGCGGCGGAAGCCCGCCCGGGTCCGCGCCCGTACCACCGCATGGGCGTCACCGACCTCGAGCGGCTCCATCGTGGTCACGGTGAAGAATTTTGCGAGCGCGGCCGCCACGTTCCGCAGCAGCTCGCCCGGCGAACCGAGCGAGCGAAGGAGGTTGGCGACGTTCGTCCCGTCGTGCTGGCGCAGCATCTCCTCGCCGACCTTGCGACCGACGACTGGATCGGCAGTGACGGTGGCAGCCGCATGGAAGAGCCGCACCGCCTCGTCGTGGGTGCTCCAGCTGGTGGCATCTTCGAGGTCAGCTGCCGTCCGGTGCTCGCCCGCCAGCGAGAGCACGCTGGCCACACCCTCGTCGCCGCAGCGCCGACGGACATGGCGCACCAGCACGCTGGTCACCGCGCCGGACACGTCCTGCCGAGTCCCGGCACCTCCGGTCGCTGGGTCCGTGCCCATCGTCATGGTGTGTCGAACCTTCCGGCCCGCCGATGCGTACCTGTCAGTCTACCTGTGGAGCGTGGTGATCGTTGACGATGCAAACAGCAGCGATGCACGAGAGCCCCCGCCCGGCACCGCGGCACAGCACCGGGCGGGCAGGGTGCCGTGTCGCTCCGTCCCGTGCCGTGGATATCGGCGGGTCGGGTCTCTGCCTTGAGCAGGGCATCACCCGGCCGCCAGCTCCGGCTGGCCCTCGCCGCGGTACGGGTTTCTGGTCGCTGCCCGCGCCACGCGGTTTGGAAGCAGGGGGAGCGGGCCGGGGTTGGCGCTGGGCCCGGCCCTACAACGCTGTCGGGGTCCGCGACTACTCGTCGGGCAGGGGGAGCGGGCCGGGGTTGGCGCTGGGCCCGGGGTTGGCGCTGGGCCCGGGGTTGGCGCTGGGGTCAGGGGTTGGCGTTGGAAGCTGGAGCTGGAGCTGGAGCTGGAGCTGGAGCTGGCGTTGGCGTTGGCGTTGGGGCCAGGGGATCTGGGTCGGGGCTGGCTGCCGATGTCGGGTGTTGCTGTGGAGTTTTGGGCCGGCAGCCGGAGGTTGTCGGCCGGTGCCGTGGGGGCCGGTACACTCGGGAACTCTTATGCGAGCTACCGCCGAACCGGTCGACGGCAACCGGGTGCGTTTGTCGATCGAGGTCGACGCCGCCGAGGTCGACGACGCCATGGCCGACACCATCCGCCGCCTGGCCCGCCAGGTGCGGGTGCCGGGCTTCCGACCGGGGAAGGTTCCCCGCCAGGTGTTGGAGGCGCGGCTCGGTGGGGCTGCTGCCCTTCGCCAGCAGGCGGTCAGCGATCTGCTGCCCGACCTGTACGCGAGGGCGGTCGCCGACACCGCCGTCGACCCGATCGCCCCACCCGAGATCGACGTCCACGGCGCGGAGGGGCCAGGTCCGCTGACCGTCGACGCAGTGGTCGAAGTGAGGCCCACCGTGTCCGTCGCCGGGTACCAGGGTCTGCAGGTGACGCTCCCGGCCGTCGGCGTGTCCGATGAGGAGGTCGAGCAGCAGGTCGACCGTCTGCGCAACCAGCACGGCGAGCTGGTCGCCGCGGACCGGCCAGCCCGTGACGGTGACCACATCACTATCGACCTCCATGGCACCCGGGCCGGGGCGGAAGACCTCGACGTCGAGGACTACGTGTACGAGCTGGGCAGTGGCGCGGCGCTCCCGGGGCTCGACGACCAGCTCCGCGGCGTCAAGCCCGGCGACATCCTGACCTTCACGGTGCCGGTTCCGGGCGCCGCCGCCGAGGACGGCGGCGATGGCACCGCGGACGGCGGCGGTGATGCCGACGCCGGGGGGGGCGACGCGCCGCATGCAGGGGAGCTCTCTGCCCGGGTGCTGGTGAAGGACGTGCAACAGAAGGTCCTTCCCGATGCCACGGACGCCTGGGCGGCCGAGGCGTCGGAGTTCGAGACGGTGGACGAGCTTCGGGCCGATCTGCGCACGCGCTTGGGCCGGTTCAAGCGCACCCAGGCCCGCCTGCTGCTGCGAGAGCGGGTGGCCGACGCCCTGGTGGAGCTGGCGGCCGACGACCCGCCACAGTCCATGGTGGATGCGGAGGTGAACGAGCGGCTGCACGACCTGTCGCACCGGCTCGAGCAGCGGCGTATGACCGTGGCCCAGTTCCTCGACGCCTCGGGCCAGGACGAGCAGGGCCTGGTGGCCGAGCTTCGAGCCGAGGCGGCCCGTGCCGTCCGGCTCGACCTGGCCCTTCGGGCCGTGGCCGACGCCGAGGCGATGTCCGTCTCCGACGACGAGCTCGACCAGGCCGTAGCCGAGATGGCGAGCCAGGTGGGGTCCCGGCCGGCCGATGTGCAGGAGCGCCTCGAGCGCGCCGGCAGGCTGCCTGCGGTACGCTCGGAGCGGAGGAAGGCCAAGGCGCTCGCATGGCTCGAGGAGCATGTCGAGATCGTGGACGAGGAAGGGGCGCCGGTCTCCCGCGATGACCTGATGGCCGATGACGAACGTGCCCCCGGCTACGAATCGACCGGGGAAATCGAGTTGGGCGCCGATGGTGCCGATACCGTCGAGGGCGCCGGCATCGAGCGCTCCGGCGAGCAACCACAGGAGGGTCAGAGCGTGGAGGTCGATTCATGAGCGCGGACGCCTACGGCTATCTGGTCCCCACCGTCATCGAGCAGACCGCCCGGGGCGAGCGTGGCTATGACCTGTACTCGCGGCTGTTGAAGGAACGCATCATCATCCTGGGCACGCCGATCGACGACACGGTGGCCAACCTCGTCTGCGCCCAGCTGCTGTTCCTCGAGTACGAGGACATCGACAAGGACATCCACCTCTACATCAATTCTCCGGGTGGCGACATCACGGCGCTCTTCGCCATCTACGACACCATGAAGTTCATCAAGCCGGACGTCTCGACGTTCTGCTTCGGCCAGGCGGCTTCCGCCGCCGCCGTGCTGCTCGGCGGTGGTTCGAGGGGCAAGCGGTTCGCGCTGCCGCACGCCCGTGTCCTGTTGCACCAGCCCTTCGGTGGTGTCGGCGGACAGGCGAGCGATATCGAGATCCAGGCCAAGGAGATCCTGCGGATGCGGGACCTCCTGAACGAGATGCTGGCGCACGACACGGCACAACCGGTGGAGCGCATCGCCAACGACACCGACCGCGACTTCGTCATGACTGCCGACGAGGCTGTGGCCTATGGCCTGATCGACGAGATCCTGTCGTCACGCGACGCAGAGGCCGGCGCCGAGGCCGTCGGCGTCGCGTAGCTTCGCGACCGAGGAAGGGAGCAGCGCCAGTGGCCAAGTTCGGGGACGGCGGAGATCTGGTCAAGTGCAGCTTCTGCGGCAAGTCGCAGAAGCAGGTGAAGAAGCTGATCGCCGGTCCTGGGGTCTACATCTGCGATGAGTGCATCGACCTGTGCAACGACATCATCGCCGAAGAGCTGGCCGAGTCGAGCGAGCTGTCGTTCGACGAATTGCCCAAGCCCCGCGAGATCTTCGAGTTCCTGAACGACTATGTCATCGGGCAGGAGCACGCAAAGAAGATCCTGTCTGTGGCCGTCTACAACCACTACAAGCGGGTGCAGTCGGGAACGGCGCAGTCCGACGAGGTCGAGCTGGCCAAGGCCAACATCCTGCTGCTGGGTCCCACTGGCTGCGGCAAGACGCTGCTGGCGCAGACGCTGGCTCGCATGTTGAACGTGCCGTTCGCCATCGCTGATGCTACGGCCCTGACCGAGGCCGGGTACGTCGGGGAGGATGTCGAGAACATCCTCCTCAAGCTGATCCAGGCCGCCGATTACGACGTCAAGCGGGCTGAGACGGGCATCATCTACATCGACGAGATCGACAAGATCGCCCGCAAGAGTGAGAACCCGTCGATCACCCGGGACGTGTCGGGCGAGGGCGTGCAGCAGGCGTTGCTCAAGATCCTCGAGGGGACGACGGCCTCGGTCCCACCCCAGGGGGGACGGAAGCACCCCCACCAGGAGTTCATCCAGATCGACACCACGAACATCCTGTTCATCTGCGGGGGTGCCTTCGCCGGGCTGGACAAGATCATCGAAAGCCGCATCGGGCGCAAGGGCATCGGCTTCCGGGCCGAGGTGCGCCGTGCCACCACGCACGACGACGACGTGCTGCGCCACGTCCTTCCCGAGGACCTCATGAAATTCGGGCTCATCCCCGAGTTCATCGGCCGGTTGCCGGTGGTCGGAGCGGTGGCGCACCTCGACCGCGATGCGCTCATCCGCATCCTCGTGGAGCCGAAGAACGCGCTCGTCAAGCAGTACCGCCGGGGGTTCGAGCTCGACGGCGTCGAGCTCGAGCTGACCGACGATGCGCTCGAAGCGGTGTCCGAGCAGGCATTGCTGCGGGCAACCGGCGCCCGTGGCCTGCGCGCCATCCTCGAAGAAGTGCTCCTCGACGTCATGTACGACCTTCCGAGCCGCAGCGATGTCGGCAAGTGCGTCATCGACCGTGCGGTGGTCCTCGACCGGGTCCACCCCACGCTGGTGCCGCTGAACGAGCCGACCAAGTCGACGCGGACCCGGCGGGCGGCGTCGTAGCTCGCGTCCGCAGCGCGCGGTGGGATCCGAGGACACGGCACACTCAGAGGGTGTGTCGGAGGGGGGTGACCTCCACGAGCTGCAGACGTGGCTCGACGGCCATGCCAACTTCGAGCAGAACATGCCGGCGCGGGCGCAGGTCCCCACGCTGGACCGCATAGCCCAGCTGTGCCGGCTGCTCGGCGACCCGCAGCTCGCGTGTCCGGTGGTGCACGTCACCGGCACCAACGGCAAGGGCTCGACCGTCCGGATCCTCAGCACCCTGTTCGCGGCCCGAGGGCTGAGTGTCGGGACCTATACCAGCCCGAACCTGTTGACCGTGAACGAGCGCATGGCGCGCAACGGTCGCCCCGTGCCCGACGACGACCTGGCCGCGGGGCTGGCCGCCTTGCGCCGCCTGGAGCCGCTGGTCGACGGTCGGGTGACGCGCTTTGAGCTGCTGACCGCCGCGGCGTTCGCCTGGTTCGCCGAAGTGGCCGTCGACGTCGCCGTCGTGGAAGTCGGTCTGGGCGGCCGGTGGGACGCCACCAACGTGGTCCGGCCCGACGTCTGCGTGGTCACCAACGTGAGCGCCGACCACCTGGAGATCCTCGGGCCGACACTCGTCGATGTGGCCAAGGAGAAGGCCGGCATCGTCAAGCCCGGGGCACACCTCGTCCTCGGTGAGACAGCTCCCGACCTGGCCGACGTGTTCCTTGCGGCTGCCGCCGAGGCAGGGGCGCCGGTCTGGTTGCGCGACCGCGACTTCGGCTGCGCGGCCAACCGCCTGGCCGTGGGCGGGCGCCTCCTCGACCTTCGCACCCCGTTCGGTCGCTTCGATGACGTCTTCCTCGCGCTCCACGGCGCCCACCAGGGCGACAACGCCGCCGGGGCCCTGGCGGCGGCCGAGGCGTTCTTCGACGGGCCGATGCCTCGCGACATCGTGGACGAGGCGTTTTCCGCCGTCGAGATCCCCGGCCGCCTCGAGGTGGTCGGCCGCTCCCCCCTGGTCCTCCTCGACGGTGCGCACAACGTCGCCGGGGCCGAGGCGCTCGGCCGGGCGCTCGCCGACGAGCTGCCGGTAGCCGGAGAGCGCATCGCAGTGGTGGGCATGCTGCGGGGCCGTGACCCGACCGAGATGCTCCAGCCCCTGGCTGCCGCCGGCATCCGGTCCGTCGTGGCCTGCACCGCACCCTCGGACCGCGGCCTCCCCGCCGGTGACGTGGCAGCTGCCGCCCGCGCCCTCGGCCTTCGCGTCGACGTGGTGGACGACGCCGGTGGCGCCGTCCGGTCCGCGCTGGCAGCAGCCACCAACCAGGATCTCATCGTGGTCACCGGATCGCTGTACGTGGTAGCCGAGGCCCGACGGATCCTCGTTGCTCCCGAGCGCGGCGACGGGACGGGGGACGAGGGAGCCGGCGCTGACACGGGTCACGGGCAGCACCGCAACGGGATCCGCCCCTCGTTCACCGGGTCCGAGCCGTGGGGTGCCAACGGGTCGGCCGGGCCCCAGGTCGACGGCCCGGGCTGGTCGGGGTAGCGTGCCCGCTCGATGAACCGCACACTCGTCATATGCAAGCCCGACGCCGTGGAACGCGGCCTGGTCGGCGACATCGTCGGCCGGATGGAGCGAAAAGGCCTCCGCCTGGTGGCGGGCACGCTTCGCGTGATCGACGCCGAGACCGCCGGCCGGCACTATGCCGAGCACAGCGAGCGTCCGTTCTACGGCGAGCTCATCGAGTTCATCACCCGGTCCCAGGCGTTCGTGCTCGTCGTCGAAGGTCCCGAGGACACGTGGAAGATCGTGCGGACCATGATGGGTCCGACGAACCCGGCCGACGCACCGCCCGGCACGATCCGTGGTGATCTCGGCACGCTGCTGGCGGAGAACCTGGTGCACGGGTCGGACTCTGCCGAAGCCGCAGCCAGGGAGATCGCGATCTTCTTCCCCGAGCTCGTCTGACCAGCGCGCCGGCCCCACCACGGGAACGGGAGCTGTCCGTGGCCGGCGTGGTTCGATAGCGCCCAGTGCGATCGCCGGGGAGCCACGGCCCGGTACCGCGAGGTCCCCGAGCAGCTCGGGGCGGTTATCGAGATGGCCCACGGTGGTTGCTGGCAGCCCGAGGCGGTCCTCGAGGGGCCCGTCCGTGGCGTGGGGAAGCCGGATCGCCCGGAGCGCTGCCGCCGCCCCGTACCGGGAGCGACCGATGGGGCGCCTTGTGCGCCGGGTCGCGTTCCCGTAGCCTTGTGACGCTCATGACCGCCGCGCCTCCGCCGGCGCGGCGTGAGCGCACCGAACCGATCGTCACCCGCACCCAGCGCATAGCGAGGTCATCCATGGCGGACAATCGATTCTTCCTTCTCGGCCGCGACATGGCCGTGGACCTCGGCA
>JAKAYQ010000078.1 GCA_021826725.1 Actinomycetes bacterium
GCCGTGGTGCTGGCCGGGCGGGCCGCCACGGTGGGGACGGAGGTGGCGGACGACGTGTCCGCGATGGTGGCTCGCCGTCTGGCTGGCGAGCCACTGCAGTATGTGCTCGGCACGTGGGCGTTCCGGAACCTGGAGCTGGCCGTCGACCCCCGGGTGCTCATCCCCCGCCCGGAGACCGAGGTAGTGGTGGGCCATGCTCTGGCCGAGCTCGCCCGTGCCGCGGCCGACGACCCGACCGCTGGCACTGGCACTGATCCTGTCGTCGCAGTGGACCTCGGGACCGGCTCGGGTGCCATCGCTCTGGCACTGGCCGTCGAGGGCGGTGCCGGGCTGAGCGGTCGGGCCCTGCAGGTGTGGGCGGTGGACGAATCGCCCGAGGCGCTGGCGGTGGCCGCCGCCAACGACCGGTCGGTGCGAGCCGCCCATCCTGGTGCAGCGCCCGTGCACCTGGTGCAGGGTGACTGGTTCGACGCGCTGCCCAGGGAGCTGGTTGGCCGCATCACCCTGGTTGTCGCCAACCCACCGTACGTGTCGGAGACGGAGTGGACTGCGCTCGACCCGGAGGTGCGCGACCACGAGCCGCGCCGTGCCCTGGTTGGGGGCCCAGTGGGGACCGAGGCTGTCGACCATGTCGTGGCCGCCGCGTGCCGGTGGCTGGCGCCGTGGGGCGTGCTGGTGGTGGAGCTGGCGCCGCACCAGGCCGACGACGCCGCGCTCCATGCGCTCGCAGGCGGGTTCGACGGGGTGCTGGTGCGCCCCGACCTGGCCGGCCGCTCCCGGGCCCTGATCGCCCGCCGCTGGGGTGGGACGTGATGCTCCCCGAGGGCGGGCCGGACGATGTCGGTGCGACGGGACGTGGTGCGACGGGACGTGGTGCGACGGGACGTGGTGCGACGGGACAGGGTGCGGCTGGTCCGAGGAGCGGCCTTCCTCCGGTCGTCGACGACGTGGCGGAAGTGGCCCGTGCTCTGTCGGACGGTGCAGTGGTCGGGATCCCCACAGACACTGTCTACGGCTTGGCCGCACTGGCCGCGGTCCCGGGTGTCGGGGCCGCGTTGGCTGCCACCAAGGGCCGGCAAGCCGAGGTGGCGGTGCAGGTGCTCGTGGCCGACGTGGCGCAGGCCGACCTGCTCGCCGGGCCCGATGGCTTGTCACCCGTGGCGCGTCGGCTGGTCGACCGCCTGTGGCCCGGCGGTTTGACCGTCGTGACCGACCGCCGCCCCGGCCTGGTGCTCGACCTGGGGGGCGACCCCACCTCGATCGGTCTGCGCTGCCCGGCGCACCGGGCCGTCGCGGGACTGTGCCGGCGTGTCGGGCCGCTGGCAGCAACCAGCGCAAACCGCCACGGGCAGCCGCCGCTGGTGACGGCGCAGGAGGTGGCGGACGGGTTCGCAGGCCAGGTCGCGGTGGTCCTCGACGGCGGTCTCGGCAGCCAGGGAGCGTCGACGGTCGTCGATGTCCGGGGTCCCGAGCCGCTCCTGCTGCGCGACGGTGCCGTCCCGTGGGCGACGGTGGTGGCCGCAGCACGGTGACCGTGCTCGCGCCTGTGCCTGTGCTCCCTGCCGGTCGGTGCTGCGGGGGCCGCCGGGCCGATCCGGTCAGTAGGCGGAGCCCCCCGGCGATGTGCCGCCGGTCGAGGAACCCGCGGCCGGGGTTCCCGAGGTGCTGCCGGTCTTGGGGGCGATGGGTGTGCCCGACGGGCTCATCAGCGTCCACGTGCCACCGAATTTGACGATGCCCTCACCACTGGTCTGCCCCGGCGCGGTGTCGTGGGTGAACGTGTACAGGGGGTGCCCGGCGTAGGTCACCTGGGTGCCACCGCCAGAGGGACGCGAGATGCTCGCGACCTGGCTGGTCGTGACGCCGGCTCCGGCGGTCGGCGTACCGGTCGACGCGAGTGGCGGCCAGATCGCGGCGCACGTCCCCGTGCACGTGCTGTGACCGGCCGGATCGGACGAGAGCATGTACAGCGCGTAGCCTTTGGCGTCGACCAGGTAGGGGCCGTAGGTCGCGGACGTGGCCCGGTCCACCGTGCCGGTGCCTGCCGACGGCGCAGCGTTCGCAGGCGACGACCTGGTGGTCGAGCTGGCGGGTTGTGCGCTCGCTGATCGGTTGGCGACCGTGGCCGATGACGAAGTGCTGCAGGCAGCGAGGGCCAGACCTGCGGCAGCTACCACCACAGTCGTTCCCGCCGCTCTCCTCGGTCGCCGGTGTCCCGCTCGCGCCGACATCGCGCCGTTGGTCCTGTTCGTCATCCCACTCATGGGTTCCTCCCCGTCGCCGAGCAAATGGCCTCGATCTGCTCGGCACCTGAGCGTACTTCTGTGTGCGCTGCGGTGGATGTCGTCTTTCGTCGAGTGCAGGGCTTTGTGCCGGTCAGTGCAGGGCCACGTGCCGGTTGCCGTCGACGGTGGCCCGGCGCCCGAGCCCGTCGGTGTCGGCGAGATCGCTCACGGTGCCCGGGTCGGTGCTGGTGCCCCACGTGCGCTGGCCGTCGGCGGTGAGCAGGGCGCAGATCGCCCGCTCGGGCAGGCCGTCGCGATCGCAGATGACGGTGTAGGTCTCGACGGTGACGTCGCCCACGTGGCTCTCGGCACTCTGGCGCCGGGGGAGGGCGTCGACTTCGTCTTGCACGTCGGCCCAGCGAAAGCCGCCGGCTGGAGGGCTCGTCGACCACAGGCCTACGGCGTGCTTGGTGGCGTACCACCCGAGCGCGGTGACGAGCCCGAGCGATCCCGGGTCGTGGCGGAGCTCGTGGGCCATCTGCGCGATGGCATGCGTCGCGTAGTCGTTGATGGGCCCCCCGAAGAAGGCCAGACCGCCGGTGACGGTGAGGGGCCGGCTGGGGTCGTCGAGCCCGAGGCCCAGTGCCTCGGCGCCCATCTGCACCGCGCAGGGGAAGCACGAGTAGAGGTCGACGTGGGCGACGTCGTCGACGGTCCGACCCTCGAAGCCGAGGGCGGCCCGGCCGGCTGCGGCGATGGCGGGAGAGCGACCCAGGTCATCGCGCTCGGTGATGAACCAGTGGTCGTGGGCGTCGGCGCCGGCCACGGGGAACACCCAGCGGTCCTGGGGCACGCCGGCAGCCTGGGCGCGCTCCACCGAGCACATGAGCAGCGCTGCGCCCTGGTCGACCCGGTCGTAGGCCACCATTCGCTTGGTGTACGGCGTCGCGATCATGCGGTTGCCGGCGGCGGGTGTCACCAGCTCCTCGGCGGACCACTGATGGCGGTCCCACGCCCACGGGTTGCCGGCGGCCACCGCCGAAAAGCGTGCCCACAGCGCGCCGACGATCTCGGCGTGCTCCTTGGGGGATCGCCCGGCAGCGGAGCGGATGGCCTGCTCGAACAGGGGGTAGACGTGGATCGGCTGAACCAGGCCGACCCGGCCCTCCTCGTCGGTGATCGGAGCTCGGTCGGTCCCGAGCGGCACCGGAGCCGGGGTGGTGGAGGGTTGCACCGTCCATGGCGGCTCGGCGCCGTCGTGGGCCCGGCGGTAGGCCATCCGACTGCCCATGCACTCCGCCCCGGCGATCACCACCACGTCGAGCTCCCCCGCAGCGATGGCCCGGGCGCTGGCACTGGCCACCATCTGCGGGCTGTTGCCCCCGATGGCGCTCTGGGCCAGCTCGCCGGGCTCGATCCCGAGCCGCCGGGCCAGTGGCGTTGCTGCATCGGTGTAGTGCCAGCTCAGGGGACGGATGACCCGGAGCGATGTGGTCCGGGTCACCAGCCGGTCGCCGGCGCCGGCCCCCTCGCAGTCCGCGGCAGCGGCCCGCACGGCTGCCACCATCAGCTCGAGAGGCTCGGCGCCCGGCCCGGGGGGGGCGACGCCCGGCGGGAGCAGGGAGGCGACGTCAGGGCGGTTGGTCACCTGGCCGGCACCGACCAGGACGGGGGTTCGAGGGTCGAGGCGCACAGCATGTTCCCTAGGTCACCGCGCGACGTCCGGGCAAGCCCACGCGGGGTGCGGGCACTGTCCGGGCGAGCCCACGCGGGGTGCGGGCACTGTCCGGGCATGCCCACGCGGGGTGCCGGCGACGTGCGAGCCGGGTCTCCGCTGCGGCGGCACCGGGGTGTGCGTCGGGCGTCGTATCCTGGGTGCAGCGATGCTGCGCATCCGGACCATGGCACCGGACCCGGGTCTGGTCTCCGCCCGGACCAGCGTCGGCAGCGGCCGGTGCGCCGTGCCTCCGGGCCCGGCCGGAGCCGGCAGCGGGACCAGCGGGAACACAACCGATCGGCTCGGTGGCCGTTCCTCGAAGGAGCGACCAACCGCGACCACCACGAGGGAGACCATGACCGACCGACCGGCAAACGGGGCCACACCGTGGGGCGCCTGGCTGAGCGACGACCCGGAGCTGGCGAAGCTCCTGGACGAGGAGGCAACCCGCCAGCGCACGACGTTGCAGCTGATCGCCTCGGAGAACTTCACCTCGCCGGCGGTCCTGGCCGCTACCGGCTCGATCCTCACCAACAAGTACGCCGAGGGCTACCCCGGTCGCCGCTACTACGGTGGCAACCAGGTGATCGACGAGGTCGAGGACCTTGCTCGCCAGCGGGCCACCGCCCTGTTCGGCGCTGACCATGCCAACGTGCAGCCGCACGCCGGGGCGGTGGCCAACCTTGCTGTCTACCAGGCATTGCTCGAACCGGGTGACACCGTCCTGGCCATGCGGCTCGACCAGGGCGGGCATCTCACCCACGGCTCGCCGGCCAGTATCACCTCGAAGGTCTGGCGCTTCGTCTCCTACGGGCTGACCCCGGCGTCCGACGACCCGCGGCACCCTGGTGAGGTGATCGACTTCGATCAGGTGGCCGATGTGGCGCGCCGGGAGCGGCCGAAGCTCATCGTGGCGGGCGCCACCGCCTACGCCCGCCAGATCGAGGCGGAGCCGTTCCGCCAGATCGCCGACGAGGTCGGAGCACGACTCATGTTCGACCTGGCTCACCCGGCGGGTCTGGTGGCCGGCGGTGCCCACCCCAATCCGGTCCCGTTCGCCGACGTCGTGACCTTCACGACCCACAAGACCCTGCGCGGCCCGCGCGGCGGCGCCATCGTGTGCCGAGCGGAGCTCGCCAAGCAGATCGACTCGGCGGTCTTCCCGGGCCTGCAGGGCGGTCCCCTGGAGCACGTGGTGGCGGCCAAGGCCGTGGCGTTCGCCGAGGCGGCGCGGCCCGAGTTCCGGGACTACGCCGCCCGCGTCGTGACCAACGCCCGGGCGCTGGCCACCGGTCTCGCCGCCGAGGGGTTCCGGCTGGTGTCGGGCGGCACCGACAACCACCTGGTCCTGGTGGACCTCCGTCCGTTCGATCCCGAGCTGACCGGCAAGGTGGCCCAGGAGGTGCTGGACCGGGCCGGCATCACCCTCAACCGCAACACCATCCCCGACGACCCGCGGTCCGCCTTCGTGACCTCGGGCCTGCGGCTCGGCACCGCGGCGGAGACGACGGCGGGCATGGGCGAGGCGGACATGGGCGAAGTGGCCCGGCTCATCGGGCACGCGCTCAGGCAGCGTGACGACGACGCCGAACTGGCCCGGGTGCGCGCCGAGGTCGCCGCGCTCTGCGCCGAGCACCCGCCGTACCCCAGCCTGGACGCCGCCGGCAGGAGCTGAGCCGGTGCCCGACGGCTGGTACGTGGCGGTGGGGCTGGCTGCAGCCCTCGTCACGTTCGTCGCGACCTTCCCCGTTCGCCGGCTGTCGGCCCGGGTGGGATTCGTCGCCGAACCCGACGAGCGACGGGTCCACAGCCGGGCCACGCCCTACGGCGGCGGCGTGGCCATGTTCGTGGCCGTGTTGGCAGCCATGATGCTGGCATCGGTGCTTCCGGCGTTTCGTCCGGTGTTCGCCGGGTCGTCGGAGCCGCTCGGCATCGTGCTCGGGGCGACGGCCATCTTCGCCGTGGGGCTGATCGACGACGTCCGGGACATGTCCGCCCCGGCAAAGGTGGCGGGCCAGGTCCTATCGGCCAGCATCCTGGCGCTGATGGGCGTCACCATGTTCCAGTTCAAGATCCCGCTGGCCGGTCTGCTCGTCCTGTCGCCGCAGGTGACCCCGCTGCTCACTGCCCTGTGGGTGATCGTCATCACCAACGCCGTCAACCTCATCGACGGGCTCGACGGCCTGGCCGCCGGGATCGTGGCCATCGCGTCGGCCGCTCTGGCCGTCTATGGACTGCGCCTGGTCCACAGCGGCGCCCTGCCTCCCGACAACCTGGGCCCGCTCGTGGCAGTCATCGCCTGCGGGGCCTGTCTGGGGTTCCTGCCCCACAACGTCCACCCGGCAAAGGTGTTCATGGGGGACGCCGGCGCGCTGCTGCTCGGGCTGCTCATGGCCGCGGCGACCATGGTGATCGGCGGGCGCACTACCGACGTTGTCAGCGGGCAGACGTACTTCTTCTTCGCACCCCTGTTCATCCCCCTGTTCATCCTGGGCGTCCCCATCGCCGACATGGCCTTCGCCTTCGTCAGGAGGACCGCTCGCCGCCAGGGGTTCCACACCCCGGACAAGGGTCACGTGCACCACCGGCTCCTCCGGCTCGGTCACGGGCATCGCCGCACCGTGGTGATCCTGTGGGCCTGGACGGCGGTGCTGTCGGGCTTCGTGCTGTACCCGCTGTTCCGTCCGAGTGGAAACGCCATCATCCCCTTCGGTGCCGTGGCGCTCGGCCTCCTGCTGTACACGCTCTTCCACCCCGGCCTTCGCAAGGTCATCGACGACATCGACGAACCCTTGCCGCTGCCGGGTGATGTGGCGGCGGCGGGTGATGTGGCGGCGGCGGGTGATGTGGCGGCGGCGGGTGATGCGGCGACGGCGGGTGATGTGGCGGCGGCGGGTGATGCGGCGGCGGCGGGTGATGTGGCGGTGTCGGGGGAACAGCCCGAGCCTGGCATTGTCGGGGCGGAGATGATGCTGGCGGCGGTTTCCATGCCCCGCCGTCCCCAGCGTCCCGGAGCCGGTGTGGTCCTGGCCGCCGTGGACATGCCCAACGGGCCTGTACCCAGCGGGTCCGCCGGTGACATCCTCGGTGCCGGGTTCGGTGCTGCCCGAGCCGCACCGGTTGCGCCCCACCGGGCGGACGGAGCCGACATCCGCGACGAGCCCATTGCTGATAGCAATGGTTAGGGCGATGACCAGCCCCGGCGGAGATCGTGTCGTGCTGACCGTGCCGCTGGCGGCGGTCGGCAGCGCTCGTTTTGGCGCGAACGAGCGCCGGATGCGATCATGTCGCACGTGTCGTGTCCCCTCGTCGTGTCTGCCTCGCCGGCTGCCGCGCCCCCGTGTCCGGTGGGCGAGCGGCGGCTTCGGTGACGGCCGGACGTCGCCATGTCGTTTTCCGTACCCGCCGTTGACGTGCCTGCCCCGGTGCCGGTGACCGGTCGTGCCGGACAAACCCACCCCCGGGGCGTTCGATCTGATGGCGCTCGGCATGACCATGGCGCTCCTGGTCGGTGCCGGCCTGGGTCTCGGGCTCCTGGTCGACAGCTGGCTGCACTCCAGCCCCATCGGGACCCTGGTGGGCTTGGCGCTGGGCGTCGTCTTCGCCGGGTTGGCGCTGTGGCAGAAGGCGCGCACGTACCTCTGAGCGCGCCCGGAAGCAGCGGCGGAAGCGTTTTCCCCGACCGGCGTGCCTGCCCTGACCACCGGACACATCCCGACCGCCGAACGGAGCAGCAATGGTGAACGTCTTCGCCAACCTGTCCCTGCCCCAGATCTCCTCCCTCGCCCGGCGCACCGCCCTGGTTGCCATCGGTCTCGGCGTGATCGCCTTGGTGGTGACCGTCGTGCTGGGCTACCCGCTCGCCGGCCTGGGTGTCTGTCTCGGCCTGGCCATGGCCATGGTGAACTTCCGCCTCATCACCCGGGCGACGGCCAAGGTCAGCGCATCGACGCGCGAGGACAAGCGGCGTCCCCTCGTGACCAACACCCTCGGCCGTCTGGGGGCGATCAGCGCGGTGGCCCTGCTGCTGGCATGGCTGGTCCGTCCCATGGGGTTCGGCGCCATCGTCGGCCTCGCGCTGTTCCAGTTCACACTGCTGACCAACGTTACGGTGACCCTGCTGCGCGACCCGGACCTGCGGGGCGTGACCGGGGGTGAGGGGTGAGCGCCGGGGCCGCAGTGCGGTTCCCCCACCTGCTCGCCGCCAACATCACCGTCGGGGACCATGTCCAGACCAAAGTGGCGGGGCTGACGCTCAACCTCGACACCATCTGGGCCACCGGGGTGGCCATGGTGATCGTCATCGGGATGGGCCTGCTGGTCCGGTCCCGGGCCACAGCCGGTGTTCCCGGCAAGCTCCAGCTCGTGTGGGAGATGGCGGTCGGGGCGGTCCGCACGCAGATCGAGGGCTCCGTCGGGCCCCGCGGCGCGGCCGTCGTGCCGCTGGCACTGACGCTGTTCATCTTCATCCTGGTGGCCGACTGGTTCTCGGTGCTCGGCACCGGCGCCCACTTCGAATGGCTCGGCCCGCCCACCGGTGACATCAACCTGCCCCTGGCCATGGCCATCGTCGTCATCATCCCCGTGCACATCGCCTCCCTCCGGGTCCGGGGCCTGCGGGGCTACATCCGCCACTACTTCCAGCCCTACAAGGTCCTGGTGCCGGTGAACGTGATCGAGGAGATCGCCAAGCCGATCACCCTGTCGCTCCGGCTCTTCGGCAACCTGCTGTCGGGCGGCCTCATGCTGGCCCTCATCGCCGCACTGGGTGTGTGGTCGCTCGGCCACGTGCCCATCGGCAACATCGCCGATCTCCTCCTGAACCCGGTGTGGAAGCTGTTCGACCTCCTGATCGGGGCCATCCAGGCGTTCATCTTCGCCCTGTTGGCGATCTTGTACTTCGACACCGCCATGAGCGATGCCCACTGATCCGGGCCGGCGCACCGTCATCGGGCGCCGACCGGTTGGCTGAGCGCGCCGGAGCGACACACCGGCGGCCCGGCACGAGCCGCCAGGACTTCCGCCGGACCGGCCTCGCTGGGCCGTTGCCGGCAGCACACCAGATCCTTCGACAACCCGAAACCCCAACAAGGAGCACACCACGATGGCAGCGGACAAAGCCCTCGACCAGGCGATCTCTCTCGCCGGCGCCATGGTCGGCGGCGGCCTTCTGATGGGTGGTGGCGCCGTGGGCGCCGCCATCGGCGACGGCCTCGCCGGCAGCCAGACCATCGCCGGCGTCGCCCGCCAGCCCGAGGCGCAGGGACGGCTCTTCACGATCATGTTCCTGACCGTCGGTCTGGTGGAAGCGATGTACTTCATCAACCTGGCCTTCACCGCCCTCTTCGTCTTCTCCCTCTACAAGAAGGGCTGACCGCCGGCGGTGGTGCCGCGCCCCGAGGCGCGGCCGGAGGTTGATCGAACGCGGTGAACGGCACAGGTCAACCGCCACAGTTGAACCGCCACAGTTGAGCCCACGGCAAACGAGGTGAATGGGCGTGATCGCCAGCAGCAACTTCCTGGTCCCCAACGGGACTCTCATCGTCGAGATCGTCGCCTTCCTCATCGTGCTGTTCGTCATCGGCAAGTACGTCCTGCCGCCGCTGAACCGCACCCTCGAGGAGCGTCAGCAGCAGATCCGGGCCTCACTGGCCCAGGCCGAAGAGGCGCGAGCCGAGGCCGACGAAACACGCGCCCAGCGCCAGCAGATCCTGGACGAGGCGCGCCAGCAGGCACGCGAGATGGTCGCGCAGGCGAACGCCACGGCGGAGCGCCTGCGGACCGAGGCCGTCGACCGGGCCCAGCAGGAGCACGACCGGATCCTGGCTGCCGCCGAGGACGAGATCGCCGCGGCCCGGCGGCGGGCCGTCGAGGAGGTCAGTGCCCAGCTCGGGGCGCTTGCCATGGCCGTGGCTCGCCAGGTCGTCGGGCGCGAGGTGGACGCCAGTGCCCATCGGGCGCTCATCGACGAGGCCGTGGCTGCCTTGCAGGCGTCGTCCGACGCCGCAGCCACGCAGAACTGAGCAGGGCGAGGGAACCGACGTGGATCTGTCACTCCGAGGCTACGTGGCCGCCGTCCTGCGGTCGCAGCCGGCAGCAGACCTGCCGCGCCTGGTCGACGATCTCGGCCAGGCGGCCCGGGCCATCAGGACCACCACCGAGCTGGCCGCTGCGCTCAGTGACGTGGCCGTGCCCGTCGCGGCACGCCGGGCCGTGGTCCAGGATCTCTTCGGATCGCGTGTGCACCCCGCGGTCCTGCGGGTGCTGCTGCATGCCGTGGACATCGAACGGGCACCGGAGCTGCTGAGCGCGCTCCACGAGGCTGACGAGCTGGCCCGCGTGCGCGTCGACCACGCCGACGAGGCCGACATGGCCGACGACCGCCCGCTGGGCCGAGCCGGCGTGCGTCGGCTGCTGGGTGGGATGGCGGCGGCCGAGCTGGAACCGGTGGTCGAAGTCGACGAGCTGCACGAGATCGAGGACGAGCTGTTCCGCTTCGCCCGGTTGGTCGGATCGCAGCCCGCGCTGCGCGAAGCGCTGGCCAATTGGTCCGTGCCCGCAGCCCACCGGTCCGACCTGGCCCTCGACCTGCTCCAGGGCAAGGCGCGGCCGGAGACCGTCCGCCTGGTGACCGCAGCCGTGCGCATGCGCACTCGGGACGTGGTCGCTGTCTTGGACTGGCTGGCTGAGCTGGCCGCCGCCGCCCGCGGATGGCGCGTGGCTCGGGTCCGGGCTGCTATGGAGGTCGACGCCGGTGAGCGCCAGCGCATCGCCGACGCGTTGGGCCGCCTGACCGGCAAGCCCGTGGAGCTGCAGGTGAGCATCGACCCGTCGCTCCTCGCGGGAGCCCGAGTCGAGATCGGGGACCTGCTCGTCGACGCCACCACCCGTCACCGGCTCGACCAGCTGCAAGAGCAGCTGGCCAGCCCCGAGGGCGCGGTCCGGGTGCTCCTGGACGACAGCGGCCCGGAGGGGCGCCGATGACCGGCCAGGCGCTGGCCCTGGCGACGGGCACCGCGGCTCGGACCGCCACTGCCACACGGACGCCGGCCATGCCGGCGGCCACACTGATGCCGGCCATGCCGGCGGCCACACTGATGCCGGCCATGCCGGCGGCCACACTGATGCCGGCCATGCCGTCAGTTTCTGTCGTACCTGCCCGCCACCAGCCGCGTGCGGCCGGTGCGCCAGGGCACGCCCGCCGCCGGAGCGCTGGCTGCGCCCTGCGACCGGGCATGACCCGCACATCGCCCAGACGGACCGAGGGAGAACGAGCCGATGGCTGAGCTGACCATCAATGCCGAGGAGATCACCGCTGCGCTGGCCCGCCACGTGGCCGAGTACACCCCCGAGGTGTCGGCCGAGCAGGTCGGGCGCGTCGTCGAGGTCGGTGACGGGATCGCCCGCGTGTCGGGCCTGCCCGGAGCATCCGTGAACGAGCTGCTCGAGTTCGAGGACGGCACGGTGGGTCTCGCCCTCAACCTCGACGAGGACACCATCGGCACCGTGGTCCTCGGCTCCGACACCGGCCTTGAGGAGGAGCAGCTGGTGCGGGCCACCGGCCGCATCCTGTCCGTCCCCGTCGGCGACGCCCTGCTCGGCCGGGTGGTGAACCCGTTGGGCGAGCCCATCGACGGCAAGGGAGCGATCGCCACCACCGAGACCCGCCGGCTCGAGGTGCAGGCGCCGGGCATCATCGACCGCCAGCCGGTGAAGCAGCCGCTGCAGACCGGGATCAAGGCCATCGACGCCATGACCCCCATCGGTCGCGGTCAGCGCGAGCTGATCATCGGCGACCGCAAGACCGGCAAGACCACCGTCGCCATCGACACGATCATCAACCAGCGCGGCCAGGGCGTGAAGTGCATCTACGTCGCCATCGGCCAGAAGGGCTCGTCCATCGCCCAGACCGTGGCGGTGCTCGCCGAGCACGGCGCACTCGAGTACACGGTGGTGGTCGCCGCTCCGGCCTCGGAGCCGGCCCCGTTCAAGTACCTGGCGCCGTACGCCGGTTGTGCCATGGGCCAGCACTGGATGGAGAACGGCGAGCACGCGCTGATCGTCTATGACGACCTGTCGAAGCAGGCCGAGGCCTACCGCCAGCTGTCGCTGCTCCTGCGCCGCCCACCGGGGCGCGAGGCCTACCCCGGGGACGTCTTCTACCTCCACAGCCGGCTGCTCGAGCGGGCGGCCAAGCTGTCCGACGAGCGAGGCGGCGGCTCGCTCACGGCGTTGCCGATCATCGAGACCAAGGCCGGCGACGTGTCGGCCTACATCCCCACCAACGTGATCTCCATCACCGACGGCCAGGTCTACCTCGAGTCCGAGCTGTTCTACGCCGGTGTCCGGCCGGCCATGAACGTCGGCATCTCGGTGTCCCGGGTGGGTGGCTCCGCCCAGGTGAAGGCCATGCGGTCCGTGTCCGGAACGCTCAAGATCGACCTGGCCCAGTTCCGTGAGCTCGAGGCGTTCGCCACCTTCGGCTCGGAGCTCGACAAGGTGTCCCAGGCTCAGCTCGACCGCGGCTATCGGCTGACCGAGCTGCTCAAGCAGCCGCAGAACGCGCCGGTGCCGATCGAGGAGCAGGTCATCATCATCTTCGCCGGCACCAAGGGCTTCGTCGACCGGGTGCCGGTGGGCGAGGTGCGGCGCTACGAGGCCGAGCTGCTCGCCTGGCTGCGGGCGGAGCATGCCGACCTGCTGGGCGCCATCCGCGACACCGGGCAGCTGGCCGACGAGGAGAAGCTCGGCCAGGTGCTGCGCACCTTCACCGACCGGTTCGGCACCGGCACCGAGGCCTGACGTGCCCGGCGGCCAGGAACGGGTGCTGCGGCGCCGGATCCGCAGCGTGCGCGCCACGCAGAAGATCACGCGCGCCATGGAGCTGATCGCCACGTCGCAGATCGCCCGGGCGCAGGGCCGCCTGGCGGTAGCTGCCCCGTACCAGCGGGGACTGGCCGGGATCCTGGCCGAGGCGGCCAAGGATGTCGGCACGCACGGTGGGCACCTGCTCGGGGTGCCGGAAGACCCTCGGCGGGTGCTGGTGGTCCTGCTGGTGGCCGACCGCGGCCTGTGCGGCGGGTACAACGCCAATGTCCTGCGCACCGTCGAGCGCCTGGTGCGCGCCAACGGCAGCGCTGGTGTGGAGACCCGGCTGGTGTCGGTGGGCCGCAAGGCGCCGTCGTACCTTCGCTTCCGTGGCATCCAGGTGGACGAGTCCTTCATCGGCTTCTCCGACCGCCCGGCGTTCGCCGATGCCCGGAGCGTGGCCGCCGCGGCGGTCCCACCGTTCCTCGCCGGCGATGTCGACCAGGTGCTCCTTGTCTCCACGCGCTTTTTGTCGGCCGGCTCCCAGGCCGTCGAGCAGCGGCAGCTGTTGCCGCTCCCCGAGCCGTCCGCCGAGGGCGCGACCGGTGACGGTCCGGCACCGCGCGAGGGCTATGTCGAGTTCGAGCCTGACGCC
>JAKAYQ010000079.1 GCA_021826725.1 Actinomycetes bacterium
GGTACTGGTTGGTTGCGTCGGACGGTGGGGTGTTCGCCTTCGGCGACGCGGCCTACGAGGGGTCGTTGCCGGCTGCCGGGGTGCACGTGTCCGACGTGGTGGGGATGGCCTCGACGCCGGACGGCACGGGGTACTGGTTGGTTGCGTCGGACGGTGGGGTGTTCGCCTTCGGCGACGCGGCCTACGAGGGGTCGTTGCCAGCCGACGGAGCCCGTGTCGCCGATGTTGCCGGCATGGCGGTTGCCCCCGGCGGCACCGGCTACTGGCTGGTGGGCGCGGATGGCGGGGTGTTCGCCTTCGGCGACGCCGGGTTCTTCGGGTCCGCCCCAGGTGCCGGGGTCCACGTCACCGACGTTCGGGCCATCGTGGCCGCACCCACTGGGGACGGCTACTGGCTGGCCGGTGCCGATGGCGGCATCTTCGCCTTCGGCGCGGCAGGGTACGAAGGGTCGCTCCCTGGCGCGGGTGTCCACGTCTCCGGCGTGGTCGGCATGGCCGCAATGACCTAGGCGGCCCGGCGGATAGGCAGTGCGGGATCGCTGCCACCGAGGCGGCGCATCGCGGCGTTGGCGTCGCCGGTCGTGGCTCCTGCGCGGCCTTCCTCCTTTGCCTTGCGCTGCTTGCACCGAAGAACGGCTCCTGGTCCACCCCGCCTGCCGCGGAGGCTGTGACGGGCTCGTGCGAGGGATCGGTCTGCGGCCGGCGCCGTGCTGTTGTGGCGTGGCGTGCTGGCGTGGCGTGGCGTGGCGTCACGTGCTGGAGTGGCGTGGCGTGGCGTGGCGTGGCGCCGTCGAGTACCGTGCTGTCGTCGAGTGGCGTGCTGTTCGCTCGACGAGACGCGACAGCGGGGGCTGCCGGTGCCCACCCGGGACCACCCGGGTGGAGAGGTCGTGCCAGGGTCTGCCGGAACGGCGCAGCGGGGGGCAATGGGTGCATGACCGGGACCGAGCGATGACGGAGCCAGCAGCGCTCGCCGTGGAGCATGTCGCTGTCCACGGGGAGGACGTCGCGTACCGCCGAGGGGGCGAGGGCCCCGTCGTGGTGCTGTTGCACGGCATTGCTGGCAGCTCTGGTAGCTGGATCCCTGTCATGGAGCTGCTGCGTCGCGACCACACGGTGCTGGCCCCTGATTTTCTCGGCCACGGCGCGTCGGGCAAGCCGGCGGGGGACTACTCCCTCGGCAACCAGGCCAGCGGGGTGCGGGACCTGCTGCACCTCCTCGGGATCGAGCGGGCCACGGTGGTGGGCCAGTCGTTCGGCGGCGGGGTGGCGATGCAGTTCGCCTACCAGTTCCCCGAGCGGTGTGAGCGCCTGGTGCTGGTGGACTCGGGCGGCCTGGGGCGGGAGGTCTCGTGGCTGCTGCGGCTGGCTGTCCTGCCGGGAGCCGAGTACGTCCTGCCGGCAGTGTTCCCCGGCCTGGTTCGCCCGTGGGGTGACGCGGTGTCGCGCGTTCTCGCGGACCACGGCGTGCGCAACGCCGCCGCGCTCGAGGTGTGGCGGTCGTACCGCTCGCTGACCGACCCCGCCAGCCGCCGAGCCTTCGTCCGAACCATGCGGGCGGTCATCGACCCTGGTGGCCAGTCGGTGAGCGCTGTCAGCCGCCTCTACCTGGCGGCAGGTATGCCCACCCTGATCGTCTGGGGCGAGAACGACCGCATCATCCCCGTCTCCCACGCCTACCGGGCTCGCGACGCCATGGCGGGCAGCCAGCTGCAGATCATGCCCGGGGCCGGCCACTTCCCGCATGTGGAGGATCCCGCTCGCTTCACCGAGATCCTCCGCGACTTCATCCGGACGACCGAGCCGAGCGCGCTGACGCCGGAGGAGATGCGTGCGTTGCTTCGGCAGGAGCCCAGCCGGGAGGATGACTGATCGCTGCCCACGGGCCGGTCGCGGCCTGGTGCTGCCGGGGTGCGCGACCGCACGGCCGGCGACCGCACGTCAGACGGCCGGTGGCAGGCGAGGTCCGGGTGCACACGTCACGCTCCAAAGCCTTCATTTTCGGTGTGATGGAACGCGGGCGAACCGGCTGCGCTCTCGGTCCTTGGAGAGCACCGTTTCTTCGGGGGAACCGTTTCTTGAAGAGCACCGGTCCTTGACGAGCACCGTTCCTTCGGGAGCACCGGGGCTGCGGAACGGCGCGGTCGCGGGCGGCAGGGCACCGGCTCTTGGACGGCGAGCGCCGGCCGGACGGTACGCGTGGGCGAACGGCACCCAACGGCGGGCGGGGGCGCCTGGGTGGGCGCCATCCCAGCACCGGCACGGTCGGGGGGCGACCCGTGCCGGTGCTGGGCGTGGCGATTGGCTTTGCAGAAGAAACGCCCGGCTGGCTCCGCCCTTGCGGGTGATCGTGGAATTACCTGGGCTGGACCGCTCCGGTTTTCCGCTGATGCGAGGGTCGCCCGCTTCTGTTCTCGCCGGGGGGCTCCCCGCCGCCCGGCTGTACCGGGCTCTGCGTCTTTCCCTGGGCTGTCGCCGGGCTCCCGCCTGCCTGGGCTCCCGCCTGCCGGGGCTCCCGCCTGGTGTTGCCCGGCTCCTGTCCGGTCAGGGCCAGAGCGGCAGCTGGTCGGTTCCGGTTCCGGTTCCGGTGTCGGCCAGGCGGACATAGCCGGGGAGGTCGCCGGTGGGGGTGTCGACGTACACCTTTGCCTCGGGGGGCTGGGCGAAGCGGCCGTGGCTCCAGCGGATCTCCACATGCCCGTGGACGTCGGCACGTCGCCCGCCGGGATCGGCCAGCTCGATCGTCCAGTCGACCTGCGGCTGCCCGGCGCGCGATGCCCGGACGGACAGCCCGAGCAGGCGGTGATGGCGGTGCCAGTCCCACGCGTCGGCAACCCGCAGGCGCAGGGGCCCCCGCTCGTCGGAGCCGAGCAGGAAGTAGGTGGCGTTCCCGATGCGCAGCAGGCGCCGGGCCAGTCGTTGCCGCTCGGCGGCATCGTCGAGGTGATCCTGCCAGCGTCGGGCGGAGCGGGTGCTGACAGCGTCGCACAGGGCGCGGTAGGCATCCGTGCTCGCCTGGTCGGGCAGCCGGCGGGCGGGCAGAGCGGCTCGGAGCCGCCGGCGCTCCACGCCGTCCATGGCTGACGGCTCGTCGGGTAGGTCGTGCAGGCCGGTCGCGGCCCGGCACGCCCGGTAGAAGTGGCGGTGCTCCTCGGGTGCCACCACCTCGTACCAGTCGCTGCGGTCCCAGCTTCCGGTGGTGGCCAGCAGGCCGTCGAAGATCCGTGCCGGAGACACGTTGGCGATCGCCCGGGAGAGGTACTTGCAGCTGACGAGATAGACGTGGTCGACGCGCAGGTCGACGGGAGCCACCTCGTCGCCGGGGGGCCGGCGCCCGCCGGTCCACTCCACCAGGGCCGGCAGCCGGCACCGCAGGGCGTCCGGGCTGGCCAGGAAGGCACGGCCATTTGCGAAGGCGTGCTGCAGGAGGCCGTCGTGCCCGCCGCCGTCGTGCAACGCCACCAGCCGGTCCCACGTCGCGGGATCGAGCACGAGCGGGCCCGGCCCCACTGCCAGTGCGGCAGCGGGGGTGTCGGCACCGAGCATGCCGAGCGCCGTGCCCAGCTCGGTCACCAAAGTGCGGTCATCGGGCACGGTGCGGTCCCACCAGCCCTTGGCGCCGGCCGCCTGACAGTCCGCCGGCTCGCTGCTCGCTGCCCCCGAGCCCGCAGCCCCTGGTGCCGGTGATCAGCTGAGGGTGCGCAGCAGCATGGCGTCGCCCTGCCCGCCCCCGCCGCACAGGGCGACGGCACCGAGCCCGCCGCCGCGGCGGCGCAGCTCGTGCAGGATGGTGAGCGCCAGCCGGGTTCCGGACATCCCGACTGGGTGGCCCAGGGCGATGGCACCGCCGTTGACGTTCACCACGTCGTCGGTGATGCCGAGCCGGTCCGACGAGGCGAGGCCGACGACGGCGAACGCCTCGTTGAGCTCGAACAGGTCGACATCGCTCACCGCCAGGCCGGCCTTGCCCAGCGCCTGCTCGATCGCGGCCGCCGGCTGGTGCAGCAGCGAGGCGTCGGGCCCGGCCACCTGGCCGTAGGACACGACCTCGCCCAGGGGGGTGACGCCGAGCGAGTCGGCCACGGCGCGTGATGCGACGATGACGGCGGCGCCGCCGTCGGAGATCTGGCTGGCGTTCCCGGCCGTGATGGTGCCGTCCTTTGCGAACGCCGGCTTCAAAGCGCCGAGCGACTCGACGGTGGTGCCTGGGCGCACGCCCTCGTCGGTGTCGACCACGATGGGGTCGCCCTTGCGCTGGGGAACGGTGACCGGAACGATCTCCTCGGCCAGGCGGCCGTCCTTGATCGCTGCGGCGGCCCGCTCGTGGGAAAGGGCGGCGGCGGCGTCCTGGCGCTCACGCGAGATGGCGGTGTCCCGGTTGTAGTTCTCCGTGCCCAGGCCCATGGCGCAGTGGTCGAACTGGCAGTACAGGGCGTCGTACATCATGGAGTCGACCACGGTGGCATCCCCCATGCGCAGCCCGGCGCGGGCCCCGGGCAGCAGGTAGGGCGCCTGGGTCATGGACTCCATGCCGCCGGCGACGACGAGGTCCACCTCGCCCGCCTGGATGAGCAGGTCCGCGAGGTAGATGGCGTTCAAGCCCGACAGGCACACCTTGTTGATGGTGGTGGCCGGCACGTCCAGGGGGATCCCGGCTCGGGCGGCTGCCTGGCGGGCCGTGATCTGGCCTTGGCCGGCCTGCAGCACCTGGCCCATGAACACGTACCGGACCCGGTCCGAAGCGACGCCCGCCCGCTCGAGGGCGGCCGAGATCGCCACGCCACCGAGGTCCATGGCCGTGAACCCGGCCAGTCCACCCGAGAGCTTGCCGATCGGCGTTCGGGCACCTGCGACGATCACGGAACCGGGCATGGGGGACCTCCGAAGTTGGGACCGTGGCGTCCGCCACGACCACGCCATTGCCAGGACCGGCTCATTGTAGGTCCGGGACTTGCGGGTGCGCTCCGCCGTGGGCCGAGGGACCACCGGCCGCCGGTTGGGCCTGCCGGCGCACCTCGAAGGGCCGCCGTCGTGCGGTCGAGCCCGGTCGGACGGCGCGACCTGTCCGGGTCCCTCGACCGGCCTGTGCCAGCCGCGGGTATCGTGCTCGCCCATGGAGCAGTTCCGCGACGCGATCATGAGCGGTGCGGGCGGGGATGACATCGCCGGCCTGCCGCTCCCAGACACCTATCGGGCGGCCTTCGTGCGCCGTGACGACACCGAGATGTTCGCCGGGGTCGACTCGAGCGACAAGGACCCCCGCAAGTCCTTGCACGTGGGGGAGGTGGCCGTGCCCGAGTTGGCGCCCGACGAGGCGTACGTGGCGGTCATGGCCGGTGCAGTCAATTTCAACACGGTGTGGACCTCGATCTTCGAGCCGTTGTCGACCTTCGGGTTCCTCGACCGGCTCGGCCGCGAGGGACAGTGGGGCGCCCGCCACGCGCTGCCGTACCACGTCGTAGGGTCCGACGCCTCGGGGGTCGTGGTGCGCGTCGGCTCGGCCGTCCGCAACTGGAAGCCCGGCGACCGCGTGGTCATCCACTGCAATTACGTCGACGACCAGGACCCCTCCGCGCACGACGACTCGATGCTGGCCGCCAACCAGCGGATCTGGGGCTTCGAGACGAACTTCGGCGGCCTGGCGGACCTGACGATGGTGAAGGCCAACCAGCTCATGCCCAAGCCGACCCACCTCTCCTGGGAGGAGGCGGCGGTCAACGCGCTGTGCAATTCCACGGCGTACCGCATGCTCGTATCGCGCAACGGGGCGGCGATGACCCAGGGCGACCGGGTGCTCGTGTGGGGGGCCACCGGCGGGATCGGGAGCTACGCCGTGCAGCACGTCCTGAACGGCGGCGGCGTTCCCGTCGGCGTGGTCTCCTCCCCCGACAAGGCTGACCTGCTGCGTGATCTCGGGGTGGAGGCGGTGATCGATCGCCGGGCGGCCGGCTACCGGTTCTGGAAGGACGAGCACACCCAGGACGAGAGCGAGTGGCGCCGTCTCGGCAAGGACATCCGGGCACTGGTCGGCAACGACCCCGACATCGTGTTCGAGCACCCGGGCCGCCAGACGATGGGGGCCTCGGTCTTCGTGTGCAAGCGGGGCGGGACGATCGTCACCTGCGCGGCAACGTCGGGCTACATGATCGAGTACGACAACCGGCACCTGTGGATGAAGCTCAAGACGATCAAGGGATCCCACTTCGCCAACTACCGCGAGGCGTGGGACGCCAACCAGCTGATCTGTGACGGCAAGGTGCAGCCGCCGTTGTCCGCGGTGTACTCGCTCGACGAGGTCGGCGAGGCTGCCTACCAGGTCCACCACAACCTGCACGAGGGCAAGATCGGGGTGCTGTGCCTCGCCCCCGGGGAGGGCCTCGGCATCGACAACCCCGAGCGCCGGGCCGAGATCGGCGAGGACCGGATCACCGCCTTCCGGCGGCACGGGGCGTGAGCGCCGTGGACTCGACCGGCAGCGCGACGGCCGGTGGCATGCTCACCGAGATCGACCATGTCGCCATCGCCGTGCGCGACCTCGAGGCCGCCATCGCCTACTACGCCGGCACCTTCGGCGCTGCCGTGGTGCACCGTGAGCGGGTGGAGAGCGACGGGGTGGAGGAGGCGCTGGTGCAGGTGGCCGACTCGTACGTGCAGCTCCTGACCCCGACGCGTGACGACTCTCCCGTGGCCAAGTACCTGGCGCAGCGGGGCGAGGGCCTGCACCACGTCGGCTACCGGGTGGCCGACTGCGCCGCCGCGTTGCAGTCGGTGAAGGACCACGGCGGTCGGGTCATCGACGAGGCGCCGCGCCCGGGCAGCCGGGGGACGACCGTCGCCTTCGTGCACCCCAAGGCGGCATTCGGCACGCTTATCGAGCTTGTCCAGGAGTAGCAGCGCCGGCTCGCCCGCCAGCAGCTGCGCGGGCTCCGGGCCGGCACCCACCCCGCCCGCAGGCAGCCGCCCGGGCTGCGACCGCCGTCAGGTCGATGCGCTCGCCGTCTCCCGGTCGCGAGTGCCCCCCGACCCCAGGTAGGCGGCGCGCACGGCCGGGTCGCGCAGGATCTCTGGGGGCGACCCTGCCGCCAGGATCTGGCCGAAGTCCAGGACGTGGATGGTCTCGCACACCGACATCACCATGTCGATGTCATGCTCGACGAGGAGGACGGCCAAGTCGCGCTGGGCGAGGCGTTCGAGCAGTCCCGCCAGGTCGTCGGTCTCCTCCTCGTCCAGACCCGACGACGGCTCGTCGAGCAGGAGCAGGCTGGGCTGCGTGGCCAGAGCCCGGCCAACCTCGACCAGGCGGGCCAGCCCAAGGGGCAGGGTGTCGCAGCGTTCCCTGGAGAGCGGCCGCAGGCCGACCTCGGTCATCACTTCGTCGGTCACCCGCCGTGTGTTGATGCCGTCACGCGACCACCGCCGTCGGATCTCGGCGGCCACCAGGATGTTCTCGCGCACCGTGAGGGATCCGAAGACATCCAGGCGCTGGAACGTCCGGGCGATGCCAAGCCGGGCGCGGCGGTGCGGCGGAAGGCTCGTGATGTCGTCGCCGTCGAGGAGGACGGTGCCGGCCTGCGGGCGCTGCAGACCCGTGATCACGTTGAACAGTGTCGTCTTGCCGGCGCCGTTGGGGCCGATCAGACCGGTGACGGCTCCTGCAGGGGCGTCCACGTCAACGTCCTGGAGCGCAGTCACACCCCCGAACCGCACGTAGATCCCCCGTACTTGGAGTCGTGCCACGGTGCTCCTCCCACGTTCGCGCCCGGCCGGGTCCCATGTGCCGGGCCAGCGCCGGCCAACGGGCGGGCACCGGATGTGGTGCCCCGTGCCCCTTGGTGGCAGGCGACGCTGGGGGAACGAGTCGGTGCTCCGGACCTTGCGCTCGATGGGTGATCAACGGCAACGATCTGAAGTTTTCTCGTCGCGCGGTGTGGTGTCTCGGCGATGTCCGCGGCGGCTATCGGTGATGTTCCGGTCTCTCGTGATGCTGACAGCCGGTTGGACCACAGATCGTGGCTGACGCAGCGCGGGCAGAGAACGCGGGTGGTGGGCAGGCGCTCTGGTCGGAGCGGGTGCTTCAGGAAAAGGGGGTGCTTGAGCGAAGATGGGGAAGCCGGGGAATTGCGCCGGGGGCTGGCAGCCTGGTCGTGCAGGCGGTTCGGCGGAGGGGTGCTGGCAGCCCGGCTTCGTGCAGCCCCCGGCACCTCCGGTAGCCTCGTAGCCCATGGATCACCCGATGTCGCAGCGCCTGGCCGAGCTGAAGGCCCGCCGGGAGGAGGCCCTACACGCCGGCTCGCCGCATGCGGTCGAGCGCCAGCACGCCCAGGGCAAGATGACCGCCCGCGAGCGGGTGGAGCACCTGCTCGACGAAGGCTCCTTCCAGGAGCTCGACATGCTGGCCCGTCACCGGGCCCACGGCATGGGGCTCGAGGAGAAGCGCCCGTACACCGACGGGGTGATCACGGGGTTCGGCACCATCGACGGCCGCCGCGTCTGCGTGTTCAGCCAGGACTTCACGGTCTTCGGTGGCGCGCTGGGCGAGGTCTTCGCCGAGAAGATCCACAAGGTCATGGACCTGGCCGCCTCGCTGGGCGTGCCGATGATCGGCCTGAACGACGGCGCCGGCGCCCGCATCCAGGAGGGCGTGGTGTCGCTGCACTCCTACGGGGGCATCTTCCATCGAAACGTGCTGGCGTCGGGTGTCATCCCGCAGATCAGCGTGGTGCTCGGGCCGTGTGCCGGTGGGGCCGTGTACTCGCCGGCCATCACCGACTTCATCTTCATGGTGAACGGGACCAGCCACATGTTCATCACCGGCCCCGACGTGGTGAAGACGGTCACCGGCGAGGAGGTCACGCTCGAGGAGCTGGGCGGGGCGATGAGCCATGCGACGAAGTCCGGCGTGGCTACGTTCGTCGCCCCTGACGAGAAGAGCTGTCTCGACGACGTGCGGGTGCTGCTGTCGTTCCTGCCCTCCAACAACCTGGAGGAGCCCCCGGCTGCCATCTGTGAGGACGACCCCGACCGGGGCACGCCTGAGCTCGTCGACCTGATGCCGACGTCGCCCAACCAGCCCTACGACATGAAGAAGGTCATCGCGTCGGTCGTCGACGACGGCGACTACTTTGAGGTGCACCCGCACTGGGCCATGAGCATCACCTGCGGGTTCGCCCACATCGACGGCCGGGTGGTGGGTGTCGTCGGGAACCAGCCGGCGGTTCTGGCCGGCGTCCTCGACATCGATTCGTCGGAGAAGGCGGCCCGCTTCGTCCGCACCTGCGACGCTTTCAACATCCCGCTCATCACCTTCGTGGACGTGCCGGGCTTCATGCCGGGCACCGACCAGGAGTACGGCGGTATCATCCGCCACGGCGCCAAGCTCCTGTACGCCTTCTGCGAATCGACGGTGCCTCGCATCCAGGTCATCACTCGCAAGGCCTACGGCGGGGCGTACGTCGTCATGAACTCCAAGTCGATCGGCGCCGACCTGGCGTTCGCCTGGCCGTCGGCCGAGCTGGCGGTCATGGGCTCGCAGGGTGCGGTCGAGATCGTCTACCGCCGGGAGCTGGCAGAGGCCGCGGACCCGGCGGCCCGGCGGGCCGAGCTGGTGGAGGAGTACACCGAGCGCTACGCCAACCCGTACGTGGCGGCCGAGCGAGGCTACGTCGACGACGTCATCGACCCGACCGATACCCGCCGGGTGCTGGTGCGCAGCCTTCGGATGCTGGCCTCCAAGCGCGAGGAGCTGCCGCGGCGCAAGCACGGGAACGTGCCGCTGTGACGGGCTCCGCTCCTGGCCATGTCACCGGTGGGTTCGCGGTTTCCGGCGACACGACCGCCACCACGCCCGCTGCCACACCCGGTCGCGTGGCCGGCGGGCGGCCCGGGCACGCCGTCGGTCCGGTCGCCCCCGAGCCGGCAGTGCTGGCCGCCGTGGTGGCTGCCGCCACGCAGCTGCTGCGGGTGCCGGCGGTCGAGGAAGGTGCGGACGCGCCGGCGCCGCACGTGGCGTGGCGGTTCAGCGGGCGCTGGTGGTCCAGGCCCACGGTGGCGCGCCGCGACCGGCCCCGGATCGGGCGGTGATCGGCACATCCGCCTCGAACGACGCCCAGCGGCGACCTCGTCTCCGGCGGCGGCCTGCCAGTGCGGCAGCGCTCGCGTTGGGCGAGGATGGCAGCAGGAGGTGGTGACATGGACGATCGCGACGAGCTGGCACGGATCACCGAGCTGGTGGAGGAGGAGCGGCGCCTGCGAGGCCACGCGTCAGGCGGTCAGCCTCTCTCCGGCGCCGACCAGGCCCGCTTGGCCGATGTCGAGGTGCGACTGGACCAGTGCTGGGACCTGCTCCGCCAGCGCCGCGCTCGCGACGAGTTCGGCGCAGACCCGGACCAGGCGACGGTCCGCACCGAGGAGGAAGTCGAGCACTACCAGCAGTGACGGTCCCAGGCGCGCTCGCCCGCGGGAAGTCGAGGCGGCACCGGGTCGCCTTGTGCACCGGACTTCCTGGGCGCAGCGCGTCAGCCGGCGGACAGCCGTCTGACGGTCGGCGGGGGACCATCGGCCGACCGGCGGGCACGCGACGTCAGCCCTGGCGCGCGACGCGGCGAAAAGGCAAGCTGCGCGCCCGGGCAGGCCCGGGCCGGTCCCGGCCTCGCTACGGGCAGGTGGTGGTCTGCACGTTCAGCTGGCCGAACGGCTTGTACGGGTCGGGGTTGGGCTTTCCTGCGAACCGGTCGGCTATCCAGTGGACCATGTCGTTGGTCGACACCGGGATCACCCCGGTGTGGCTTAGACCCGGGTAGATCCACCGCTCGAGGTCCTGGCCCTTGGCGCACAGCTGCTTGGCGAGCAGCTGGGTCGACGCGACGGGGATCTGCTCGTCGGCCCCGCCCTGGATGATGAGCAGGGGAACGGTGCTTGCCGGCAGGTTCGCGGGATCATTGGCCTCGATCAGCTGCTTCCACCCCGGGACGTCGAAGGGGTTGGCCTTCACCAGCCCCTGCAGCGTGTACTGGTCGAGCTTCGACTTGAGCGTGGTGAAGCAACCCGAGCGCAGGACCGGCAGCAGGCGCTGCGCCTTGGCGGTCAAGACGGCACCCAGGGGCGCCTTGGCGTTGCCGTAGGCGGCGTTGAAGCCAGCGGCGGCCATGAACAGGTAGAAGCGGTAGGGACTGGTCTTCAAGAAGTCGTAGATGAAGCCGAACTGCGACGGCGGGGCGCCGGCCACGGTGCCGACCAGGTGCAGCCCCGGCGCATACGTCGGGCCGATGCTCCAGGCGAACATGGCCGTCTGCCCGCCTTCGGAGTGGCCCCAGATCAGGTAGTTGTGGCTCGCGTGCACCGGCATGTTCTGCACCGCTCGCACGATGTCGACCGTGTTGCGGGCCGACAGCGACCCGACCAGGTAGGCGAGCAGCCCCGGGGGTGTGCCCTCTCCCTGGTAGTCGCTGGCCGTGACCAGCCAGTCGTGCTTCAGCAGGGCGTTGATCGATGGCACGGCCGACGCGGGGTCGAGCGACGGGGCGCAGGCGTTGGTCATGCCGTTGGTCCCGTGCGCCCAGGTGACGACGTCGTACCCGCCCGATGGCGGTGCGGTGTGGGGCACGAACACCAGCCCCGTCACGGGGACCGGCTTTCCCTGCTCGTTGCTGGAGACGTACATGACGCGATAGGCGGTGCCGTCGACGCCGGGCGCGGCAACCGCCGCGTACTTGAGCAGGGTGCCCGGTGCGTCGTTCGAGACCCCGTTGGGAACGGCGTAAAACGACGGCAGGCCTGCGGGTGCTGCCGCGGCCACCATCGTGTTCGACGCACCGCACGCGGTTGCCACCAGACCCAAGGCCACGGTGATCGCGGTCAGCCGGAGCGCCAGCCCGATCCTCGTCATGTCGTTCTCCCTTCGGCTCACGCCGACGTCCGTGGCACCAGCGACGGCGGGTGCTCCTACCCGGGCATGACGGTACCCCCTCGCGGGCACCCTCCGGCGACCTGGTGGCGACCGCTGCCGGATCGTGTCCGCCGGCAAGTGCGCTGCGGACGCACCCTATCGAACGGTGTCCGGCAGGTGTGGAATCCGATGCTGGCTGGTGGGCGTGGTGGGCGTGGTGGGCGTGGTGGGCGTGGTGGGCGTGGTGGGCGTGGTGGGCGTGGTGAACCCGCCGGCTCGTGGACGTGGTGGGCCGGGTGGCCGGTGGCTCGGGGTCTGCCGGGTGGGGTGGTCCGGCCCGTCAGACTGTCGGCGCGGTGACGGCCCGGTGGACGACGCTGTCGCCGGTCCCGACGATGACGACGGCCGTGAGCGCCGGGGGGAAGAGGCCGTGGGACAGCACGCCCGGCTCGGCGTCGAGCTGGCGGGCCAGCTCGACGGGCGGCATGCCCGTACCCTTGTCGGGCCACAGATCGGCGAGCACCCCGCCGTCGGGTGTCGGCGGCGCGTCGCGGCGCCGGGCCTCGCCCAGCACGCGCAGCGACCGCAGGGTCGCGTCCGAGCCGAAGTCGGCGAGCTCCAGCGGCACGGGACCTTCGACCACGGGCCGCAGCTTGTCCGACGACACGATCACCACAAAGCGCCGAGCAGCGGCGGCAACGATCTTCTCCCGGGTGTGGGCGCCGCCGCCGCCTTTCACCAGCCAGCCCCGGTCGTCGACCTGGTCCGCGCCGTCGATGGCGATGTCGAGTCGTTCGATGCCGTGGAAGGATCGGACGTCCAAGCCGAGCGCGGTCGCGGCCGAGGCCGTTGCTGGCGAGGTGGCGACGAAGATGGCGTCGAGGCCGCGGCGGGCCAGCGCTGGTATCAGGTAGGCGGTGGTGGACCCGGTGCCGAGCCCGACAACGCTGCCCGGGTCGACCATGGTGGCGGCGGCCTCGGCGGCGAGGCGCTTTTCGTGCTCGATGTCCGAACGCATGGCTGTCGCTTTCGTCCTGCCGTTCCGTGTGGCGTGCGTGCTGGTGCGTTCCGGCGCCGTCGGTACCAGGTCGAGGCGCTTCAGTTCCCACGTTCCGTGCCGCCAGGGCACGGCGCCGGCCGGATCGTGGCACCACACTGCATCGTGGCGGCACCGTGCAGCGGGGGATGTGGCTGGTGCCGGTGGGTCGAGTCCGGTGACCGTTGTGCACGGATCATGGCAGGTGGCCGGTCCCCCGTCAGATCGATATGGCCACCTGGGCTATGCCGCGTTGGTGGTTGGTGGTTGGTGGTTGGTGGTTGGTGGTTGGTTGGTGGTTGGTGGTTGGTGGTTGGTGGTTGGTGGTTGGTGGTTGGTGGTTGGTGGTTGGTGGTTGGTGGTTGGTGGTTGGTGGTTGGTGGTTGGTGGTTGGTGGTTGGTGGTTGGTGG
>JAKAYQ010000308.1 GCA_021826725.1 Actinomycetes bacterium
CCGTCCGGGGTCGGGACGGGGCGAAGGGGTCGGGGCATTCCCCCAACTACGGATGGTTGCGCTGGCAGAGTGCGGCACCCACGCGACGTTCGCTGTGGCGATGGGCCCCTATGGCACCGGAGAAGCGACGCTGGCACGTGAACTCGTGTCCAAGGTCGGCCCCGGAATGCTGGTGCTCGCCGATCGGGGATTCACTGGCCACCCGTTGTTCTCCGCCTTCGCCGCCAGCGGCGCAGATTTGCTGTGGCGGGCCAAGTCCAACGCGGCGCTGCCAGTGCTCGAGCGTTTCGCGGACGGGTCGTTTCGCTCAGAGCTCGTCGCCAGCGACGACAAGTACGCTCGGCAAAAGGTCATGACCGTGCGGGTCATCGAGTACGGCCTGGAAGATCCGGGCCGCCCGCAGGCCGAGGACGCCTCCTACCGGCTGCTCACCACTATCCTGGACCCTGCGGCTGCCCCGGCTGTCGAACTTGCCGCCCTCTACGCCGAGCGCTGGGAGTTCGAGACCACCCTCGATGAGCTGAAGACTCACCAACGTGGGCCGCGGGTGGTGCTGCGCTCAAAGACACCTGAGGGGGTGCGCCAAGAGGCCTACGGCTACCTGTGCACCCACTACGCGATCCGCGCCCTCATGAGCACTGCTGCCGCCCACCACGACCTCGACTCCGATCGGATCAGCTTTACCCGAGCTCTGCATGCTGCTCGCCGCAGCGTCCGCGCCGGCCTTGGCATCGCTACCCACACTCTCGCCCTCGCCCTTCCTGCCGCCCTCGCCGAGATCTGTGCTGAGCTGCTCCCCAAACGGAAGCTCCGCGCGGCTCCCCGCGTCGTCAAGCGCAAGATGAGCAACTATGCCGTCAAGCGTCCCCTGCACCATGATTGGCCTCGCCCCACCCAAACCCCGGACGCCGCGGTCCACATACTGGCTCCTCCTTAACTAAATGGTATTGGGCCTAGGGCAGCCGAATCTTGGGGTGGAAATCGGGGCTTGGTCGCGGTCGGTCAGCTTTGTGCCCGAAGTCAGTCTGAGATCAGCCGGGGCCGTGTACAGAACACCGGTAGCAGCGTGTACAAGCCTCCCCGAACTGGCTCCGAACGGCGTCTCCCCCGAAGTCAGCCGGGCCGCGAATCAGAACCTTGCAACAACCCCACCAGGGTTGTTGCAAAGAGAGTTGCAAGGTTGCTCCGAAGTGGCGTTTTTGGGGCAATTGAGGGTGACTGAAGCCAGTCGAATGCGCCGGATGGCGCGAAGGGAGCCCAGGAGTAGGCCTGGTAGCCGTCTAAGTGGGCTCGGTGGGCCGGTGGGCCCATCTGAAGCTACTACAAACTCCTCCCGTTGGACGGGGGGTGAAGTTCATGCGGCGGGCGGGGCCAGGACGGCTGGTGGATCGGATCCCGTCGGCGCCCGGGCGTCGGCGCGTCGGTTCGCCCGGATCTCGAGCACGCGCTTCAGTATGTTCCCAGCGGCTATTGCCCGGGCTGGGCAGCCACCGAAGTCCCGACCGGCGCGGACGCGTGATCCGGGCACTCGGGTCGGGGCTTTCCTGCTCACTCGCGACCGGCGCGCGAGTCGGCAGACGCTGAGGATGGTGCAAACGCGAGTACACGCTTCGCGCTGACGGGTCGAGCACCAGACCGTGTGCAGTCGGGGTGGCCGCCGGGTGCTCGCGCATGTGCATTCGGATAGTTCGAGGTCACCCTTCTGCTCCGCCGAGGACCGGCTCGACCACGTTGTCGACTAGCCATTGCAGGGGGCGGTCGCCAAGGACGGGAGCAAGGACAAAGTGCGTTGCGCCAGCATCGATTAGCTTGGCGAGCAGGGCGCGGCTTGCCGCCGGCTCGGCACAGTCATCGGCTCGTACTATGAGCTGGACCGAGCGCACGATCGCCGCTGGCGGGCGGCCGATCGCCTCACAGCAATGGTCGAGGTACTGGCTTCGGCGACGGAAATCCTCGACCGACGGCCAGGGGAAGTTCCAGATGTCGGCGTACTCGGCTACGACCCGCAAGGCTCGGTCGCCTTGGGCACCGATCACGATCGGTGGATGGGGCTGTTGCACAGGCTTGGGTTCGCAGACCGCGCTGCGAAGATGAATCGAGTGGCCGTCGAAGTCGAACGGCTCCTCCTCGGTCCACATCCGGCGGATGACCTGTAGGGATTGCGCGAGGTCTCGGATCGCCTCGCCGGCCGCTACCAGTGGCACGCCGTATGCCTCGAACTCTCGAAAGGCAGGGTTGACCTCGGACGCGAGCATGGCACCGCTGTCAGCCGTCGGCAGGCTGCCGCCTGCGCCGATCCCGAAGTCGAGCCGCCCTGCGGCCACGACATCGACGGTCGCTGCCATCTTGGCGAGCAGCGTCGGCAGCCTGAGGCGGTTGCTGGTGACCATGACGCCCAGCCGGAGTCGGCTGGTCTGCGCCGCCAGGGCCGCCAGCAGCGTCCACGCCTCCAGCGCCGCTGCCCGGGCATCCCCGCGCATGGGCACCATGTGATCCCACAACCAGGCGTGCTTGAACACTTCAATGGAGTCCGCCTGGCGCCACGTGGCGAGGATGTCTTGGTAGGTGAGGCCTAGCTGGCTGGTCTTGATACCGAAACTGACTCGGTCCTCTCGTTTGGTCATTGATCGCCCCCTACTACTTCGCCTAAGATCAGGAGTG
>JAKAYQ010000080.1 GCA_021826725.1 Actinomycetes bacterium
ACGACGTCACCGCCGCCAACAGCTCCTCGGCACCGAGCACCACCCCACCCGGCGCACCACCCACACCACCGGCACCGAACGCTTCGGCACCACCGGCACCGGCCGCTTCGGCACCACCGGCACCGAACGCACCGGCACCGGACGGCGTCCGGTTCCCCTGGTCGGCGACCATGCCGTTGCCGTTGTGAGCACCGTTGCCGTTGTGAGCACCGTTGCCGTTGTGAGCACCGTTGTCGCTGTGAGCACCGTTGCCGCTGTGAGGACCGTTGTGCCTGCCATTGGCATGGCGATCAGCGTTCCCGTGCTCGGCGCCGCCGGCGATCTCGTGACGGGTCTGGGGTCGTGCTGCCCGCGTCGGCAGATCGGCGACCGGCGCAGTGGCAGCCAGCGGCACCGGCGCTCCGCTGCCGGCCACAGCGGGATCGACCCCCAGGTACTGCAGCATGACGTCGCGCTGGGCCGCCACAGCCTGGCGCATCGACGCCAGGAAGTGTGCCACCACATCGTCGAGGGGCCCCGGCTCCCCACCCGACGCTGCGGAAGCCATCGCCGTTCGTGCCGCGGAACCGGCAACCACGGGTGCGGGAACGGGCCCGGCGGCGGGGGCAGCGATCTCACCTGCGAACGGGCGCTCGGGCCCTGCCACGAGTGTCGCCGCCATCTCGGCGCGCGGCGCGTCGGAGAGCGGGCGGAGCGAGCCCGGCACCACGGCCCCGTCACGGGTGCGGACCAGATGCCCGTTCACCACCCAGGCAGGCCCCGAAGCGGCCGGGACCGACAGGTCCACCGCCTCGGCTCGCCCGGCGAACAGCGGCTCCAGGTCCGGCTCCACGCCGTTGACGGCGAGCTCGGCGATGGCCGCGAGGATCCTCGGCAGGCCAGCTTCACCAGCGACGTCGCAGGCCACGGCCACGTGCGGACGGTCGCCCAGGATCTTGCCGATCAGCCCGGTCAGCACGCGGCCGGGCCCAGCCTCGACGAAGATGCGCGCGCCGGCGTCGTACATGGCCTCGACCTGCTCGGCCCACCGGACCGGCTCGGCCACCTGTCGCGCCACCAAGCTGCGCACGACATCGGCGTCGGGCGGGTACACCGCCGCCTGGGTGTTCGACCAGACCGGGATCTGTGCCTCACGCACCTCGATCTCCGCCAGGTGCGCTGCCAGTGCCCCCGACGCGGCAGCAACCACCGGCGAGTGGAAGGCACAGGCGACCGGCAGCGCTGTGGCCCGCAGCCCGGCCGAGGCGAGGGCCTCGACGGCGTCCGCTACGGCGGCGGACGGCCCCGAGATCACCGACTGGGTCGGGGCGTTGCGGTTCGCCACCACAACCGTGTCGACACCGGCTGCATCCAGCACCTGCTCGACGTCGGCGGCCCCGGCCACCACCGACGCCATGGTGCCGGGGTCGTCGCCGGCGGCACCGAGGATGGCCTCGGCCCGGGCGACGCTCAACCCGAGAAGGTCGGCAGCGTCGATCGCTCCGGCGACCGCCAGGGCCACCAGCTCGCCGTAGCTGTGCCCGGCCACCATGGCCGGCCGCAGGCCGACGGCTGCCAGCAGCTCGGCCATGGCAAGGTCGGCCATCCCGAGCGCAGGCTGGGCCACCCGCGTGTCGGTGACGGCCGCCGCCTGGGCGCGGCGCGCATCGGCATCGAATGCCGACGGTGGCAACATGATGTCGGCCCACGGCCGGCCGGCTCGCAGCCAGCGCCGAAGCGCCGGGAATGCGACGAAGAGGTCCCCGAGCATGCCGGGCCGCTGACTTCCCTGGCCGGGGAAGCAGAAGGCCACGGCCTGGCTCGCGGCACCCAGGCGGTTCTCCGGATCCTCGTGTGCCGCCACGAACACACCCCGGCGGCCCGAGGAACGCCCTGACTCGCTGGGGTTCTCCGCTGCCTGCAGCCGCTCGGCCAGCTCAGCCAGGTCACTGGCGACGATGGCCACCTGGACGGGGTGAGCCGCTGCCTGGCGACCAGCGGCCCGCTCGGCCACCGCCGCCGCCACGTCGCGCAGCCGGACGGTGCTGTTGGCGGCCAGTGCTGCCACGACCCACCGGCGAAGCTCGCCGGCGGCGGTCAGCGCCTCGGCGCGCGTGGCACCGCGAAGGACGAACAGCTCGGCTGGCCACCGGTCGACGCCGTGGCCGAGCAGATCGGCGGCCGGCACTGCGGCGCGGCGGGCTCCCGTCGCGGCCAGGGCCAGCTCGTTGGCGTCGCCGGCGCCGAAGGGCTCACCGTCGTGCGAGCTCAGGACCACGTGGTAGTTCGCACCGCCGAAGCCGAAGCTGCTGACACCGCCGATGCGGTTCGACGCCAACCAGGGCCGGGCGGCCTCCTCGAACCGGAACGGGGACTCCCCCGCCTGCCACGCCTGGTTGGGCTGGCGGACGTGGAGGGTCGGCGGGCGGACACCTCGGTGGACGGCCATGGCCACCTTGACCACGCCGGCCAGGCCAGCCGCGCACTTGGTGTGCCCGATGTTCGACTTGACCGAGCCGACGGTGCACGAGCCCGGTGCTGCGCCATGCTCGGTGAAGACCTCGGTCAGCGTGGCCAGCTCGGTCCGGTCCCCCACGACGGTGCCGGTGCCGTGCGCCTCGACGACGCCCACATCGGCCGGCGACACGCCCGCCCGGGCATAGGCGCGCTCGAGGGCGACCCGCTGGCCTTCCTTGCGAGGGGCGGTCAGGCCCAGGTGGCGCCCGTCGGACGATCCCGCCACGGACTTCACCACGGCGTAGATGCGGTCCCCGTCGCGCTCGGCGTCGGCCAGCCGCTTCAGGACCAGGCAAGCCACGGCCTCACCCAGCACGATGCCGTCGGCGTCGCTGTCGAACGTCCGGCACCGCCCCGACCGCGACAGCGCGTGCACGGAGCCGAAGAGCAGGTAGTCCTGGATGCCGTTGTGGAGGTCGGCACCGCCGCACAGCATCATGTCGGAGTCGCCGACGAGCAGCTCCTTGCAGGCGGCATCGAGCGCGGCCAGCGATGCCGCGCACGCCGCGTCGACCGTGCAGTTCAGGCCACCGAGGTCGAGGCGGTTGGCGATCCGCCCGGCGATGACGTTGGCCAGCATGCCGGCGAAGCTGTCCTCGCTCATGGTGGGCAGGTACTCGTCGAGCGGTCCGGGCACGTCGCCGAGCAGCGCCGGGGACATCGTCCGGAACCCGTAGGCGGTGGCGAGGTCGCTGCACGACTCGGCGCCGAAGATGACGCCGGTACGGCTGCGGTCGAAGGGCCGGCGGGCGTACCCGGCGTCGGCGAGCGCCCGAGCGGCCGTGTCGAGCGCGAGGAGCTGGACCGGCTCGATGGAGGCCAGCGAGGCCGGCGGGATGCCGAACGCCAGGGCGTCGAAGGGGACGGGGTCGATGAAGCCGCCCCACTTGGACGGGGACTTGACGCCGGCGAGCTCCTGGCGGCCCTGGTCATCCCAGTAGACGTCGGGGTCCCAGCGCTCCGTCGACACCTCGCGCACCGAGTCGACCCCTCCCACCACGTTCGCCCACAGCTCGTCGAGAGATGCAGCCCCGGGGAACACGCCTGCCATGCCGATGATGGCGATGTCGGCGGGCCGCGCCGGCTCGCGCACCTCGATCCGGCCGATCCTGCCGCCGACCTCGGCCCACCGCTCGTCGAGGAAGCCCGTGGCGCCCTCGGTGACCTGCTGGTGGAGGTCGGCGACGGTCGTGCGGGCGGACCGCATGGTGGCGACTTCACCGATCATGTACATGCCCTCGGCGCGCTGCACACCCTCGTCGACGGTGACGATCCCGCCGTCCTGGCGCGCCAAGCCCTTCGACGCGATGCGCAGGCGGCCCAGGTTCAGCTGCTCGAGCTCGGCCCACATGGCCGACGTGGCCGCCCCGTCGGCCTGCAGGCGCTGCTTCGCTTCGGTGAACGCCTGGACGTAGGGGCTGGCGACACAGCGGGTCGCGTGACCCGGCGAGGTCTCGAGCAGGACGGTCTCGGTGCAGGCGATGGCCTCCTCCTGGAACACCGGCAGGATGGCGCCGCCAGCCACGGCCTCGTCGCAGAAGAGGTACGCCGTGCCCATGAGCACGCCCACCGCGGCACCCCGCTCGGCCAGCGGTCCGGCAAGCGCTGCCACCATGGCGGCCGACCGCTCGTCGTGGACGCCGCCGGCGAACAGCGCTTCGATACCGGCCAGCGAGCCCTTTCCGTCGGTGCCGCCGGCGTCGGCGAACGCCTGCAGCGTGGCGACTTGCTGCTCCCACAAGACGAAGCTGGTGCGGGGACCGACGTGGCCACCGCATTCGCGCCCCTCAAAGACGAACCGGCGCGCGCCTTCTTTCACGAACCGGCTCAGCAGCCCGGGCGACGGGACGTGCAGGAACGCGGGGATCCCGGCGTTCTCGAGCGGGGCCGCCTGCGATGGCCGCCCCCCGGCGATCAAGGCCACCGGCGGCCGCACGTCGTGCACCACATCGAGCTGGGCTTGGCGGATCTCCGGGGGCACGAAGCCGAGAATGCCGACGCCCCACGGCAGGTCCCGCAGCAGCGCGGCGGTCTCTTCGAGCAGGCTCCGCACCTCGTCGCCGCTCATGAGCGCCAGCGCCAGGAACGGCAGGCCACCGGCCTCGGCCACCGACCGGGCGAACGCCGCCCGGTCGCTCACCCGCGTCATCGGGCCCTGCGCGACGGGGAACCCGGTGCCGTGGGCCCGGGCCAGTGCCGAACCCGGCGCCAGCGGCCGGGTGCGGGCGGCGGCCGCCATGTGCTCGTCGATCGCACGCTGCACGGCCTGCACCACCCGGCCGGCGGTCCCATGCGCCACGGCCAGCGACGCGGCGAGCGCCCCGTCCTGCCCCACGGGGACAAGCTGCACCGCGAGGTCGGTGGTGCCCGTGGCGGCCACGACCGTGTCCACGTCCACGTCCTCGGCCATGCGCGCGGCCAGCGCGTCGGGCCGCATCAGCACCCGGTGCCCGGCGAGCAGCCGGGTCTCGCTGCCGTCCATGGCTGCCAGCGCCCGGGCCACCGAGGGCCCGCAGCATCCGGTGGCCTCTGCCACCAGGGCGAGCTGCACGTCGAGCACGACGCCGGCGGCACCGCCGGCCACCGCCGCGGCAGCCGTCGCCGGTCCGATTCCGCCCCGGGCCCACACGGGCACGGTCACCTCAGCGTCGGCCAGCACCTGCTGCACGAGCACGTACGTGCCGATGTCCCCGACACGACCTCCGGCTTCGCTACCGGTCACCACCAGGCCGTCGGCACCGGCGGCCACCGCCAGCCGGGCTTCCGCCAGGCTGGTCACCTCGACGACGACCCGGCGGGCACACGCCCGCCAGGCAGGCACCGCCGCGGTCAGGTCGGCTCCGACACCCCAGCCGCGCAGCGACGACAACAGCGCCGTCTCGATCCCGTCGAGCCCCTCCGGCACACCCCAGCCGCCCGACTCGCCGCCCGGATCCCGGTCGACGTGGGCGTGGACGCCGACAGGGACGTCCAGGCGCTCCCTACACCAACTGAGCGCGGCCAAGGCATCACTTCCCGTGGCCGTAATAAGCGGCGTAGCGCCCCCACGGCCGGCAGCAACCGCGAGACGCGGTAGCAGTGCGCCCAATGGACCGGATACCCAGACGCGGTCGGATCGCGACTGAACTGCCATGTTGCCCCCCCGAATGCGGTTCCCCCCCGAAGCAGCGGACGTTAGCTATTCGGCCCAGAGCTACATACCGCTGCGCTCAGTAGTATTTACTCTTCTGACAGTAGGGTCAAGAGGGGAGGGTGCCCGGGTTCGATCCAGATCCTGGCAACCGCAGAACGTGATGGCCAGTTCGGCCGCGTTCCAGCCGATTCGCCGCACCTTCGAGCCTTTCCACGCACGGCGCGTCTGGAACCTGCCACACCAGGTAGACCACGCTGTCTCTTGACCCTCCATCCGGCGCGCGTGGCGTGGTACATGTCACCCGGTCCTACCCGCATGGCGGGGCCACCAGGAACGCCCGGACCATCGACAACTGACGTCACAATGAGTGGTCGGGAAGCGTCCAATGGATCGAACCGGCCAGCGGACGATCCGCCGGCCGTCCCGGAACGACGGCGGCGGCGGGCCCGGCGTCGCAGGTGCGCAGGTCACCCCTCCCTGAATGGTGTGCCTGTCCAGGCACAAGCGTAGCTGAATGCAGAGTGTGCCTCTAGAGGCACACTCTGGCTAGGCTGATGATGTGCCTGATGAGGCACACGAGTTGGAGGGTCTGGATGGAGGAGTGGATCGTACGGTCGGCCGAGGACTTCGGTCGGAGCATCGCGGACATTCGCCATGCCCGCGGGCTCACCCAGAGCGAGCTGGCAGCGCAAGGAGGGCTGTCGCGCCCCTGGTTGGCCAAGCTCGAGGCTGGCCGCTCGACGCCGGTCCTCGATCACCTCTTCAGGCTGACACGCCGCCTCGGCGCGACCGTCACCATCACCTTCGACGGCGACGATGGCCAGGCCTGAACCGCTCGGCGTCTGGTTGTACGGGTCCCGGGTCGCCGAGCTGACCACCTCCGGGCCGGGCGACGTCACCCTCCGCTACAGCGACGAGACCCTCGGCCGCTGGCCGCGCAACACCCCCGTGCTGTCGTGCTCCCTGCCCCTCACCAACAGGCGACAGAAGGCGGCCGTCTACTTCAAGGGGATGCTCCCCGAGGGCCGGCACCTCCAGGCTCTCGCCGCCCAAGCGAAGGTCTCGACCATCGACATCTTCGGCCTGCTGGCCCGTTATGGCCGCGACGTCGCCGGCGCCACCGTGATCTCCGCAACGCAGCCGCAGGACCGGCCAGGCCGCCTCGAGCCCTACGACCCCGCCAGCCTGGCCGACGAGGTCGCCAACCTCGAGGATCATCCCCTCGGGGTGCACGACGACAGCGAACTGTCCATCGCCGGCCTGCAGAGCAAGCTCCTGCTCATCGCCGACGGCGACGGCTGGGGACGCCCGGTTGGCGGCAGGCCCTCGACCCACATCCTCAAGGTCGAGGACCGTCGCTACCCGGGCCTGGTCACGATGGAAGCGGCCTGCCTACGCCTTGCCAAGACCGTCGGCCTCACCAGCGGCGACGTGGCCGTCGAGACCATCGCAGGGCTTCCCTGCATCATCGTGTCGCGCTTCGACCGGTGCGTGGAGGCCGACGGAACGGTGGCGCGCGTCCACCAAGAGGACGCCTGCCAAGCCCTCGGCCGGGACCCTGAGGCCAGCCGCGGGAAGGGAAAGTACGAAGCGTTCGGCGGTCCAGCTCTGGCCGAGGTCGCGAGGGTCCTGGATCGGTGGGCCGCCGATCCTCTCAGGGAGCTCGAGCGGCTGGTGGCGGTGATCACCTTCACTGCGGCCATCGGCAACGCCGACGCACACGGCAAGAACGTCAGCCTGCTGCACACCGCCCCGGGCCAAGTCAGCCTGGCGCCGTTGTACGACACCGTCCCGACCGTGATGTGGCCGAGGCTGCCCGACCGCGCCGCCATGCGCATCAACGGCACGGACAATCTCTCGGCCATCACCGTCGACGACATCGTCGCCGAAGCGGCCAGCTGGCGCCTGGCTCCCCAGACAGCCCGGAGGACCGCCACCGACACCGCCGAGTCCCTCCTGGCCGCTCTCAGTGCCGGAGACGCACCCGAAGAGCTCACCGAGGTGGTCCGCACCCGCCTCCGGGCGCTCCTCGCTGCCCGGAGCGGCCGCGCCTCGAGACAGTGGCCAGCCTCCTTCGGCTGATCGTCGCCCTCACCGGCGCCGTCATCCCTGTTCCCGCTGCAGCCACCTCGGTCGGCCGGACGACCCCGCCGGTGCTGGCTGCCCGGCGACGCCATCCTGTACGGGACCGGGCCGCAGGACACCACCACGTCCCCCCACATGGGCCTGGTGGCACAGGTCTGGCCTGACGGGGCCGTCGTGACGATCGAGGGCGACGCCGGCCCCAGCCCGACGGCAAGCACGGGTTCGTGGCCAACGGGCCGTTCCTGCCGGCCATCGGGCTGCAAAACCCGTCGGTGGAGCTCCCGACCTACGCCTAGGTGCAGCCCTGACCGGACCGCCGAACCGCGCACGCCACCCCGGACAGCGAACGATGAGCGAACGCGGCTGCCGCTACGAGCGCCAGCCGCTGGTGGCGATGTCCGCTCGTTCCGCAACGGCCGGCCCCCGGGGCACATGGCCGGACAGCAGGGCGTCGACGTCACCTGCGGACAACGCGCCGACAGCACGGTCGCCGTCGACGACAGCCGCCCAGGCCGTCCCCGGTGGCCACCGCCGGGCGAGGTCGAGCACCGGTTCGTCGGCTCGGGCGGTCACCACCGTTCCCGCCGGCCACGCCAGGTCGCGCAGGTGCACGGCAGCACGCAGCTCCGGCGGCACGGTCAGCACCTGCGCCACCGCCACCATGCCCGAGGGCCGGCCGGACCACTCGTGGAGCACCACCACGGGCCACCGGGAGCTGGCCACACCGTTGTCGAGAGCGCTGGTGACGTCCCACCAATCGGGGACCGGCCACGGGGCGACCGGGGCCATCACCTCACCCACCCGCCGGTCGCCGATGGTCGCCGCCAGCGCTGCCTGGCGACGCTCACCTGTGGCACCGGCACCGACGAAGACACCGGTCACCGCGATCCACAGACCCTCCGGCGAACCCGCCACGGTCATGGCGACACCCGCCGCCGCCGCGCCGTAGCCCACGACCTGGCCCACCCGCGTCGAGGCGGCCGTCGCCCTCGCCCGGTCCTTCGTCACGCGCCAGACCAGCGCGTGCAGCATGCGACCCCCGTCGAGCGGCGACGCCGGCAGCGCGTTGAGCACGGCGAGGATCACGTTCAAGCCGCCCAGCCATCCGAGGCTGACCGCCAGCAGGTCAGGGGCACCGAGCGCCCGTGCGCCCACTGCCAGCCCGGTGAGGATCACGCCGACCACCAAGGACACGGCCGGGCCGACCCCCGACAGCGCCAGCTCGGCACGCGGCGACACCGGCTCGCCTTCGATCGTCGTGAGCCCCCCGAGCGCCCACACCACGATGCCGCCGACCGCCAGGCCCTGGCGCCGCGCCACCACGGCATGGCCGATCTCGTGAGCGACGATGGTGCCGACGAAGGCCAGGGACGTGACCAGCGCGGCGATCGCATACCAGGCACCGGGACGCCCGGGGGCTGCCGCCGGCAGGATGCCCCGGCCGAGCCCCACGGCGATCAGGACGACGACGGCGACCGCGCTCCAGTTGGCCCCGATGGGGACCCCGGCCACCCGACCCAGTCGGAACGTCTCGCGCATGGCATCACTCCCAGGCCTGGCGAGGTCCCATGTCGCGTGCCCTCGCGTCGCCTGTCGATGACAACCCCGCGACCGGCCCTCTGCATTCCACCGGGTGGTGGACCAGGCACAAAGCAGCGCTGCGACGACTTCCGCCGGCTCGTCCCAGCTGCGTCAGGGGACTGCCGCAGGGGACTCGGAAGGATCTGGGAGGCTCGACAGGCCTTGGGAACGCAGGTCGCTCCGGTCCTTCCTCAGCGAGCCTGGCGCCACCCGCGTTCAAATGGTAGCCGCCAGTTGCGGGGTTCGATCAGGTGCCGGATCGCCATCGGCCCCCAACTGCCGGTCGGGTAGAGCTGGATCGGCGGCGGGTCGTCGAGCAGAGGTGCGGACAGCTCCCACACTCGCTCGATGCTCTCCGCAGAGTTGAACAAGGTGCGGTCGCCCACCATGGCGTCGTGGATGAGCCGCTCGTAGGCCTCGAGCACGTCACTCTCGAACCCGGTCTCGTGCAGGGCGAACTGCAGGCTGAGCTTGTCGAGCACCATGCCCGTGCCAGGCCGCTTGCCGTAGAACGACAGCGACAGGCGCGACGAGTCGGCCAGGTCGAAGGTCAGATGGTCGGGGCCTTTGGCCCCTACGCCCGACCCGTCGGGGAACATGCTCTGCGGCGGTTCACGGAAGGCGATCGAGATGATCCGGGCCCCTTCGGCCATCTGCTTGCCGGTCCGCAGGAAGAACGGCACCCCGGCCCACCGCCAGTTGTCGATCTCACACTTGAGTGCCACGAACGTCTCGGTCTGGGAATTGGGGTCCACGCCGGGCTTGGAGCGGTAGCCCTCGTACTGGCCGCGCACCACGCAGGCCGGGTCGATCGGGCGCATCGACCGGAACACCTTGTGCTTCTCCTCGCCGATGGCGTCGGGTTCCAGGGCGGTAGGGGGCTCCATGGCCATGAAGGCAAGGATCTGGAACAGGTGGGTCACCACCATGTCGCGAAACGCCCCAGTGGCCTCGTAGAAGCCGGCACGGTCCTCGACCGACAGCGTCTCGGGCACGTCGATCTGCACGTGGTCGATGTGGTTGCGGTTCCATATGGGCTCGAACAGCCCGTTGGCGAAGCGGAAGGCCAGGATGTTGAGGGCAGCCTCCTTGCCGAGGAAGTGGTCGATCCGGAACACCTGCGACTCGTCGAACACGACATGGACCGTGTCGTTGAGTCGCCGTGCGCTCTCAAGGTCGGTCCCGAACGGCTTCTCCATGATGATCCGCGCCCGCTCGACCAGCTTGGCCTCCGCCAGGGTCTGCACGACCGACGCTGCAGCGACCGGCGGCACGCTCAGGTAGTGCAAGAGCCGGGGCTCGCCCCGAAGCCCCGCGCTGGCCCGCTCGACCGCCGCGTGCAGGCCCTCGGCTCCGGCATGGTGGGGCACGAAGACGAGGCTGGACACGAACGCCCGGCGCTGCTCGTCGGTGACGTCGGGTCGGCCGAACTCCTCGCAGGCGGTCATGGCGAAGGTCCGGAACTGCTCGTCGTCCCAGTCGTCGAGGGCAGTGCCGACCACGGCGTACTGCGGCAGCAGGTGTGCGTCGGCCAGGTGCAGCAGGCCGGGGAGCAGCTTGCGGCGGGCGAGGTCGCCGGTAGCCCCGAACAGGACCACCACGTGGGGATCGATGGCGCCCGGATCGGCCGCGACGGTGGCCACCCTCGTCGTCGGTGCCACGCCGTCGGGTGATGCGGCGGTGTCCGCCGCATCCTCGGAGCCCGGCCTCCTGGTGGTCACCATCGACATCACCTCCGGGCACAACGGTGCCATGGTCCAAACCCCTATGGGCGCATCCTGTGCACAGGCAACCGGGAAGAAGCCGCCGGCAGGGCGCAGGTGCCGCTGGATCCAGCACCCGCACGCCCGCTTGTGTCGACCCTAGCGACCGCGATGGCCCTCACGTGCACCACTCGCCCCATCCGCCGACGCGACACTCGTCCGGTCCTTCCCTCTGCCTTTCGAGCTGTAGAGCGCGCCGTCGGCCCGCGCCATCAGGTCCCGGTACGGGACCTGATCGCTGCAGGCGACCCCGACGCTTATCGTGCATGGGACGCCAAGCAGCGCGGTCCGCTCGGCGAACGCACGTCGGATCCTGTTCCCGATGGCGATCACCCCGTCGCCCGCAGCGTGCGGTGCAACCAGGGCGAACTCGTCGCCACCCAGCCGGGCGCCGAAGTCCTCGCTACGGGCGACCGAGCGGATGGCCTCGCCAAGAGCGCTCAGGACGTCGTCGCCGACGATGTGGCCATGGGCGTCGTTCACCTCCTTGAACGAGTCGATGTCGACCAGCACCAGCGCGATCCGCAGGCGGTGGCGGGCAGCCCGTGACAGCTCCTCCTCCCACCGCCCCATGAAAGCTCGCCGGTTGGGCATCCCGGTCAGGTCGTCGGTCATGGCCAGCGCCTGCAACACCTCGGACCGGGACCGCTCCCTGCGGATCTCAGCGTCTGCCTGGATCTGGCTGGAGAGCGCCTCGCCGACCAGGCGCACCAGGTCGAGCACCGGCGCGTCGATCTCGACCGCACGCCGGCTGGCACCACAGACCGTCCCGATGGTGGACCCGCCGGCCTGGATCGGCACGGCGAAGAACGTCCGCATCCCGAGCTTGTCGCCGCCGATGCTTCCCGGGAAGTCGCCGGCGACATCGCTGCTGGTCTCCTTCGCGCTCAGGAACGTCCATCTGCACATCGAATCGGACCAGTCGACAGAAGCGCCTTCGTCGACGATCAACTCCTGCGTGTTCAGGGCCATCACCACGTCCTGACGCTGGGCGGTCCAGTCGATCTCGGTGATGAACGTCGTCTCCATGCCGGTGATCCGCTGGATGACCTGCAGCAAGGGGCGGGCAACCTGCTCAAGGCCCCAGGCCCCGGCTTTTGCCCCGGCTTCGGCTTCGGCTTCGGCTTCGGCTTCGGCTTCGGCTTCGGCTTCGGCTTCGGCTTCGGCTTCGGCTTCGGCTTCGGCTTCGGCTTCGGCTTCGGCGAGCGATCGCGCTTGGGTGATCGGCTCGCCACCAGGCCCGACTGGCTCAGCTGCCGGCACTCTGGCTCTCCGAGGCTTCTTCGTCATCACAACAGGGGCTCCTGGCAGGGTCGCGGTGCCGCCACCCGCGTGTTCGATGTACCCATCGGCACGGACATACGCGGGCTGGAGCGCCGGCACACCGGCTGACGTCCCGACCGGGTGGGCATCGGAACCCCCCACAACCGCTTCGGCGCCCCCACCACCGCGCCGGCCAGTCAACACTGCGAGCGCCACCGGTACACGCGCCGCTCCTGCAGCAGGTGCCCGGACGGCGCTGCGGCGGATCCCCACCCGCGAGCAACGCGGCCCGACCCGCGGGCAATACTGTGCGGATGCCAGCCAGGTCGTCCACTGCGGTCGAACCCGACCGCAGTGCTGTCGTCGAGGCAGTGCTCGGTGCCAGCCGGGTCCTCGTGGCTGTAGCGGCCCGTTCGCTGGCGGACGTCGCCGAGGAGGTCACCTTGCCGCAGTACCGGGCGCTCGTCGTGCTGGTCTCGCGCGGGCCGCAGCGCGTGGCATCACTGGCTGAAGCCCTGGCTGTCACCCCGCCGACAGCTACCCGCATGTGTGACCGCCTGGTCCGCAAGGGGCTGATGCGCCGACGAACCTCGAGCGAGGACCGGCGCGAGGTGCATCTGTCGATCTCCGCGACCGGGCGCGATCTCGTCTCCCGGGTCACCGCACGGCGTCGGCAGGAGATCGCCGAGCTCCTGCGAGGTATTTCCGCCCAGGACCAGGTGGCGATGGTCGAACTGTTCGGCACGTTGACCCGCGCTGCCGGCGAGGTCCCCGACCAGGACTGGGCCGCAGGCTGGGAGCTCTGATCGGCCTGTCGGCCTGTCGGTCCGGCGGTGCGGCTCAGGGCATCGGCCCGGCGCCGCGGGCGTCCTCCGGCGGCCCCCCGACGCCGCTCACGAGGGCACGCAGCGG
>JAKAYQ010000081.1 GCA_021826725.1 Actinomycetes bacterium
CGGTGATCGCCACGGCCTGAACCGACCGCACCATCGGGCTCGACCCGCTGCCCGGCCCCGTCCACTTCGGGGCCGGGCAGCGGCGCGCCCGGCCGGTCACCCGCCCGCTCGCGGAGCTGCCCGGCCGTCACCGGCGCACCGCTCGCCGCGATCAGGTCACCCTGCCCGCTCCGGGAGCTGCCCGGCCCAGGCCAGGATCTCCTCGGGCGCTGTGGTGGCGAACCGGTCGCTGATCCAGGTGCCAGCAAGCTCCCCATCGATGCGCCGGGTCGTCCCGGCATCGTCGCGCAGGGCCCGGTCGAGCAGGCCGTGGCTGGCCAGCACCTCGAACGGCTCGGGGTCGTACCCACCGGCTGCCACGACGGCAGTGACCTGGTCGAGGTCGAGGGCGGACTCAGCCCAGAAGCCGACCCATGTCGCAACCTCGCCGGGATGCAGACCGCCGGACAGGAACGCCATGCGGTCGCGATCCTCGGCCACGATCCGCAGCACCTCCCACAGCCGGCCCTCCCACGCGCCGTCGTGAGCCACCAGCTCGACCACCCGCGCCGGCACCGCGCCGTCGAACCCGACGTGCCGGGTCAGCTCGTCCAGAAGGTCCTGGCTGGTCATGTTCGTCATCGATCGACCTCGTGCTCCGCATCGGCGACACCCGCGGTGGCTGCCGGGGTGGTGGTCCCCAGGGCGGCGCTGCCCGCATCTACGGCGCTCGGGCCTGTGAGGCTCGGAGCGGCAGCGCTCGGGCGGCAGTGCTCGGGGACCATCCATGCGAGCGTAGGCGCCTGCTGCCGGCAGAGCCACGACCCCCGCTCGCCCCTCGGACGTGACCTTCGGCCCTGTTCGGTCCCAGGCGCACGGATGATGCTGGGGACATGACCGATGCGCCGGGCCTTGGCATTGCCTCCGATCGCGGGTGCGCTGCCGCCGGCAAGGAGGGGTGACGCATGCGTGCTTGGGACGGGTTCGACGACGCCGTGGGAGCGGACCGGCTGGGCGGCGGCGCCCACCCGGTGCACCGCTTCACCGCCGGCCGAGTGTGCGCGCACACCGGGTGCACGACCCTGTTGTCGATCTACAACGAGGACGATCGTTGCGCAACGCACGACTTCGCTCACGTGAGCGCTGGTGCGGAGCGCCGACCCGCGAAGAAGATCACGTCGGCGCACCGGCCGTCGGCTGCATGAGCGCCGCCCGCCAGCCCGGCAGCCTGCGATCTCCGAGCGGCGCCGGTGCGACGGCGGGCGTCACCCCGGCAGAACGCCTCCGACGGTTGAGCCGCGCCGCGTGGGAGCAGATGGCAGATGCAGCGGGATCAGACCTCGGCATTCGCGCCATGCGCCACCACGACGACTCCGGTTGGAGCGCGCTCGCCCACCTGATCGCCGCCGAACGGTCCCTGGTACGGGCCGCGCGTGCGTTGGATCGCCAGGTACAGACGAGGAGAGCACCCGAGGCCACTGCATCCCCTCAGGAGCCCACGGCACCTCATCCACAGGCCGCGGCACCCGCTCAACGACCCGCAGCACCTGGCGCAGCGCGATCGGAGCCTGTGGCCAGGCGTGATCGGCGAGCAGCACCGACCGCACTGCAACCTGGGTCGGCGCATCGTGGACCACCGGGTACCGCCGACCCCTCCGCACCTCCGCTGGGCTACCGCGAACCCAGGGTGATCGACGCAGCGACCCCCCCCATGCGACCCGGCATCTCCCCGCCGGCCGAACCCCGCAGAACGCCGGCACCCCGAAGCGACGAGCCTCCCACCGCTGCACCCGAGCCCCCGCCACTGCTGCAGCTGATCTGGTTCTGCCGAGCTGCCGACCAGCTGGCGAGCGTGCTCGACAATGCACCTTCATCGCCCCACCGCCCGAGCCCCAACGCCAACGCCAACGCCAACGCCAGCAACGCAACGATCACGTCCCAACTCGAGCAGGCGGATGCCGGCACCGCACCAACCGGTCCACCTGCACCAGCCGGTACGGCGCCTTCTGCCGATCGGATCGACCGCCAGGAGCACCCAGCGCACCAAGAGCACCCAGCGCACCGAGACAACGGGGAACGGCGCTCCCACCGTCGGGCGACGGCAACCCCCCCTCCATGCGCCGGCACACCAGAGCCCGGCGCCAAGGCGGTCGCCGACGATCTCCCCAACCTGGCCGACTGGGTCGACGACGCCGAGCGCCACATCCGCGACGCGCTGGGCCTCCTCCGGGCTCTGGCAGCCCCGGCCTCCTGACCGCGCGCCACCGAGCGACGCTCCGGCGCCCCCCTTCGAACCGGGTGGGTTTCACGCCCAGCGAACACCCAGGTGAAGCGGGGAACCGGCGCGGACAGAACCCACTCCAGATGAGGGCGCACCGGCGGCTTCGTTCGGAGCACGGTCTCCGTTGCACGTGCCTCCTCGCGCATCGCCCGATCAGACCCACATGCCCCCTGGCAGGGACCACCACGGTGGATGCTGTTCACGACATGCAGCGCGCACGATCGCATCAGACTGCCAGGCCGACAACGTCTGCCAGGCTGTCGGCCTCCGGGGGAACGGGCACCCATCTGCTGCGCGAGGACCTGTCCCCTGCACACCGGGCGGGGGACGTGCAGCGTCCCGCGGCCGCCCGTCGCCCGGCTGCTCCCGCAGTCAGCGCCGGTTGGCCCGACGACCGGGGCGCAGCGGGCCGGACCCGTCGGGGACCGGCACACCGGTGCCAGCCTGCGGCCAGGTCGGGCGGTGCCGGGCCGGTGCGATGCGCGGCGGCCGGCGCGACGGGTCGGCCCCTTCGAGCACGATGCGTCGCTCGGCTGCCGCGATGATCTTTCGTACCGGCTCCACGGCATCTGGATCAACCGAGATCGACGTTATCCCCATGCGGACGAGCAGCTCTGCCAGCTCCGGGCGGTTGGAGGGCGCCTGCCCGCACAGCGACGAGGTGATCCCGGCGTCACTGCTGGCAGTGACGATGCGCTCGATGGCGTCGAGCACGGCAGGGTCCGCCTCGTCGAACAGGTCTGCCAGCACCGCCGAGTCCCGGTCCACGCCCAGCACGAGCTGGGTGAGGTCGTTGCTGCCGATGGAGACGCCCTCCACACCCATCGCGGCATACGTCGGGATCCAGTACGCGACCGAGGGGACCTCGGCCATGACCCACACCGGCAGCTCCCGTGCCTGGGGGTGCGACCGCACGAGCTGCAGGCACCGGTCGAGCTCCCAGGCCGTGCGCACGAAGGGGACCATCAGGCGGATCCCCGGCGTCTCGGCCGCCACCCGGCCCAACACGTCGAGCTCTAGTTCGAACAGGTCGGGCTGGTCGACGTACCGAAAGCAACCCCGGTACCCGATCATCGGGTTGTCCTCCACCGGCTCCGCCTCCTCGCCGCCTTCCAAGCCTCGGAACTCGTTGCTGCGAAAGTCGATGCTGCGGTAGACGACGGGGCGCGGTGTGAACGCCCGCGTGACCCGCAGCACGGACTCGGTCATGGCGTCCACGAAGGTCGCTCCCTGGCCGCGTTCGAGCAGGCGACGCGGGTGGACGCCCCCGAGCGCGTCGGCCACCATGAATTCCGCCCGGAGCAGGCCCACGCCGTCTACGTCCATGGCTGCAACCTGCTCGGCGTGGTCAGCCGCGGCCACGTTCACGTACAGCTTGGTGGCGATCGGCTCCGTCGCCACCTGGCGGCCGTGCGCCGCTACCGAGCCGTTGGCCGACGGCGCTCCCATGGCGCCGAAAGCGACGGCAGGAACCTCCCCGCCCGACGGGACCGTGGCCGGCGGCTCGGGCCGCTCGGCTGGGACCCCCTGGCCGCCGGTCCCCTCCACTGCCGACCGCCCGGCCGGCGAGCCGGCACCCGCGTGCGCGTCGTCGACGACGCCCTCCATGACCTGGCCCCGACCACCGTCCACCGTGACGATCTCACCGTCGCGAAGCACGGTAGTGGCGTTGCGCGTTCCGACGACACACGGCACACCCAGCTCCCGCGACACGATGGCGGCGTGACAGGTCATGCCCCCACCATCGGTCACGAGCGCGGCGGCGCGACGCATGGTTGGCACCCAGTCCGGGCTCGTCATCTGCGCCACCAGGACCTCCCCGCGGAGCAGCGTGCTTCCTTCGGACGGCGACCGCAGCACCCGGACCGGGCCCGACACCCGGCCCCGAGACGCTGCCAGGCCGCTCACCAGCACACGCCCGACCGGGACCTGTTCCGCCGCACGGGCGTGCAGCGTGGTGATCGGCCTCGACTGCACCAGGTAGGTCCGCCCTCCGGCCAGCGCCCACTCGGTGTCCTGCGGGCTGCCATAGTGCTTCTCCACGGCCAGTCCCAAGCGGGCCAGGTCCAGCACCTCGTCGTCGGACAGCACCCGGCGGGCCCCCTCGTCGGGGTCCATGGCCACCTCGCGGTCCCCACCGTCGTCGCCGCGGATGATCTGGAAAGCCTGGTGGCCGATCCGCACGCTCTCGATCGCCGGCCCGGCCTTTGCCACCACGTAGGTGTCGGGCTCCACCGTGCCGCTCACCACCACCTCGCCCTGGCCGAACGCTGCCTCGATCACCATGCGGTCGGTGGCGTCGGTGGCAGGGTCGGCGGTGAACATCACGCCGGAGCGCTCCGAGGGGACCATCTGCTGCACGACGACGGCAAGCGCCGGCTGTTCGGTGACCTGCTCGACGGCCCGGTAGGCGATGACTCGCTCGCCGTAGATCGACGCCCAGCAGCCCACCACCCGGTCGAGCAGCTCCGAGTCGCCGGCGACGTTCGTATAGGTGACGTTCATCCCGGCGAACGAGGTGCCGGCACCGTCCTCGCCTGTGCCCGAGGAGCGAACCGCCACGCGCAGATCGGGACCGCCGAGCTCGTGGTACGCGGCGACGATGGCCGACGCCAACTCGTCGGGCAGCGGGGTCGCGCGCACGACCTGTCGTGCCTTGAGCGCCGTTTCGGCGAGCGACGCCGGGTCGTCAGGGCGGGACCGGGCCAGCAGGTCATCGAGCACCTGGCGAGCGCCGCTGCGCTCGATGGCATCACGGTACGCGCCGGCGGTCACCACGAACCCAGGTGGGACCGGCAGGCCGGCGCGGGTCAGCTCGCCCAGGTTGGCGCCCTTGCCTCCGGCCTCCGCCACGTCACCGATGCCGATGTCCTCGAACCACACCACTGGGTTCATTGATCACTCCTCGTGCAGGCTCCGTTCGAGCATGTGCTGAAGGTGCGGGCCGGAACCAGGGCCGAATGTCCCGGGGGGCGCCTCGGGCCACGGGGACCCGTCCAGGACGAGGCTCAGGTGAAGATGATCTGCCCGCCGGCGGCCGCCTCGTAGAACTCGCCAACTGTGATGATGTCTCGCACCTCGTCGATGAGGTCGCTCTTCTCCAGGCCGAACAGGTCGGCAGATGCCTTGCACCCGTACAGGCCGGCACCGCTCTGGGCGATCATCTCGACCATCTCGGGGATCGGCGGGATGTCGAGGTGCTCCATCTTCTGAGCCATGTAGTGGGTCATGACCGACGACACGCCGGGAAGCCCACCCGCCCACGTAGCCAGGTGCAACCCGGGGTTACCGACGGTGGCCAGCTTGATGTGCTCGTGACGGGCACGGTGCACGGCGTCGAGGCCGAAGAACGTGAAGAAGACGTTCGCCTCCATCCCCTCTGCCCGGGCGCCGTTGGCCATGATGAGGCCCGGGTAGATCCCCTCGAGCGACCCTTTGGAGATCACGACCGAGACCTTTTCGATGCGGCCGCTGCCGTTGCTCATGCGCTCACGCTCCCTCCGTCCCGGCGCGCCTGAGCGCACCCCTACCGGTCAGATGCACCCACGGGGCTTGGGGATGCCGGCGATCTTCGCCGCCATCTTGGCCGGCCCCTTGGGGAACAGGTGGTAGAGCTCGGCGATCCCGACGCCCGAGATCTTGCCGAGTGCCCGGACCGCCGGTCCGGTCCCCTTTTCCGCGAATTCCCGCCGCATCACCTGTACGACCAGCCAGTGACGATCGGTCAGCTCCTCGATCCCCTCCGCCCGTGCGATCTCGGCGGCGACATCCTCGTTCCACTGCGAGGCGTCGGTGAGAAAGCCTTCGGCATCCACATCCACGTCCGTCCCCGCAAGCGTCGTCATCGGCATGTCCCGACCTCCTCGTTCGGTCTGCATCCACCACGTCTCACGATCCCGCCGTCTGGGCTGCTGCGGCCAACCTCTTACCCGCCAACGGCATGCGGCTCGGCACTCCGGGGATGGAGCGTCCGGGGAGCAGCACGTGCCAGTAGATCTGCTCGAAGGCGAGCTTCCCCACGTGGTCGAGGCGCGACTCGCGGAGAAGCGGAAGGCCGACCGGACCGGGGAAGCGCCCGGGCACCGGCTCCACCTCGTCGTTGAAGTCGATGAGCAGCGCCTTGCCGAAGCCGCTTTCGATGAAGCAGTTCGCATGTCCGTCGAAGCGGGCGTCGAGCGGCTCCCCGGCCAGGAACCGCGCGATGTTGTGTGCCACGATCTCCCCTTCGAAATGTGCGACCGAACCGGCCTTGGAGGCCGCCAGATCCGCGGCGTCCCCGATCACGAACACGTTGGGATGGGCTTTCGACTGCAGCGTCGCCGGGTCCGTCGGGACGAACCCGAGGGGGTCACCCAGTCCCGGGGAGCGGGCCACGCAGGACGCACCCCCGTGCAGCGGGACCACGACGGCGAGGTCGAACGCCACCTCACGCCCGTCGTAGGAGACGAGCCGACCTCCCTCGCCGTCGACCGTCCCCGTGTTGAACTCCGTCACCACCTCGACACCCTTGTCGGCCAGCAGGCCCGCCAGCTCGCGGTTGCACACCGCCTTGGTGAAGGCCCCGTCGAGCGGCGTCACGAAGGTCAGCCGGACGCGGTCGCGGACCTGGCGCCGCTGCAGCCACCAGTCGGCCAGGAACGAGAACTCGAGCGGGGCGACCGGGCATTTGATCGGCATGTCCATGACCGCGACGACCAGGTGACCGGCGTCGAACCGTGCCAACGCCCCTGCCAGCGCGGCTGCCCCCTCCATGTCGTAGAAGGTGTGCACCGTCCGCCGCCATGCCGGCCCGGTCAGCCCTTCGGTCTCATCGGGCAGGAGCGTTGCACCCGTGGCGACGACCAGGACGTCGTAGCCGAGCGTGCTGCCGTCATCGAGGGCCACCGTTCCGGCACCGAGGTCAACAGCATCCACTGCGTGGCGCACGAGCTCCACGCCGCGCAGAAGTTGGCGCGCCCGGGAGCGCACGAGCCGGGACGGCGCCGCCATTCCGAACGGCACGAACAGCAGCCCAGGCTGGTATATGTGGGCGTCGTCGCGGTCAACGACGACGATGTCCGCCCGCCCCTCGGGAAGCGAGCGCCGCAGGCGGTTGGCGGCGATGGTCCCACCTGTCCCACCACCCAGGATCACGATCCGGTCCGGCATGGGTCAAGCATGGAGCGCCGGGCTCGAACCGCCCAGGGCCCAAAGTCCCAAGCCGATCCCGTCTGGTCGATCCGAGCGCTCCTGTCGAACGCTCCAGGCGAACGCTCCAGCCGAACGCTCCAGCCAGCTCGTCTCAGCCGAGTAGAGCCCGGGCCGTTTCGACCAGGGAGCTGGGGGCACCCCGAGGGCCGGCGGCGCCGACCGAAAGCGGCACGGTCACCACCTCGTCTCCGGTCAGCCCGGTCATGACGCCGCTGGCGCCCTCCTCGACCGCCCGCACGGCGGCGACCCCGAACCGGCTGGCCAGCAGGCGGTCCGCCGGAGTTGGCGGCCCTCCGCGCTGGACGTGGCCAAGCACGACGAGGCGCGACTCGAACCCGGTGCGGAGCGCCAGCTCAGCGCGGACCCGTTCCCCGACGGCGCCGGCCACGATCGACCCGCCCGGCCCTGCCGCCGTGCCGAAGTCCATGGATCCCGGGATCGGGACGGCGCCCTCCGCCACCACCACGATCGAGAAGCTGGCCTTCCGGTGCCGGCGGCGCAACGCACCAGTGACCTCGTCGATGTCGAACGGCGACTCGGGCGCCAGGATGGCGTGAGCGCCACCCGCGATCCCGGCACCGAACGCCAGCCAGCCCGTGTGGTGTCCCATCACCTCGACCACCATCAGGCGGTCGTGGCTCTCCGCTGTGGTCCGGACCCGATCCACCGCCTCGGTGGCGATCGACAGAGCGGTGTCGAACCCGACGCTGCGATCGGTGCCCGGGACGTCGTTGTCGATGGTCTTGGGCACGCCGATGATCCGGACACCCCCATCGGCCAGGCGGTCGGCTGCCGCCAGGGTGCCGTCGCCGCCGACCACGATCAGCGCACCGATCCGGTCCCGCTCGAGGGTCTCGAGCACCCGCGCCTCGGCACCCTTGTGGTCGTGGGGGTGGTAGCGGGCTGTGCCCAAGGCAGTTCCGCCTGTAGCCAGAAGTGCGTCGGTACCGGCCACGCTCAGCTCCATGGCATCGCCGTCCACCAGCCCCCGCCAACCATGCCGGTAGCCGATGACGTCGCGCTTGGATCGGCCGTGCGCCGTATGGACCACGGCACGGACCACTGCGTTCAGGCCGGAGCAGTCACCCCCGCCTGTCAGGATCCCGAGGCGCATCGGCGAACCCTACCAATTGGGACCGATCGGGCCACGACGTTCCCGTCCGGCACGTCCCTGGCCGTCACGCACGTCCCCGCCCGGCACGTCCCTGGCCGTCACGCACGTCCCTCGCAACGTCTGCGCCTAGCCCGCAGGCACCAAGCGCAGTGTGGCCGGAGCAGCCGACGGGTGGAGGACAGCAGAAGCCGAGCCCGCCAGGAGCCTGACCGATGTCCCGCCGGCACCGACCACCACGGTCACCGGAGCAGACACCTGGACGATCGGCGTGGCGCCAGCCGGGATCACCGCGGCGACAACCGGCACCGTGCTCCCGACCTGGATCTGCACCCAGCTCGGTCGGGTGACGACGACCTGCACCGTAAAGGTAGCGGCGACGACGCGGTACTCGGTGACGCCGTGTGCCACCTGGACTGCCCGGTAGGCCAGGCCAGCGCCGACCAGATCGAGAGGCCGCGCTGCGGGCCGCTCGGCAGCAAGGCGGGTGGAGCCCGAGTTGAGCAGTCCCGCGTGGGCGGCGAGCAGCACCGCCACGGCTGCAACGTCGGCAATGGCCACGGTCACCACCACGCGGGGCAGCCGTCGAGGCATTCGGGCGCGGGGGGCACTGCGCAGCCCGACAGGCGTTGCACCGGTCCGCTCCCATCCCGCCGGGCCCGCCTCCCATCGGTCCATTCGCGGTTCCCAACTGGTTGCCGAGCCAGCCCACACGTGAGCGGAGCCTTCCCATCGGCGCGCCGAGCCCACCGATCCGCTGCGAGGAGCGACGCCGTCGGTCTCCCACGCCGGCAGCGGCACAGGTACGGGAGCACCTGTCTTGCCGGGGCCTTCGGCTACCGGTGCCTGCAGGGCGATGGGCGCGGTGACCGGGCCGCCGAGGTCGGAGTCACCTCGGGCATAGGCGGCCGACCATGCAGCCACGGTGACGGCAACCAGCAAGTCGGCACGCAAGCCGACGGGTGGCGCCAGGCGCCGCAACGCGTCGAGCACGGTCATCGGATCGGCCTGCACAGTGGTGCCGTCCTCGAGGTCGGCGAGCCGATCGACAGGTAGGCCGGCGATCTCGGAGAGTTCCGCCCGGGACAGGCCGGCTGATTCCCGCGCCGCGTAGATGCCCGCCCGGACCGGCGCAGGAAGGCGAAGCGCTCCTGGAGCGGCTGCCGGACGCACGCCTGCGTCAAGGCGATGATCGGAGAGCTCGTCGACGGGAGCGAGCCCGTCCATGGACACGACCGCAGCGAGCCCGTCCAGAGGAACGGCGGCGCCCTCCGCTGCGATCTCGGGGTCGCAGACAACAGGACCGGCCAGACCGGCGCTGACAGGCGGACCGGCCGTCTCAGCGCCTCCCGCCTCCGTGCCATCGCCAGCAGTGGCCTCGTCGACCACCGTGGCAAGCCTTCTCCGGATCTGCGACGTCGCTCCAGGTGTCGAGAGCGCTCCCGTGGCCAGACGGCGCTTGCGACCGTGTCGCCGGATCGAGGGCACCCACGGCGACCGGACCTCAGGTGCGACGGCTGTCGACGCTGCATCCGTCACCGTGCCACCGCGTCTCCACCGTGCCACGACGTCGAGCGCATTGCCATGTCCGTTTCCTCTTTCGGCCGTCCTCCGAGCCATACCCACCGATGGTCTACGACAATCCGGGATTGCTGAACCCGGCCGCTGAACGCCCGCCGAGCCGCCACAGCGGAGCAATGCCGCCGTTCCCCGACGACACCTCATGTGCCAACTCCACGGCTCAGGCGCCACAAGGTCCCGCGCACTCACGGTACGGGCGATCTGCAGACCCGCCCAGGGCCAAAGGTCCCGACGCCGAGCGTGCCGACGCCGAGCGTGCGAACCCATCCGGACCGCCCCGTCGCGGTCGTCGTACGCCAGTGCTGGCTTGCCGGCCCGACCGGCCACGTCCGCACCCAGGGTCCGGCAGCGCTCCGGCCAGGTCCAACGTGGTGCAGGCGTTCAAGAGGGCCAGGGGCTGCCGGGCGCGCCGCAAGCAGTCAGGCGCCCCGACGCCGGATCGCGCCGTTGGACACGGCATCGCGCAGATCGGCGAGCGCGCTGTCCAGCTCCGCCATGGCCTGTTCGGCCACAGCAGAAGGGACTCCCTTCCGGCCGTGGGATGACGCCAGGCCGGCGCGGAGTAACAGCCCGGCGCTGAACATCCGATCCACGACCTCGTCGAGCACTGCCAGGGAGTCCGGCACTGCCCGCCGACATGTGGCCACCCCGCCGCCTCCCACCCGATCGACATCGACGTCGGCCACCCGTTGCTCCTCGGCGTCGGCCGTGTGCGGCCGCGGCCAAGGGACGATCACCGCCGACGCCGGGCCGCTCGGGCCGGTCTGCTGGTCGAGTGGGATCGGGGCCCGCGCCCCAGGTCGCACGTCACCCAATCCGGTGAGGGCCCCAGGTCGCAATTCGCCCGACCTGGTGAGTGCGTCCGTCATGGCACCACCCCCTAGTCCCTGTGTCTCCAAAGCCATGGACAAGCTGCATCGACCAGGCTCGCCCGATCCAGTGACGTCTCCGATCCGGCACTGTCGATCGAGCTCCGTCGATCACGGGCGATCCGCGCAGGCCCGGACCTGCACCCTGGCTCGTCCGATTACCTCACGCTAGCAAGAATGTCAAGGTGACACGCAGGCCTGTCCCTCCACGGGCGGGTGTCGCCGCCATCCCCGCGTTCGCGTTGGGGCAGGTTTCGGGACCTTGGGCCCTGGCTCCAGGCCAGGCGATGGCGCAGACTGACGACAAGGGCCTCGGTCCCGGTCTGACCGGGTCGGCTCGCGTCCAACGCGGGTTGCAGCGTGCCGATGGTCCCCGGGACCAAGGAGGTCCGATGCGTGTGATGGCGCTGTCGCTGATCTCGGGCGGGGTGGTGCTCGTCCTGGCCGTCGCGGCCATGTGGTGGCGCCATAGGAGCCAGCGGGACCCGGCTCCACCGGCCATCGAGCCGCACTCGCTCGTGCGGATGCTCGGCGACGACGACGAGCTTCGCCGGGCGCTCGAACGGGCCGTGCGCTTTGAGCAGGCGGTGGCGGCGTCGTTGCACGCCCGGGCCAGCCGGTACGAGGCCATGCTGCCGACCGCCCGCGTCACCGATATCCGCGCCGACCGGCTCCCCGAGCCGCACGGCGGCGGGGACGCACACGGGGCGCGGTATTCGGCCTGACCGTCGATCGGAGCAACCCGACTCGCACACCGGCAGCCTCATGTGCATCGGTGGCCACCTGCATCTGAGGGGATCCACGAAGCCGCCGCCCCGGTCCACGAGACCGCCTGCCGGTGCACCGCAAACGCCGCCCCGGTCCACGAGACCGCCTGCCGGTGCACCGCAAACGCCGCCCCGGTCCACGAGACCGCCTGCCGGTTCACCGCGAAGGCCGCCCCGGTCCACGAGACCGCCAACCCGAGGCCGATTGCCAGCTCGTGCACGCCGGACCACCAGCTCTGACTCCGGAAAAGGCCAGAACAGACCGCCGTGATGGACCAGTCGCGCTCCGGACGAGACACCTGCTCGGACGCGACACGAACCCGGACGCGAAGGACGCCCGTCCCACGGACCCGCGGGAATCGGGCGCCCTTTCCATATTGTCACCGGGTTGACGATCCGACGAGGAAGGCACTCAGCGAGCCGTACGGGCCCGGTGCCGTTGCAACGCCCATGTACTACAGGCTGCTTGCCGATCGAACCCTGAGGCCTGCCTGCCGGACCACTTCTCCGGATCAGGCAACCTGTTCGGGTCGTTCGCCCGGTTTGAAGAAGATGATCAGCGGTTTGCCCACCTCCTCCGGACCCCGTCCCTGGGATCCATGCTTTTCAACACCGACAGGGCCGCCGATGTTCCCGAGTCCGGCGACCAATCGAGCGGCACGCCGGCCTGGCCCCGAGCTCCGCCGGTCAGCTCGCGGCCGGAGCGAAGCTGTGCCGACGGTACGCGAACAGCGGCCGGCCACCGTTGCCCGCCAGTAGATGACGAGCCCGCTCGGCGTCACCATCACCCACGTGGATGGACAGCACGACACCACCCTTGTGCAATGCTTCGTCAAGCACGGCCAGGTAGTCCCACTCGTCGCTCATCACGTGCTCCAGGGCGCGGTAGATGCGACCACCAAGCCCATGAGCGGCGCCGGTCAGGTCGATACGCCGGATGCCTTCCGCTCCCTCGAGCACCCACAGGTCGCCCTCGGCGGCGAACCCGTTGCGTCGCAGTTCGGCGACAGCGCGCTCGCCTGCCTCGGGGTCCTCGAACACGGCGAACATCCTGCCTTCGGGAATGGCGACGAACCCGTTGAACTCGGCCGGCTCGTTGTACACCGGTCTCGAGTCCACGTCCGCTGCGATGCCCTCGACCTCTACCGCCCGGCGGTCGGTCCCCTGGTTCCCCACAGTGCACCTCCTCGTGCTCAGGATGACGGTGACGCCCGGATAGGTCGGCGTCGCCGGAACCCACCACGATGCTGCGCTCCACCTGCGGCAGGCACCAGGGCCAGTGGTCACATCGACCCACTTGCCACACCCACCACCCACACCCACCACCCACACCCCCCCCCCCCACCCC
>JAKAYQ010000309.1 GCA_021826725.1 Actinomycetes bacterium
ACCACGCCGACCGTCGCTGGCTGGTGGTGGGGTCGCTGACCTCCTCGATCGCCTTCTGCTCCCTGTACCCGTTCGTCCACCCGGTGACCGTGCTGTTGGCGCTAGGTCCTGTCGAGGCGCTGGGTGCAGCCATCGCCTTGCCGTCGGCCCAGTCGCTGCTGACGCAGGGGGCCCGCCCGGGTGCGCTCGGCGCCGTAGAGGGGCTGTTCTCAACCAGTCAGACTGGTGCCGTCGCAGTGGCCGCAGCCTTCGGCGGCGCGTTGTTCGGGGTCTCCACCTGGGCGCCCTTCGTGGCGACCGCCGGTGGTGCCGCGCTGGCGACTGCCAGCCTCCCCGTCGTGTGGCGACGCGTTGCCGGGCGCGTCTCCGACGCCTCCCTCGGAGGTACCTGCGAGCAGGCGACGGGGTTGGCCGAGCCGGTCAGCTGACGGCCCGGCCGAGGGCCCATGCCGCTGGCACGGCCGGGCTGAGCGGCCGGAAGTAGAGCGTCCAGCCGCCGAGCAGTCGGAGACAGCGCCGCCAGAAGCGGAGCCGACGGCGGCAATGGCCAGGACGTCATCGGGGTGGCCGTGCACCCCGGCTACCGTAGGGCGGCCGGCTCGGACAGGTGGAGCAGGTGCAGCAGCCGCCGGACGCGGCGGCATGCCGGGAGGACCGGCGGGACAGGAGCCAGATGGACATCGAGCAGTTCTACAGCGCCGACGAGCGGCGGCGGCGCTCCGCCGAAGTCGAGCTCGGCACGGAGTGGCACGACGCCCGGGGCAATCGTTACGAGCTGTCGTGGGTCGAGGACACCGGCGAGCTCTACGTCATGCTCGAGCGAGTGCCGGAGGCCGACTCGTGGACGCCGTTCGGGGACATCGAGGTCGAGCACGTGCCTGTCGACCAGCTCCTCGTCCGGGTGGTCGGCCACGTGGCGACCCGCCAGGAGCTCGATCGGGTCCTCGAGGGATGGCAGACGGCGATGCCCGGGCCCGATTCGGTGTCCTGGGTTGCCGATCGGCTGCGGCAGCACGGGGTCGCCACCGGCTGACGACCCGTCCCCGTGGGCACGGGTCGGCTCCGACGAAGACGGCGGCGAGCCCGCCATCACACCGGAGCCACAACACCTGCTCAAGTCAGATCGCCTGATGCCGATGAAACGGGTGGTGGAACAGACGATGCAGGGATCGGCGCTGGGGCGGGTGCGAAACGTGCCGGCGGAGGACGGTAGTGGCAGGGCTCGACAGGTTCATCGGGACGCGCTCGGACGTGCGCTCGCCGCTCGTGTGGCTGACATCACCGCGACCTGCCAGCGCCGGTACCACAAGGCGAACCCTGCATTGACGTTCGAGGAGGTAGTGGCCGATCCGCTGTGGCACGTGACCTCGCTGGCGACCACCTCGATCGCCCGGTGGCTCCAGACCGGGGTAGCAGCCGATGCCGACGAGCGGGCCGAGATCGCCTCGGTCGGGGACGCCGCTGCTCGTCAGGCGGAGGTCGTCGACGGACCGTCGGGGCAGGTGATCGGTGGTTCCCTACGGAACCAGGGCCGCCCGGCTGGCACTCCCGCTCCGGCTGGCACTCCCGCTCCGGCTGGCACTCCCGCTCCGGCTGGCACTCCCGCTCCGGCTGGCACTCCCGCTCCGGCTGGCACTCCCGCAGGTGCACCCGATCGACCGATCACGTCGGGGACGGACGAGCGGCGTCAGGCGTCCCGTCACCTGTCGGTGGCGTTCTTCACGAAGCTCAACTTCTGGTGGAGCGACGCCACCTGCGCCGCCCTCGCCGAGGAGGGCGCCCGCCTGGGCGTGCCCGACGACGTGGTCGCCGAGGCCTCTGCCATGGTGGTGCGGAGCTGTCAGGCGAGCCTGGTCGACATGGCCAAACGGTACGACGCCGAGCTGTGCACGCTCCAGGAGCGGCTCGCCCACTTGGCTCTCCACGACACCCTGACCGGGCTGGCCAACCGGGCCGTCCTGGTCGAGCGCCTCGAACGAGCCCTTGCCCGGCTGGCCCGCCATCCCGTCGGGCTGGCCGCCGTGTTCATCGATGTCGACAACTTCAAGGTGGTCAACGACGTGCTCGGGCATGCCGCCGGCGATGCCGTGCTGGTCGAGACAGCCAGGCGGCTGACCGACCAGGTCCGACCCGAGGACCTGGTGGCCAGGATGGGCGGCGACGAGTTCGTCGTCCTCTTCGAGGACCTCGCCGATCCGGTCGGCGACGGTCAGCGGATGGGCGAACGCCTGCGTGCCGCGGTGAGCGAGCCGATGACCGTCGACGGGCAGCCGCTGTACCTCACCATCAGCGTCGGCGTGGCCGCGGTCTCGATCGAGGGTTGCCGGAGCGAGGAAGTGCTGGCCGAAGCCGACAGCGCCATGTACCGGGTGAAGCGGGCCGGACGCAACCGGGTCGCCGTCGTCGAAGTCGGCAACGGGCCCGGGCCGGTCCGGTTCGCCATGGCGAGTGGTCTGCACCAGGCCATCGAACGCGACGAGCTGCGCCTCCACTACCAGCCCGTGTGCGACTCCCGCAACGGTGCTGTCCTCGGGTTCGAAGCCCTGTTGCGTTGGGAGCACCCCGAGCGTGGGACGATCC
>JAKAYQ010000082.1 GCA_021826725.1 Actinomycetes bacterium
GTGGAGGGTGGAGGGTGGAGGGTGGAGGGTGGAGGGTGGAGGGTGGAGGGTGGAGGGTGGAGGGTGGAGGGTGGAGGGTGGAGGGTGGAGGAGCGCAACCGAGCACTCGGTGGTCGTACAGACCGGGCACGACAACGCGTTGCTCCTGCAGCCCGAACAGTCACAGGAACTGCAAAGGTCCTCGACACGGCAGCCACAGGCTGCGCCCTGATACTCGTCGGGTGACCACGACACGACAGCAGCACACGGCCCGAGCTCGGGTCACCTCCTTCGGCCTGCTCCACCTGCCAGGGACCTGTGCACGGGCGTGGAACGCCGCCACCGCCGGGAGATGGGAGTGAATGCCACACGCCGCGCCCCGGACCGCCGGCTCGTTGCCACGCGGTCGCTGCGGACCGCCACCCGCGTGATCGGTGGCGGCGCTGCTGCCGCTTCGGTCCTGTTGGCGCTGGTAGCCGCCCGCCAGCATCCGGCGTCGGCGCACTCGTCGACCTCCACCACGACAGGCAGCGCCGCGAAAGGCACTGTCCCGAGCGGCTCCGGGATATCGGGTTTGCCGGTCACGCCCGGATCGGAGAGCACGCCGGCCTCGGGTTCGTCGTCGACCAGCAGCACTACGCCCGTCGCTCCGAGCACCACCTCCCAGCCACCCACTGCGATCTCCGGAGGGTCAGGGCTGTGAACGACACCCGAACGCCTGCGCTGCACCCCACGACCCGTTCCCTGCGTGCCATTGGCACGACAATCATCGTGGCGGTGGCGGACCCGGCCACCGCCGACCTGGCGCTGTGCATGCTCCGGTCCGAGATCACCGCCATCGACCTGGCATGCAGTCGGTTCCGGGACGACAGCGAGCTTCACCGCCTGCACCGCACGGCCGGGCACCCGGTGCGGGTGAGCTCCTTGCTGTTGACGGCCGTGGAGGTCGCCCTGTCCGTGGCCGAGCGGACAGCCGGAGCCGTCGATCCGACGGTCGGCGGCGCTGTATGCGCCTGGGGCTATGACCGCGACTTCGCGCAGATCGCCTCCCGAATCGGAGTGCTGAGCCCCCGCTCAGCGGCAGCCGGCGGCGACAGCTGCCACGGACCGAGACCCACCGGCTGGACGACTGCTGCCACCCACTCAGCTGCCACCCACCCAGCTGCCACCCACCCAGCTGCCACCCACCCAGCTGCCATGCAGGTCCCGGTGACCGCACCGGCGGGATGGTGGCAGGTCGAACTGGACCGGCGGGCTCGAACCGTGCGCATCCCCCATGGCGTCGTCCTCGACCTGGGCGCAACGGCCAAGGCCCTCGCCGCCGACCGCGCCGCTGCCCGCATCGCCGAGACCACCGGGACCGGAGTGCTCGTGAGCATCGGCGGCGACGTCGCTGTGGCCGGGCCGTCCCCCGACGGCGGGTGGGCCGTCGGCATCGCACCCATGTCGTCCAGCCCACTCCACGCCCTGGAGCAGGTGGTGACCATCGACGGAGGTGGGCTCGCCAGCTCGAGCCCCGCGGCGCGATCCTGGATGCACCGCGGAGTTGTGGCCCACCACATCATCGACCCGGCGACCGGCGCTCCGGCGGCACGGCGCTGGCGGCTCGTGTCGGCAGCCGGCTCGTCGTGCGTCGAGGCCAACGCTGCGACCACCGCTTCCGTCGTGTGGGGAGCGGACGCTCCCGACCGTCTGGTTGCCTTCGGAACGCCAGCCCGGCTCGTCGGCGAGGACGGCGACGTCGTGACCGTCAACGGCTGGCCCGATCCCACCGTGGTCGCCAAGCCGGTCGCTCCCAGGGCCCGCACCGGCACGTCCGGCAGACCGTTGGCGGCCCTGTCGGCGGCAGGCGGCGCCGGCTCACCTTGGCCGGACGGGCCCAAACCACGTCCCTCACGGCGCCTCCTCCGACCGGTGGTCGCACCGACGACCGGCCCCGCCTCAACCCGATGACAAGCCCCGCCCTGTGGTACGCCACCCGGGCCACCGGCATCGTGGCGCTGGTGCTGTTCACAGCTACGGTCGGCCTGGGTGCTCTCACCGCGAGCCGGGTGCAGAGCCACGCATGGCCGGGCTTCGCCCAGCAGGAGCTCCACCGGCGGGTGTCCCTGCTGGCCATCGCCTTCCTGGGCGTGCACATCGCGACCAGTGTCCTCGACAGCTTCGTCCACATCGGCTGGGTGGCGGTGGTCGTCCCGTTCACGTCGCGGTACAAGACCGCGTGGGTCGGAGTGGGCACAGTGGCGTTCGACATGATGCAGGCTGTGGCGCTGAGCAGCCTGCTGCGCCACCGCATCCCGGCAACCGCATGGCGGTCCGTGCACTGGCTGGGCTACCTGAGCTGGCCCGTCGCGCTCGCCCACGGCATCGCCATCGGCACCGACGGCAGCGAGCCGTGGGTCCGATGGCTCACGGTCGCCTGCGTGGCCACCGTCGCAGCCGCAGCCGCGGCACGAGCGCTCGTAACGGCCCGGTGGCGGCGGGCCGCGGTCGCCGCGGCACCGGCGCCGGTGGTGCCGACCACCCGTCTGGTGGCGCGAGCATCGCGCTCGGCCCTGGCGACAGCTGCGGTGATCGCGGCGAGCGCCGGCCCCGGGGCGTCACAGCGGCGGTCACCTTGAGCCGCGGGCGACCTGCAGGTCCCGGCGGGCGCAGCGCCCCTCCCCCCGCTGCGCCCGCCGCCCCCTCCCCACGCCATGCCGGCGCAGCCCGGTCCGCCCGGCCGGTCCCGTGCGGCACAGCAGATCAGCGACGTCTTCGCCCATGACCACCGCAACCACATCGGCCGCACCGCGCGGCGCCGCGACGCCAGCCCGGCTCGCGGAGCGGCGGCTCGCGCCGGCAACCGGTCACGCCCCCGCGGCCGGTTCGGAGCGCCGTGACGGGACCACCCGCCTGCTCGGCGCCTGGCAGGCGCACCAGAGCGCCCGGCTGGCCGAGCACCTGGCCCACCATGGCCCGCCCGTGCTACCGCCGCCCCGTGCCTGCGGCTGGGCGGACCTCCTCGCCCGCCTCGTCGCCGACGCCGGCTTGACCGGACGGGGCGGCGCCGGGTTCCCCACGTCGGCCAAGCTTGCGGCCGCAGCCCGGGCCGGTGAGCGCCGGTGGCTGGTGGTCGACGGCCTCGAGGGCGAGCCGGAGAGCGCCAAAGACCGTGTCCTGCTGCAGTGCGCACCACATCTCGTCCTCGACGGGGCCGAGCTCGTCGCCGCGGCCCTCGGCGCGGACCGGATCACCGTCTGCGTGGCAGCCGACCAGGGTGCAACCGCCACCGCCGTCCACCGCGCCGCGACAGAGCGCGAGAGGACGGCCCTGGCGCCCGTGCCCGTCGAGCTGGCCCGTCCGCCGGCCCGCTTCCTCGCAGGCGAGGAGTCGGCTCTGGTCAACTGGCTGCGGTGCGGGACCGCGCTGCCGACCTTCCGGCCCGACAAAGCGGTCCCGCTCGCCATCGGCCGGCGGACCATGCTGGTGCACAACGCCGAGACGCTCGCCCACGTGGCCCTCGTCGCCCGGCACGGCGCCAAATGGTTCCGGCACGCGGGCACCGCCGATGCGCCGGGCACGACTCTCGTCACGGTGTCCGGCGCGGTCGCCCGGCCCGGTGTCGTCGAGGTCGAGCTCGGCACGCCGATCGACACGATCGTCGCAGCTGCAAAGCCCACCGCCACGGTGCATGCCGTCCTCGTCGGCGGACGCGGCGGCACATGGCTGGGCACCAACGACATGGGTACCCCACTGGCGCCCCGCGCGCTGCGGGAGCGGGGCGCCGCCGTCGGCGCCGGCATCCTGGTCGCCCTGCCGGCGGAGGCCTGCGGCGTGGCCGAGATCGCCCGAATGGCGACGGCGATGGCAGCGGAGAGCGCCGGGCAGTGCGGCCCCTGCGTCTTCGGCCTGCCGGCGATCGCCGACGACCTCCGTCGCCTCGCAGCGGCGGCAGCGCCTTCGGGCCCCGGCAGCCGAAGCGGCATCGGGGCCGACCCCGATCTGGGCACCCGCCTGCAGCGGCGCCTGGGCGCCGTCACAGGACGCGGCGCCTGCCGCCATCCCGACGGCGTGGTTCGCATGGTGCGCAGCGGCCTCGCGGTGTTCGCCGACGACGTGGCCCGCCACGGCACCGGCCGCCCCTGCACCGCCGCGACGCCTGTGGCCGGCCCGGCTCGGGACGCCGCCACCAGGTGGCAGACATGAGCGAGCTGCGACTCACCGTCGACCCGGTGGCCTGCGATGCCTTCGGGTTCTGCGCCGAGCTCCTACCCGAGATCGTCGGTCTCGACGAGTGGGGCTACCCGGTCGTGGCCCCCGGCGAAGCGGTTCCCCCGCACCTGGCGAAGCTCGCCCGCCAAGCTGCACGGAGCTGCCCTCGACAGGCGGTGATCCTCACCGTTGGCTGACACGCGTACGCGGCGCCGCCCCGGGTCCCACGCCCGGCGGTGCCATGATGAACGGTGTGGACAGCACATCGCGGGAGACGGTCGGCGCGGGGCCTGGGGACCTGGGCCGGCGAGTGGCCTTGCGTCGGAAGGAGCTCGGCCTGAGCGTCGACGAGCTGGCTGACCGGGCTGGCATGCACGCCGCATATCTCACCTATGTGGAGATGCATGCCGAGGCCCAGCCCAGCCTGGCCACGGTCGCCCGGCTAGCTGCTGCTCTGGGCACCACGGTGACGTGGCTTCGCGGCGGGAGCCAGGACCTGCCGGCAGGGGCGGGCAACCCGCCTCAGGCCGTGCACCACCTCGAGGTCCTAGACGAGCCCACGTCGATGAGACTGCTGTCGCCGGGTGGGGTCGGCCGCGTGGCGTTCGACGACGAACGAGGCCCACTCGCCCTGCCGGTGAACTTCCGCATGGACAACGGGACCGTCGTGTTCCGCACCGGCGACGGCGTCATCGCCGCCGCAGTGAGCGCCGGGCAGCCGATCAGCGTGGAGGTCGACCACCTCGACGAGGCCAGGGGCGAGGGCTGGAGCGTGCTGCTGAGCGGCCCCGCCGCTCAGGTCACCGGAGCGAACGACCTTGCCCGCATCGCCACGCTGGCGCTCGAGCCGTGGGCCGGAGGTGACCGGCACACCGTGGTGCGGCTGACCCCGGATCGGGTCAGCGGGCGGCGCATCCGCGCCAGCTGAACCGCCTGCGTCGGGTCCACCGCGCGCACCGGGCTCCCCGGAAGCGAGGTGCCCGTTCCCCCTGGACGGGGCTCATCGAACCGTGCCGGGCGGGGACAGGACCCAATCCGACCGACGGTGGGACCCGAGCCCTTTGTGCGGCGAACCCGTCGCGACATGGTCGGAGCCGCTGGTGCACGGTCTCGTCGCACGGACCGGGACCCGACATCGCACATCGCACCGGACCACCGCCACGGCTCGGAGCCCGGCTGTCAGCTCTGGGCTGCGCGCTTGGCCCGGGACCGCTGCGTGGCCCGTGCTGCCTGGTCGAGGACGACCTTTCGGAGCCGGACCGTCTTCGGCGTCACCTCGACGCACTCGTCTTCCCGGATGAACTCGAGCGCCTGCTCCAGCGACAGCTGCAGGTGCGGCGTCAGCCGCTCGAGCTCCTCGGCCGTCGACGAGCGGATGTTGGTGAGCTTCTTCTCCTTGGTGGGGTTGACGTCCATCTCCGCCGGTCGCGAGCTCTCACCGACCACCATGCCCTCGTACACCTCGATGCCGGGACCGACGAGCATGGTTCCCCGCTCCTCGAGCGACATCAGCGCGTGCGCGGTCGTCACGCCGCGGCGGTCCGCCACCATGGAGCCGTTGCGCCGCACCTGCAGCTCGCCATGCCACGGCTCCCACCCGTCGAACACGTGGTGGAGGATGCCAGTGCCGCGGGTCTCGACCAGGAACTCGGTGCGGAACCCGACCAGACCGCGCGCCGGCACGCGGTACTCCATCCGCACCCAGCCCGTGCCGTGGTTCACCATCTCCTGCAGGCGGCCGAGCCGCAGGGCAAGCAGCTGGGTGACGACCCCCAGGTACTCGGCGGGCACGTCGACCGCCAGGCGCTCCATCGGCTCGTGCACCTTGCCGTCGACGGTCCGGGTCACGACCTGTGGCTTGCCCACCGTCAGCTCGAACCCCTCGCGCCGCATGGTCTCGACCAGCACGGCCAGCTGCAGCTCACCCCGGCCCCGCACCTCGAGCGTGTCGGGCCGTTCGGTGGGAAGGACCTGGAGCGACACGTTGCCGACGAGCTCGGCTTGCAGCCGGTTCTTCAGCAGCCGGGCGGTCAGCTTGGTCCCGTCGGTACCGGCCAGAGGAGCGGTGTTGATCCCGATGGTCATGGCCAGGCTGGGCTCGTCGACCAGCAGCGCCGCCATCGGCCGTGGATCGTCCGGGTCGGCCAGGGTCTCACCGACAGTGATGTCGCTCATGCCGGCGACAGCCACGATCTGGCCCGGTCCGGCTTCGTCGACCTCGCTCCGGTCCAACCCGTCGGTGGCGTAGAGCGCCGTGATCTTGGACCGCTCGATGGTGCCGTTCGTGCGGCACCAGGCCACCGGGCTGCCGGTGCGAAGGGTGCCGTGATGGACCCGGCAGATGGCGAGGCGACCGAGGTACGGCGATGCGTCGAGGTTGGTCACCAGCGCCTGCAGGGGATGGTCCGGATCGTGCGCGGGCGCGGGCACGGTGGCGAGCACCGCGTCGAAGAGCGGCCTCAGATCGGTCCCAGGGACATCCAGGGCGGTGCTGGCGGTGCCGGCGCGGGCGCTGGCATAGAGCACCGGGAACCCGATCTGGTGCTCGTCGGCGTCGAGGTCGAGGAACAGCTCTTCGACCTCGCTGACAACCTCCGCCACCCGGGCGTCGGCGCGGTCGATCTTGTTCACCACCACCACGACCGGCAGGCGGGCCTGCAACGTCTTGCGGAGCACAAAGCGAGTCTGCGGCAGCGGGCCCTCCGATGCGTCGACCAGGAGCAGCACACCATCGACCATGGCCAGGGCCCGCTCAACCTCGCCGCCGAAGTCGGCGTGCCCGGGGGTGTCGACGATGGTGATGGTGACGTCCCCGTAGTGGACGGCGGTGTGCTTGGCCAGGATGGTGATGCCCTTCTCCCGCTCGAGGTCCCCCGAGTCCATCACCCGGTCGGCCACCTCCTGGTGGGCGTGGAAGGACCCGGTCTGGCGGAGCATGGCGTCGACCAGGGTCGTCTTGCCGTGGTCGACGTGGGCCACGATGGCCACGTTGCGGAGGTCGTCGCGCCGGTGCATGAGCACTCCACGGTAGCGGGCGCCGGGACGTCCCCGATCGGCCACCTTCCCGGGCGGACACCGCCACGCCGACCTCCGTCTTGCGCTCGGCCCCGGAGGGCGAGCACTCGACAGGCACAGGCACTGGGGTGCGGTGTCGTCGGAGCGGCAACGCGATCGTTATCGGATCGTCACCCAACAGCCATCCGCGCTCGCTATACCCATGCTGTGCATGCTGTCGGGCGACGCCCGGGGACCGGATCGGATCGGCTGCGGCAGGCTCGTCACCGCCATGTGCTGCGGAGGCTGGTCCGACCGAACCCGGCCCTGCCTGGCGTCCCCACACCGGTCCGCACCGCCTTCACCCTGACACCGCCGGAGACCGGGGCCACACCATGACCAGCGGGATGCCGTCAGCCCGGTGGCCGTCCAGATCGCTGCAGGCGGCTGCTGACCGGATGGTCGATATCGTGCTGGGGAAGCCCGACGTCGTTGCCCTGTCGCTCGTCTGCCTGCTGGCCGAGGGCCACCTGCTGCTGCAGGATCTTCCCGGCGTGGGAAAGACGACACTGGCCACAGCGCTGGCCCGAGTGGTCGGGCTGGACCTCCGCCGGGTCCAAGGCACCGCAGACCTGCTTCCGAGCGACGTGACCGGCTCACTCGTCCCCGGCGCAGAGCGAGGCCAGCTCGTGTTCCGCCCCGGCCCGATCTTCGCCCACCTGGTGGTCGCTGACGAGCTCAACCGGGCGTCGCCCCGCGCCCAGTCCGCCCTGCTCGAGGCCATGGAGGAGCGCCACGTCACAGTGGACGGCACCACCCACCCGCTGCCCCGGCCGTTCATGGTGATCGCCACGCAGAACCCTCTCGACCCCGACAGCACCTTCCTCCTCCCCCACAGCCAGCGCGACCGGTTCCTGCTGTGCCTGTCGATCGGCTACCCGGACCGGGCAAGCGAGGCCGCGCTGCTCGACGCCGGCGAGCAGACCGAGCGCGCCAACGCCCTCTCCCCGGCTCTCGCTCCCGGCGAGCTCGCTGCCGCCATCGACGAAGCCCGCCGTGTCCACCTGTCCGAGGCCACGCGGGACTACGCCCTCGACCTGGTGCAGGGAACCCGTCACCATCACGAGGTGGCAGTCGGCGCGTCGCCGAGGGCCGCGCTTGCCTTGGTCCGAGCCGCTCGGTCCCGGGCCCTGTTCGACGGCCGCGACTATGTGCTGCCCGACGACGTGAAGGCGCTCGCCGTGCCGGTGCTGGCCCACCGGCTCGTCCTCACCCCGAACGCCGACCTGGCCGGCCGGTCGGCTTCCTCCGTCGTCGGCGACATCCTGGCGGGCACCAGCCCGGCACCACCGCGCCGGCACCGGTGAACAGCCCTGCACAACAACCACAGTTCCGGCTGCGGCTGCGGCTGCGGCGCCGTGGCGCGGCGCTCGTCGCCGTCGGGGGCACCGCGGCCGTCGCCGGAGAGGTCGACGCCATCGCTGCGCTCGTAGCCGTTGGCGTCGCCACGTTGGTCCTCGTCGGCCTGGCTGCCCTGGCAGCGCTGCCAGCCGGCCGGCGGGCCGCCGGCCGGGTCGTGCCGTGGCTGACCGGCGTGGGTCCGCAGGTCCGGCCAGGCCAGGTGGTGGAGGTCGTCGTTGGGGTCGCCGGCGGCGCCGCCGGTGCCGGCGACGGGGGCACGGCCGCCGCACGCGCAGGCGACGGCAGTCCTGGGATCGCCTCGGGCCGCTTCGAGGTCGACGATCCGGCGGGCCGGTGGTGCCTGTACCGGCGCCACGGGGTGGTCGCCTCCGCCACCGGCCGCCTCGGGCGGCTCGCAGTGACCGCGAACGATCCTGCAGGGCACCGACGGCGGCTCGTGGCACCAGGCCGCGGGGTTCTCGAGATCGGGCCACTCGAATTGTGGCTTGCCGACATGTTCGGCATCGCCGAGATCGCCGTCGGACGGGCTGGCCCGTGGCGGGCCCTGGCCGTCGATCCCCCAGTCGCCAGCTCCGACCCTGGCCGCCGCACGGGACGCACAGGTGGCGCCGCCGCCGGGCAGCGCGCCGCGCCGGGTCCCGGGACCGCCGACGGCGACCTGCTGGAGCTCCAACCGCTGCGAGGGCCCGCCGTTGCCGGCCCGGTGCACTGGCCCACCACGCTGCGGACCGGCACCCCGGTCGTACGACGCTTCGCCGCGCCGGCGCTCCGGGGCACCATCATCCATCTCGATCTGCGCCCCGCTTGCCACTCGGCGGCCACCGTGGAGGTAGCCGTCACAGCGGCCGGAGGGCTGGCCGCTGCCGAGCTGGCCCGCGGCCGCCCGGTACAGCTCACCGGCACCGGCCAGCCACCGGCTCGCATCGAACCGGGACCCGGGTCGCTCCCGTCGCTGTCGGCCTGGCTGGCCCTCGCCGATCTCGACCGGGCCGGGGCGGTCGGTCCCCCACCGCCAGCTGGCCCGCAGCCGACTGTGGTCGTCACCACCGGATCGGGACGCAGCAGATGGGCGGATGCCGGCACCGAAGTGCTCGTCGTCGACGCACGGACCGGGACCGGCTCGTGAACCAACCGGGCGGCACAGCCCCATCGGGCCCGGACACCGCGACGGGGCCGCAGACCCGGCGACAGCATGGCGCCGCGCCGGGTCTGCGTCTTGGGCACGCGGGCAACGAGCCCGCACCGGTCCTGCGGCCGCCACAGCCGAACTGGGCCGTGCACGCGCTCCTCGGAGCCGCCGGTGCTGCCGGTGCCCTCGCCGCAACGCCACTGTTCTCCGACGCGAGCACCGTGGTCGCCACCGCCGCAGCCACAGCTGCAGCCGCAACCGTCCTTGCCGCCGTCACGGGGCGGATGACAGCGCGCCGCACGCGCTGGGCCAGCACCACCGCAGTCCTGGCTGCCGCCCTGGTCGGCGTCGCGCTGTGTGGCTGGTGGCTGGTCGTGCCCGGCACGACACGTGCCGGCATCCCCGGTGCCGGAAGCCTCCGGGCACTTGTCGCCGGCGTGTCCGCAACGCTGTCCGCCGTCGGCCACGCGCAGCCGCCGGTGCAGGCGGCTCCTGACCTGCGCCTCGCGTTCGCCGTGGCAGCGGGGGGCCTCGTGGCACTGGCCCAGGCGACGTGGACCGCATTTCGGCGGCCCTTGCCCGCACTCGCCCCGCTCGTCGTGCTCCTGATCGTCGCGACGGCGTTGACGCCACGACGGGACATGCTGGCGACTGCAGCATGGCTGGCGGCAGCCGCCGCCGTGCTGCTGGCGGCCGGTCGGACCGGTCCGGCACACCACCCCGTTGCGCTCCCCACGCCCGCCACAGCCACAGCCACCACGAGCCCGACAGCCGCCACGACCAAACGGTTCGGCACTCCAGCCGGCGGAGCCACGACGGTCGCGTCAACGGCGGCTGCGTCAACGGCGGCTGTGTCAACGGCGGCCGGACGCAGGTCCGCTGCTGCTCGACCACACGCCCGGGGGAGGCGAGCCCTGACCGCAGCGACAGCCCCGCACGCCGTGTTCGGCGGCGCCCTGGCGGTGCTCGCCATTGCGGCCGGCGTCCTCGCCGGCACCGCCCCCCTGGCCGGGAGCCGGCTGACGGTCCACCGACGGCTGGTCGCGGCGCCGCAGACCCTGGTGGTAGGCACGCCGAGTGCCGATCTGCTGCCGGTCAAGATCCACCTCGCCCAGACGAAGGTGTTCACCGTGACCTCCCCCCTGGCCAGCTACTGGCAGCTCACTACCCTCGACACCTACACGGGCACGAGCTGGGTCGCGGGGCACGGCGCGCGAGCCGTGCCGCCACCGCCGGCCGGTGAGAGCCAGGCGACAGCCGGACAGCGCCAGGCGACGGTCAGGGGCCCGACCACCGCGCACGGCACCCTGACACTGGTCCAACAGGTTCGGGTGCAAGGCCTCGACAGCCCATGGCTGCCGGCTGCACCGGTTCCCACGACCGTCACGGTCGTTGGCGCAGGCGCCGCCCATGTGGACCCGGTGTCGGGCGACGTCGTGCGTGACGTCACGCCGAAGCAGTACCGGGTCACCTCCTCGGTCACCGCCATGTCACCCGCGGAGCTGGCTGCGCTCCCCACCCCCGCTGCCGCCCGCTGGCTCCAGCCCTACCTGCGCCTGCCGAACCAGCCGGCTGCCGCTGTGCAACTGGCCCACCACCTGGTGGCAAGTTCCTTCGGGCCATATCGCCGAGCACTCGACCTCGTCCACTTCTTCACGTCGGGGCGCTTCAGGTACACGCTGTCACCACCGCCGTACCCGGCCCGGTCCAACCCGCTGGTGGCGTTCCTGACCGTCACCCGAGCCGGCTACTGCCAGCAATTCGCATCAGCGTTCGCCGTGCTGGCTCGGCTCGACGGGCTCCCGACACGCCTGGCCGTGGGGTTCGCCACCGGGGAGCCCATCGGTCGCGACAGCTACCAGGTCACCGGGGCCGACGCCCACGTGTGGCCCGAGGTGTACCTCGGTGCCGCTGCGGGGTGGGTGTCCTTCGAGCCGACACCGCCCTCGACGGCAGCGACAGCGACCACACCCGGCCACGCGGTCGCACTGCCGGCGACGTCGGTCGCCGCCCACGCTCCGGTGACGCCCGTCGGGGTGCAAGGGCTGGCTCACCAGCCGACCAGACCCGGCCCGCGGCGTGCCCTGCGTCCTGCCGCCCACCCTCCGGCTCCGCACCGCCCCTCCCAGACGGTCCGACCGACAGCCGGGGTGAGCACACCGGCGACGCTCGCGGCCGCAGTGATCGCCGTCGGGGCGGCAGCCTGGCTCGTCCTCGTGGGGCGCCGGCGGCGGCGCAACGCCGGGCGCGCGAACACCGGCGACCCAGCGTTGCAGATCGACCGGGCCTGGGCGTCGGTCACTGGGCACCTGGCCCGTCGACGCCTCGGTCCACGCCACGACGAGACGCCTCGCGAGTACGCCAGCCGCCTGGCCGCGGACCTCGGACCTGTCCAGCTTCAGCCGTCGCTGACCAACAGGCCGACGAGATCCGTCAAGCCGGTGACCGGCCGCCACGCGACAGAGGAGCAGCTCGCCGAGATCGCCGGCGCCGTCGGCGCGCTCGCGCTCCTGGTCGACGCGGCCCGGTATGCCCGCGAGCGGCCGGACGACACCGACGCCGCAGCGGCCCGACAGCTCGCCTGCCTTGCCCGCCAGGCGGCACGGAGGCTTCCGCGGCGCAGACGCGACCCGTGCACGCTCACCGCCACCACCGCGCAGCGGTGAGCGCGGCCCGCCACGAGCCCGGGCCACGCCGCCGGTACCCTCCATGCTCGCCATCGAGCCCTGGGCGCCATTCGGCGCGTCGGCGACACCTGGTCCATCCCAAGGTCCACCGCGCCCCGCTGATCCCAGAAGCCGCCCGGCCGCCACAGCACACCAGGCCCGAACATCGTCAGGCCGCCACGCAGGGTCAGCGAGCCGCCGCCCCGCCCGTCACACCTGGCGCCCGAGCACTCCGCCCAGCACCCCGCCGATGGTGCCGCCAGTGGTGGCGTCGGCCGCACCCTGGCCGCCGAGGTAGGGCGCCAGCGCCTGCGCCAGGATCGGCAGGGGCATGCTCTGAAGCCAGACCGTACCGGGACCGGTCAGGGACACCAGGTGGTAACCGTCGCCGCCGAAGAGCTTGTTGGCGATGCCCGGCACCCGAGTGATCTGGAAGGCGATCGAGTCCTGGAACACGCCGACATGCCCGGGGTGCACGAGCAGCG
>JAKAYQ010000310.1 GCA_021826725.1 Actinomycetes bacterium
GGCCTTGAGCCGGGTCCAGCCGGCATGGCTACGCTCGGGCGATGGCCGACAGCCCCGTTGTCTCCGAACATGTCGAGCGGTACCAGGCGGTGGCGGCCGGTTTCGCCGCTCGGCTGGCCGCCCTGGGACCTGACAGGTGGGACGCATCGACGCCGTGCGAGCACTGGACGGTGCGAGCGCTCGTGCTTCACTCCGCCGGGGTACACCAGCGCATCGCCGCGATGGGCGGAACCGAGCTTCCTGCACCTGATGAGGCCGATCCTGCCGGGTCGTGGCGCTCAGCGTCTGCAGCAGTGCTCACCGTGCTCGACGACCCGGTTCGGCGCACCGCGCTGGTCGCTTCGCGTGCCGGCGAAGTGCCCTTCGAGCAGCTGGTCGGCACCCTGCTGTCGGCCGACACCCTGATCCACACGTGGGACCTTGCCCGAGGAGCGGGCCTCGACGAAAACCTTGATGCACGTTCGGTCGCCGCCGTGCTCGCGTTCATGATGCCCAACGACGAGCTCCTGCGGGTACCCGGTGGCTTCGGCCCCGCGCTCGAGCCGCCGGCAGGCGCTGACGACCAGGTGCGGCTGCTCTGCTTCGCGGGTCGCGCTGCGGGTTGAGGTTCGCTGGCAGCCCAGCGGGTCGGGGTTCGCTGGCAGCCCAGCGGGTCGGGGTTCGCTGGCAGCCCAGCGGGTCGGGGTTCGCTGGTCGCGCTGTTCAGGCGAGCGCTGTTCAGGCGAGCGCTGTTCAGGCGAGCGCGGTGCAGGCGTCGTCGCCGCGCGCTCGAGACGACAGCACGACCGGTACCGGTAGCGCATCCGAGGTCCCGCACAGTCCGGCCAGGAGCCCTCGAACGAGGCCCCGGTCCACGGCGCACAGCGCAGGGTTCGTCGTGGCCGCGTCGCCGAACGGGCAGTGCCCGGCTACCACCGCAGTGGTGTCGCCACGGTGCTCGGCGTGGGCATTGAACCCGTGTGCCGTCAGCGCATCCGCCACGGCGTGCATGGCAGCCCGCACCGAGCGGGGCGAATCGCCGGGCTGCATGCGCTGGGCGAGCTCGCGCCCGTAGTCCTCGCCGACCTGCGAGGCCAGCTCCTCGGCCTGCAGCGCCCCCAGGCGAGAGACGGCGCCGGCCAGGAGCGAGACCAGCAGGTCGTCGCGGTGGCCGAGGATCTCCACGTCGCCGCTGTCGTGGTCGTCGACCGCCCGGTAGTGCTTGGCGGGCCGTCCCGCGCCGGATTCCGCCGTGCGGAGCGTCACGTCCAGGTAGCCGCCAGCAGCCAGACGGTCGAGGTGGTGGCGAGCCACGTTGGGGTGCAGCGAGAACGCCTGCGCCACAGCGGAGGCGGTGGTCCCCGGGTTGCTGCGCACGTGCAGGTAGATCTCGCGTCGGGTCGGATCCCCGAACGCGGACGTCACGGCCGCCACACTGGCCGAGAATCGCTCGCTGCGGCGATCGTGCCACGTGTGATCCAGCACGGCTCCCACGGAAGTAGTCTACCGGAACGGCCTGGTCTGGGCCGCTGCCGGTCCCGTCGCCCTACCGTCGTGGGGCATGGCGGGCCTCCGTCTGGTCGTCCCATGGCCGCTGGCCTGGTTCGGCCAGGTCTGGTTGGCCGAAGCCTGTTCGATCGGGTCGGCTGGTCCTGCCGGGCGCGATCGGGTCAGAATTGTCCAGTCGGGCGCGGTCCGGCCGGGCGCGGCCCGGTCAGGCTGGTCGGGTCAGGCGCGATCGGGGAGGCCCGGCAGTCCGGTGCAACTCTTCCTGTGGAGCAGCAAGTGACCCCCAGTGACGACCAGGTGCAGTCGGCGGTGTCCGACGTGGAGGAACCCGAGCTGCGTCGCAGCCTCGGCCAGCTGGGCATGGTGCGCTCCGTGCGGGCCCGCCGGCGTCATGTCGACGTGGAGGTGGCGGTGCCCAGCGCGAGGTGGCCGCAGCTCGACGAGCTGGCCAGCCGCATCCATCAGGCGGTGCAGGCGGTCCCCGGAGCGGGGGAAGCGGAGATCTCCTTCGTGGGGATGTCGGACGAGGACCGGGCCGAGCTGCGGGCCCGGCTGTCCATGCCTGCCCACGGCGAGCCCGACGTGGTGGCCGGCGGCGGCCACGGCCACGGGCACGGCGCCCCGGGTGACGCCCCCCGCCCGCTCGGGCACGAGGAAGGCCGGCCGAACCGGTTCATGGTGCCGGGCAGCCGCACCCGGGTGATCGGGGTCTCGTCGGGCAAGGGCGGCGTTGGCAAGTCGTCGGTGACCGTCAACCTGGCCCTGGCCCTGGCGGCTCGCGGGCTCGAGGTCGGCCTCCTCGACGCTGACGTCTACGGGTTCTCGGTGCCGAAGATGATCGGGGTCGACCACCCACCGACCCAGCTCGACTCGTTGCTCGTGCCGCCCGTGGTGCACGGCGTGCGCTGCCTGTCCATCGGGTTCTTCGTGGAGGACGACCAGCCGGTGGTCTGGCGGGGGCCCATGCTCCACAAGGCGCTCGAGCAGTTCCTGGTGGACGCCTACTGGGGGGAGCCGGACTACCTGCTGATCGACATGCCGCCGGGCACGGGCGACGTGGCCCTGTCG
>JAKAYQ010000083.1 GCA_021826725.1 Actinomycetes bacterium
CTCGTCGTCGACGTACCAGTTCGTCGTGACGGCCTACATCGGGCACAGCAGCACGTCGGCTCCGCCGGTGGCGGCGACCACCAACGCCGAAGGCCCGAACGCGGCTGCTTCGGTCACGGCTCGGGGCAACGGGTCCACCGGGTGGCACGTGCAGTGGACGCCATGCCAGGTCCAGTGCGTCAGCACCGAGCCGGCGGCGACCTGGACCGTCACCGCCTTCGCCTGCGCCGGGAGCTTTCTCGGTACGGCGCCGGCCCTGCAGGTCCCCGCGTCGCAGGACCAGGTGACGGTCCCCTTCACTGCTTCGCCCGGCTCGCTGGGCACGAGCCTCCGCTTCACGGTCCAGCCTGTCGGTGCCAACGGGCTGCTCGGCGACCCGACGAGCACGCCGTCGTGCAGCCAGGGCTGGCGGGCTCCGGATGCGACCGGCATCCACCTCGACGCGGCCGAGCCACCGCCGAACGGTCCCACCGCCAGCGCGACGTTGACAGTCACCCCACTGCCGGGCATCGCCGACGTCACCGTGTACGGCAGTGACACGACCGACTTCGTGTTCGCGGTCGGCGGCGTCGCCCAGCCGCCGACCTCCCAGGACAGCGCGGTGTTCCCCGGGCTGCAACCGGGAACGTCCTACTCCACGCAGGTCACGGTCTACCCAACCGGCCACCCGCAGGCCGCGGTGGTGATCGCCGGACCGCCAGTGGCGCTGACCGTCCCGTGGCCCAGCGACCTGTCGGTCTCCACCTCGACCACGGTGCAGAGCTTTGTGTCGGGGCAGCTCGCAGCGACGGTCCACGATGCCTTCGGGGGCGTGCCCGCAGGTACGCCGATGGGGCTGGTCGCGGCGGGCAGCATCATATGTGGCAACGAGGAAACCCAGGTTCCGGCTCAGTCGGTGCAACGCGGGGCAGGAACCGACGGGACGATCACGATCGGGCTGAGCGCCTCGTCGGGGGACTTCGGCGGGGCGTGCACGCTGGACCTGTCGCTCACCGAGCCGGCCACCAACGTGCACGGCGGTCCTTCGCCGACGCTGCAGACACCGTTCACGGTGCCCGACCGGGGTGTGATCTCGGCGACGTGGGACCCGGCGCCGTCGTTCCCGTACTCCACTTCGCCGCAGGTGGCGATCACCGCCACCGGCGATGCCGGGGCAGTCTCCGGGTGGACGGCGACGGTGGTGTCCCCGTCGGGGTGCGCGGTGAGCGCCACGTCCCCCCGTCCTGACGGCACCGTCCGCCTCGATCTCGGCTCGTGCCAGGCAGCGGTACTGACCGCCATGCGCAACGCCGGCCAGACCCAGATGCCCTTCGATGCCGTGGTCGAGGTGGCGTGGAGCGGCCTGGCCGCGCTCGGCCCGCAGTTCGAGACCCTGCAGCTTCCTGTCGTCACGCTCGTCGAGCCTGGCAGCACGGCCACGACGGCTCCGGGTTCGGGGTCGTCGGGTTCGGGCTCGGGGTCATCGGGCACCGGGTCGTCGGGCACCGGGTCGTCGGGTTCGGGGTCGTCGGGTTCGGGGTCGTCGGGCAGCGGGTCGTCGGGTTCGGGGTCGTCGGGTTCGGGGTCGTCGGGTTCGGGGTCGTCGGGCAGCGGGTCGTCGGGTTCGGGGTCGTCGGGCAGCGGGTCGTCGGGTTCGGGGTCGTCGGGTTCGGGGTCGTCGAGCAGCGGGTCGTCGGGCAGCGGGTCGTCGAGCACGGGCACCCATCGCCACGTCGACCGGTGGCTGTCCGCCAGCGCCGTCCCGTGAAGACGAGGCAGTTGATGGGCAGGCAGCAGCTGGTGACGGGCGGTCGCTGATGGGCAGGCAGCAGTTGATGGACAAGCAGCAGCTGGTGACAGGCCGTGGCACCACCTGCATGACTCGGGCCGGTGCCCGGCGACCTAGCCGGCCCGGCGCCGGCCCGAGGACAACGAACCACCACAGCGGGAGGAGCACCGTGATGCGAGGACGACGTCGAGAGCACCGCACCAGCAGGTTCGGGCCGTGGTGACCCACCAGGCCGGAGTGCCGATGGCACCAGGTGGCCGTGCCGCAGCCGTCGCCGCCTTCGCGCAACGTGTCGACCGGCTCACCGGCAACCTCTGCCAGGTGATCCGGGGGAAGGACGAGGTCGTCCGCCGCGCCCTCACCTGCATGCTGGCCGAAGGGCACCTGCTGCTGCAGGACGTGCCGGGGACGGGCAAGACCTCCCTCGCCCGGGCGATGGCGGCGTCGATCCGGCTGGAGTGGAACCGCATCCAGTTCACGCCCGACCTGCTGCCGTCGGACGTGACCGGCGTGTCGGTGTTCAACCAGGGCACCGGCACCTTCGAGTTCCGGCGCGGTCCGATCTTCGCCAACATCGTGGTCGGCGACGAGATCAACCGGGCTTCGCCGAAGACCCAGGCGGCGCTGCTCGAGGTGATGGAGGAGCGAACCGTCTCGACCGACGCCGTCGTCTACCCGGTGCCCCGACCCTTCATGGTGGTCGCCACCCAAAACCCTATCGACATGGAGGGCACCTACCCGCTGCCCGAAGCCCAGCTCGACCGGTTCCTCATGCGCCTGGAGGTCGGGTACCCGCCGGCGGAGGCCGAGGCCGACGTGCTTCGGCACGAGAAGGACGGGGCCACTGTCTCCCACCTGGCGCCGGTGATGGAGGGGCTCGACCTGCTCGCCATGATCGACCATGTCAAGACCGTGGAGGTCGCGCCGACCATCGAGGGGTACATCGTGGCGCTGGCGCAGGCCACCCGTCAGGCACCTGAGGTGCGGCTCGGCGTGTCGCCACGTGGCAGCCTGGCACTGCTGCGTGCGGCTCGGGCCTGGGCGGCCATGGGAGACCGGCCGTTCGTCACACCAGACGACGTCAAGCTGTGCGCCTCGTCAGTGTGGTGCCACCGGGTCCTGTTGCACCCGGAGGCCGAGCTCCAAGGGCGCACCAGCGCGGATGTGGTGGCCCGTGCCGTCCAGTCGGTGCCGGTTCCCCGGAACATCGGCACGTGAGCACGGTGCAGAGCCCTGGGCTTCGGGGCCGGCGGCGCCGATGACGCGCGCCGGACTGGGGTCGTTGGTGCTCGGTGCCGTGCTCGTCGCGGCAGGAGCCGCGCTGGTGTGGCCGGCGATGGTGGTGGTCGGCGCCGGCGCGCTCCTGCTGGTGGCAGCAGCGGTGGTCTGGGTAGTCCGGCCGCCCTCTGTCCGTATCGAGCGCCAGATCCATCCGACGCGCGTGCCGAAGGGCATGCCGGCCATCGCCCACCTGCAGCTGGCCAACGTCGGCCGGTCACGGTTGCCGGTCACCGTGGCCCAGCAGCCCTACGGCGACGGCGTGGTCCGCACCGTCCTGCCCGAGCTCCGTGGTGGTGAGCGCGGGGTCCGCACCTACCGGCTTCCCACCGCCCGGCGCGGGGTGTTCGACGTCGGGCCCATCGAGGTCGGTCGCGGCGACCCCTTCGGCCTGCTGCGGGTCACCCGGCGCTTCGGCGAGGTGGAACGGCTGTGGGTGCATCCGAGGGTGCTGCCCCTGCTGCCGCTGCCGTCGGGCGTGACCCGCAACCTCGAGGGCCCGTCGTCGGACACCGCGCCCGAAGGGGACATCACCTTCCACCGCTTGCGCGAGTACGTGACCGGTGACGACCTGCGCATGATCCACTGGAAGTCCACGGCTCGCACCGGTCGCCTGATGGTCCGCCACAACGTCGACACTTCCCAGCCCTACACCGTGGTGCTGCTCGACCTGAACCCGGTGCTGCACACCACGTCGAGTGTTGAGACAGCAGTGGACGTGGCCGCGTCGGTGGTGGTGGCCAGCGCCCGCCAGAACGCCGCCGTCCAGCTCCGCTGCAGCACAGGGGAGCGGGTGGGCGGCCCTGGCGACCGGTCTCCGCAGCCGATCGTCGACTGGCTCACCGAGGTGAAGCCGGCCGGAGGCGATCTCGAGCGCGAGCTGGTGCGCCTGCGGCAGCATCGGGGCGGCACCGCGCTGGTCGTGGTGACCGGCGCCATCCGGGACGGTTCGCTGGCGGCCCTGCCGGCCCTGCGACGCCGGTTCCGCCGGGTCGTGGTGGTGTCGATCACCGACGTGCCGCGACCGCCCGTGCGGCTGCCCGGCGTCACGGTGATCGAGGCCACGGACGGGGACCAGTTTGCCGCCGCCTGGAACCTGGCCGCGCGCCGGCCCGGTTCCCCGGCGGCTGGTGCTGTCCCGGCGGCTGGTGCTGTCCCGGCGGCTGGTGCTGCAGCAGCCCCACCGCCCCCGTCGGTGCGGAGGCAGGCATGAGCCCCGGAGCCGGCATTCGCGAGCGCGCTGCTGCCCCCCCGCCCGCCCCCGGCACGCCGGCCGGTACCGGTCGGCCCCGGTCTGCCACCCACCGGATCGCTGTCGATGACTCGGCCATGCTGGTCCGGGCCGTCCTTGGTGGGGCGCTGTGGCCGCTGGCTGCCGCCGCCACGGTGCTGGCCGTCTTCCCGCTCGCCGCGGCGTTCTCCGGCAGCACCTTCGTCTTGCTGGCGCTGGTCGCCGCCGTCCTGGCTGTGGGCATCCCCGCCGCGTTCGCCGCCACTGGCCGGTCGGCCACCTGGTCGGTGTCAGCCTCGGCGGTCGCCGCCGTGCTGTTCTCTCTCCTGGCCACCTTGCATGAGCCGCTCGGTCTGGCGGACCTGGGCCGGGGGTTGGGCGAAGGCAGCGCCCGCCTGCTGTCGGAGACCCTGCCGATCGCGTCGCCCCGCTGGGTGCTCGTCACGCCGGTCCTCCTCTGCTGGCTGGTCGGTGCGACGTCCGGGGAGCTGCTGGCTCGCCGGCGAAGTGTGGGTGGTGCCGCCGTCTGCTGGATCGCCGGGTTCGTCGCGGCGCTTGCGCTCACTGCCGGCGACCCCCAGCGGTTCGTCGGTGTCGCCGCCGCGTTCATGGCGGTCGTCGGCGTGGTCCTCTTCACCCAGCGGTGGCTGGCCGTCGTCGGTCCACGCGACGAGCCGGCCGAGGTGGGTGCCGGGGTCTCCGCAGGTCAGGGTGCACTTCGGGACCGGGATCCGTCCGGCCCCGGGCCCGACGGTGGGCCCGCCGGAGCCGTCGCCCGGATGGCAGCTCGGTGGCCCGGTGGTCACGGTCGCGACCAGGCGCTGCCGCTGCGTCCGCTGCTCCTCGGCATGGTGACCCTGGTGGTAGTGACGGTGGCCTCGGCGGCGCTGGTCCCACACCTGCCGGGGCTCGCAGGTTCCCCGGTCGCGCCGGCCCGCCGCCCGCCGCTTCGCAGCGAGCAGCCGGTGGCTCCGACCGACGCGGTTGCCATCCTGCGCCAGGCGAACCCGGCGGCTCCTGCGGTCACCGAGCTGACAGTGCGCACGAACCGGCCGTTCGACGGGTATCTCACGCTCGCGATCCTCGACCGCTACGACGGCGACGTCTGGGGCCTCGACCGGACCTTCGCACCGACCGGAGGGCGGGTTCCGGCACCGCCGGGCGCACCGGCGGGTGGCACCATGCTCGTCCAGCACTACCACCTCGAGCGGGTGCTGCCGTTCCCGTGGCTGCCGGTGGTCGACCGGGCAACGGCGGTATCGGGAGTCGCGATCGACGCCGCACCGAGCGCCGGCATGGTGGTGCCCGCCGCGCCGATGGCGGCCGGCACGCGCTACACCGTCGTCTCGCAGGCGCCCACCGTCACGCTCCAGACGATGGGTGCGGCGGACCTGCGGCGACCTCCGACGTCCTCCCCCGACCCGGCCGACCTGTCGGTCCCCGCATCTGTGCAGCCCTATCTCGCTGCGACCGTCCACGCGTTGGCCACTCAGAGCGGGCAGGCACCGGCTCGCTCCTTGACCTTCCTGGCTGCAGTGGCCGACCTGATCCACTCACGCGACGCGCTGCTCGACCCTGTCGTGGCGGCCGGAGCAGGTGCCGGGACGACGGCTGCCGGCGCCGGGGCCGACGAGGGTGGCACCTCGCTCGCCGCCGTGATCCACGCCGTCATGGTGAACCGCCAAGCCACCCCGGAGCAGTACGCGACCCTCTTCGCCCTGGTCGCCCGCTACGTGGGGGTTCCGGCCCGGCTGGTCACCGGGTTCCGGCTGTCGCCGCCTTCTGCCGCGCTGGGACCGGCGGCAGGTGGGCGCGCCATCGCGGTGACCAACCGCCAGGCGTGGACGTGGGTCGAGATCCCGGTGGCGGGCCTCGGCTGGGTGGTGGCCGACCCGACGCCGGCCCAGATCGGCATCCCGGCGCTCCCGTCGGCCGCCGGCTCCAAGCAGCCCACGTCTACGCCGCCGCCGACTCCGGCGGTGGCCGTGTCCCACCACAGCGGTCATGCACTCGCGCCGCCCGTCCGCCTGCTCGCATCGCACAGCGCTGCGCTGTGGATCGCCGTTGCCGCTGTTGGTGGCGTGCTGGCGCTGCTCGTGCTGGGCCTGCCCGGGTCGGTGTGGGCGCGCCGTCAGCGCCGCCGGCGCCGACGCCAGGGCGGGGATCACCGCAGCCGTGTCGTCGGTGCCTGGCACGAAGTGCTCGACACCCTCGTTGAGCACCGCTGCGGCGACCTCCGGGCGCTGACCGCGGTCGAGGTGGCTGTGGCCGCCGCCGCCCGCTTCGGAGCGGACGTGGCCGCGCCGGTCGGCGCCGTCGGTCGCCTGGCCGACAGCGTGCTGTACTCCGAGCACACCTCGCCCACCGACGGCGACGCCGTCCATGCGTGGGACCAGAGCCGACAGGTGCTCACCGGCTGCCGGCGCCACGTCCGCCGGTGGGACCGCGTCCGGGCGGCGCTGCGCATTGCTCCGGGACCACAGCGCTGACCCACCCCAGGCGGTAGACCGGCAGCGCTCACGCTGCACAGCGCTGACGACCGGCAGCACAGGCCTGCTGCACACCGACCGGCCAGTGCAGGACTGGTTGCCGGCGAGCCGTTCGGTTGCCGGCCGGGCGTCGTCGCGCTGCTGTCGGTTCGCATGGCCGGTCTGCGACCCGGCTGCTGCTCTGGGTCGAGGCGGCGATCAGGAGCATGCGGTGTGCTGGTGCAGCCGAGATTCGGTCAGCTGTTGTCGCGTCGTCCGCGACGTCGGAGCCACGTTCGGGCGTGCTCGTCCGGCGCGATGGCGTCCAGCCCCGTCGCCCTGCGCCGGTGGCCGTGCAGCACGGTGTCCTCTGCATCGGACCAGGCAGCGTCGGCGGGCAGCGACATGATGTCGCCGAGCGGGCCGTACGGGTTGGCTGGTTTGGCCTCAGCCGACTCAGACAGCCGGGTTGGCGTGGACGGCAGCGGTAGCGGCGGTGGTATCTGCGGAGCGGTGGTGACCGGCGGGACCGGTGGGGCTACGAAGGGGAGAGCGTCGACAGGGGTCCGAGCGGGGGGTGTATCGGGAGTGGCTCGAGGGGCCCGTGGTGCCGGTGGTGCCGGTGGTGTCGGTGGGGCTATGTCGGCGGCAGCGGCCTCCGGTCGGTCACCGGCCTCAGGCGGGGCCGGTGGGGCGGTGGTCGCTGTTGCAGGCTCAGATGCCGTCGGGCGACCAGCGACTCCGACCGGCAACGACGACGCGTCGCCCTCGTTGCCGAAGATCGAGGGCACTCCGGGCGCCCAGGTCGCACGGAAGGTCGGGGAAGAACCCCGGATGGTCCGCGGCGCGTGCCCGCCAGGTACCACACTGGCGGTGAGGGGCCAGCCGCAGTCCACTTCGACCGCGTGCAGGGCGTTGGCGAAAAGCGCCATGCTGCCCGGTCTATCGGCGGGGTTCTTCGTCAAGGCCCACAGCACCAGGTCCGACAACGATCGGGGCACCTCGGGCCGGACCACGGGCTCCGCAGGGTCGTGCAACACCCGCAAGGCGACCGCTGCGGGGTGCTCCCCTTCGAACGCGCGGAACGCCGCATGCCCGGCCAGCAGGTGATAGAGCGTGGATGCCAGTTGGTACACGTCGGCGGCCGGCGTGGGGACCTGGCCTTCGAGCATTTCCGGAGCGGCGTGCACGGTCGTCAGCCCCACGACTTCCGTGCCGGCGTTGGCGGAACGCAGTCGGGAGAGCCCGAAATCGGCCAGGGCCGGCTCCCCGTACCCGGTGACGAGGATGTTGGCGGGTTTGACGTCGAGGTGGAGCAGCCCAGCCCGATGCGCGGTCTCGAGCGCGCCGGCGAGCTTCACCCCGATGGCAGCGACCTCGGTCGGGTCGAGCGGGCCCTCTGTCCTGACACGCTGCGCCAGCGATCCCGTGCACAGCTCCAGGACCAGCGCGGGCCGTTCGTCGTCCAGCACGAGTGAGCGGTACAGGGTCACGATGTTCGGATGGTCACCGAGCGCTGCCAGCGCGAGCGCCTCGCGCTGGAAGGATTCGAGCGCGTGCGGAGACACACCTTCGACGTCGATCACCTTCAGCGCGACGGTGCGCTCGGTATCGACCTCGCTGGCTCGGTAGACGACGGAGCAGCCCCCCCGCCCGATCTCCTGGAGGTCGGTGAACCCAGCGAGCGCCTTCGTGGCGGATTGCCGGCGATGGCGCCAGTTCCTGAGTGGTACCGCCGATGTCGCGTGTTTCTGGCTCCGCACGGCGCCATGGTAGGGCGTTCAGGGGTCCCCCGTTGCGACGGAACGTGGTTTTGCCTCCGCCGCTGGCCGCGCGATCCCGTGTTGAATCGCTCCGTGGGATGGGCGCGGATGGGCGCGGATGGGCGGGATGGGCGGGTTGGGCGGGATGGGCGCGGATGAGCGGGATGGGCGCGGATGAGCGGGATGGGCGGGAGCACCAGGCGTAGGGTTTGGCGGCACGAGCGCCGGCACGAGCGCCGGCACGAGCGCCAGTATGAGCGCCAGCATGAGCGCCGGTACGAGCACGAGCATGCGACCGCCGCGTGACAGGGCATGCGAGGGGAGATGCGAGATGCTGATCGACGCTGGAGGGTTCCGCTGCAACGTCATCGACGAGGGGGAGGGAGCCCCGGTCGTGCGGTTGCACGGGATCGGACACACCGGGGGAGATGCGAGATGCTGATCGACGCTGGAGGGTTCCGCTGCAACGTCATCGACGAGGGGGAGGGAGCCCCGGTCGTGTGGTTGCACGGGCTCGGAGGCACCTGGCGGGATTTCGAGACGCAGCTCGACCGGCTGGCCGACCGCTACCGGTGCATCGTCCCGGAGCTGCGTGGGCACGGACGGACGCCGTCGACACCCGGACCGCTGACAACGTTGTCGCTGGCGGCCGACGTGCACGCGGTGCTCCAGGCACTCGAGGTCGACCGTGGTGTCGTGGTCGGCCTGTCGCTCGGCGGCCTGGTGGCGCAGACCCTGGCTGTCGACCACCCCGAGGTGGTCAGCGGGCTCGTGCTGGTCAGCACGTCGTCCAAGGTCCCCCTGCCGGTTGCGTTCTTCTTACGTGTTGCGGCCGCCCGGATCCGGTCCAAGGGCATGCGGGCGGCGATCAACCTTCTCGAAAGTGGCGACCGGCGTGCCGGAAAGCCGACGGGGGCAGAGGCAATGCACGTGGCACGCGCCGCCGGTACGGCATGGGAGCGGCGGGACTTCGCCAGCAACGACCCGGATGTGCTGGCCGACGCGATGCTCGCGCTGGTCGGCCACGACGAGCATGCCCGGCTGCGGCAGATCGACGTTCCTGCCCTCGTCGTGGTCGGTGACGAGGATCCCGCGGTCACCGTGGGCCAGGCACGGGATCTGGCTGCGGCTATCCCGGGAGCCTCGTTCGAGGTCGTGGCCGGAGGTGGCCACATGCTGAACCGGGACCACCCCGACGAGTTCGATCGGCTGCTGACCCAGTTCGTCGACCACGTGACGGCAGCGCACTCGTGACCGCCACCGGGGCAGTTCAGGCCGAACGGACGGCCAGCGCTGCGATCCTGCGGGACAGGTTGACGGCGTGGTCGCCGAGCCGCTCGTAGAAGCGGGCGACCAGCGCGGCTTCGATCGCGATCGGGATCGGCATGGACCCACTGGCGATCTCCGCGGTCAGCAGCACGTGCAGCTCGTCGAGGTCATCGTCGAGCTCCTCGAGGTGGGCCGCTGCGCAGGCGTCGCGATCAGCGTAGGCGTCCGCGGTGCGCCGCCACATGGAGCACGCGATCTCGCCCATCTGCTCGATCATCCCGCGGGAACGGTGTGACAGCTCGACGCCCAGGCCGCGCACGGCCCGGCTGGCCACGTGCTCTGCCAGGTCCCCGCTGCGCTCGATCTCGGGAAGCATGCGCAGGACTGCCACCAGGTAGTGCATCTCCGCGGCGGAACCGAGGGCCTCGGCCCGGCGCGTGGCGGTGGCCTCGACGTCGCGGTACAGGCAGTCGATGGCCTCGTCGCTGGCAGCCAGCTCCCGGGCAGCGTCGCGATCACCTGCCAGCAGCGCGTGGGTGGCGCCGGCCAGCGCCTCGGCCACGAGCGCGAAGAGCTGGATGACCTGCCGGTCGATGACGTCCAGCCCGCCCTCGCCTTCGTCCAAGTGCAGTGCGAGCGGAGCAGGGGCCATGCCACCACCGTACCTTGGTCAGATCGCATGCATGCGGCACATGCGAGAACGATCTCACAGCGCAGGAGATCGACGCTGGTCGCCGAGGGGCGCCGAGCGGCGTCGGTCGTCGATCCGCAGCGGGCGCCACTATGCCGTTGCACGGGCCTGGGTGTGGTGCTGCGCTCGACCGAAATCGACGGCCTTGGTGCTCCTGACGGTCGTGGCGCGGCGGCCGTCGGCGTCGGCGGGTGTGCGCTCAGGCTCGTTGTCGCCGGTGGGTGTTCGCTCAGGCTCGTTGTCGCCGGCGGGTGTGCGCTCAGGCGGACGTGTCGATGAAGGCGCCGTCGCACAGCTCCTTGAAGCGCAAGAGGTCTGTCGGTTCGTCGCCGATGGCGGCGAGCGGGTCGGGCGGGGCGAGATGGCGGCGGGCGTAGAGCGAGGCGACCAGCGCCTTGCGCCCACTTCCGGCTGCGGGCGAGCCCGCGGCACGTTGGTGGGTGACGTGTTCGAGCAGGGTCGCTCCCGCGTAGACGTCGGCGAGGAGCTGGGCGAGGGGGTAGAGACGGGCCTCGGCCACCTGTGGCTCCAGGCCGCTCCATATCCGCACCGCGTGCCGTGCCCGGTCGAGGCCGGCGGCCACGAGCTCGCGTGCCGTGCGCTCTTCGGGCTCGCAGGCCGGGGCGGCGTCGACGGCGGCGGCGACGCGGGCGAACAGTGCCTCGTGGGCCTGTTCCTTCACCATGGCCCGGCGGACGTCCAAGCAGAGGATGTTGTCGGGTCCTTCCCACACCGGGTTGACCTGGGCGTCGCGAAGGATGCGGGCAACGGGCCAGTCCTCGATGTAGCCGTTGCCGCCGTGCAGCTCGATGGCGTCGCTGGCCGCGGCGATGCCGAGGCGCGACGCCCGGAGCTTCGCCAGCGGCGCGCCGAGGCGGAGGCGTTCACCGCAGTAGCCGTCGAACACCATCGCCTGCGCGGCCTCGACGTCGACGATCATCTCGGCCAGCTTGCGCTGGACGAGCGGCTGGTCGATGAGGGCTGCGTCGAAGGCGTCACGCGAGCGGGCGAAGCAGAGCGACTCGACCAGGGCCCGGCGGGCGCAGCCCACGCCCATCATGGCGATGGCGAGCCGGGCGCCGTTGGTGAGCCGCATCAGCCGGGCAAGGCCGCCGGCGCCGGGGTTCCGTGCTGTGCCCGCCGGATCGCCGGCTCCCGCGATGCGCCCGTCCCCAGTGCCGTCGTCGCCGCTGCCCGCGGCTCCGCCGAGCCGGTTGTTGCGGTTCCCCTCCCCGCCGCTCTCGTCCGTGGCGCCTTCACCGGTGCCGGCCGCCCCCGGTGCGAGCAGGAACGCCTCGGCGCCGACAAGCTCGACCTCCCCCGAGGGCACGGCCCGAGTGCCGAGCTTGTCCTTCAGGCGGCGGATCCTGATGCCGTTGCGCGATCCGTCGCGCCGCTCTGCCAGCACCAGGAACGGGGCCACCCCGGCAATTCCGTCGAGGCCGCCTTCGATCTTTGCCAGGGCGACGAACGCCGACGCGTGCACATTGGAGACGAACCACTTCAGCCCGTCGAGCCGCCAGCTGTCCGCTCCGGTCCGGGTGGCGGTCGTCTCGAGTGAGCCGAGGTCGGAGCCACCGGTCCGCTCGGTGAACATCTGGGCGGCTTCACCCGACATGTCCCCGGACCCGAACAGGCTGCGAACCCGGTCCCGGACGTCTGGCGGGGCGAACGCCTCGGCCATCCGGACCACCATGTCGCCGCCGGTGCCCAGCGCGCAGGTCATGCCGATCTCCGCCTGGTCGAGCAGGTACGTCCATGCCGCGCCCAGCGGCACCGGGTCGGCTCCGGCCCGTCGGGCCTGCTCGACGAAGGCCGGTCCCGTGAAGTTGTCGGCCAGCAGGTCGGCCTGGCTGGCGACCAAGCTCGGCGGTAGCACGACCCGCCCGACCTCGTGGCCCCATCGGTCGTAGCGCTCCAGGCGCGGCGGGTTCCGGTCCGTCTCCTCCGCTCGGGCAGCCACTGGGCCGCCTATGAGTGCCCCCACCCGCCGCAGGTGCGGCAGGGCCCAGGCCAGGCCGTCGGCCCCGAGCTGCATGTGCATCAGGAACTGCAGGGTCGGGTCGGTGTCGTACCAGTTGCGGCCGACGGCGCCCCGGTAGCGACCGGTGTCGTAGCGGCGTGCTCGCTCGGGCGACCCGAACGGCAGGCGGTCGGCGGGTTCGGGGATGGGGGGTTCGAGCGAGAGTGGTGCCATGCAGAGATATTACATAGTAGGAACACGTATGACTAGAGCGTAATATCCGGGCGGTCGTGCGGTCGTGCGGTCGTGCGGTCGTGCGGTCGTGCGGTCGTGCGGTCGTGCGGTCGTGCGGTCGTGCGGTCGTGCGGTCGTGCGGTCGTGCGGTCGTGCGGTC
>JAKAYQ010000311.1 GCA_021826725.1 Actinomycetes bacterium
GGACCGCCCACCACCTGACCATGTTCCTGCTCCGGGTGTTCCTGCTCCGGGTGTTCCTGCTCCGGGTGTTCCTGCTCCGGGTGTTCCTGCTCCGGGTGTTCCTGCGTTTGCTGGAGCCGTCACCGGAGCGGAGCCGCTGGTCGACGGGGTCTCCGAGGGCGCGTGGAGCTCCGCTGACGTCGCGATCCCTGGCGACCTGGTCGGGAGTGCCGGCTCGGCCCTCGCGCACCCGAACGGGCGTGCCGGTCCGGCCGACGGCAGCGCCGCAGGTGACCCGAGCGTCGCCAGTGTGGAGGTGCGGGTGCTGGGACCGATCGAGGTAGCCGGAGCGGAGCGCCCCTTCGTCCGGGCGTGGTCCCTCGATCTCGTCGCCTACCTGGCGCTGCATCCCTCCGGGGCGGCGACCGACCAGTGGGCGACCGCCCTGTGGCCCGACCGGCTCATGGCCCCGGCAAGCCTGCACTCCACAGCGTCTGCGGCGCGCCGCGCACTTGGCAGCGACGAGCACGGAGCCGACTACCTCCCACGCGCGCACGGTCGGTTGTGTCTCGCCTCCACCGTCACCACGGACTGGGAGCGCTTTCAGGCAGGTGCCTCGGCTACCGACCCGACGGTCTGGCGTGCCTGTCTCGGGCTCGTCCGGGGTCGGCCGCTCGACGGGCTTCGGGCGGTCGACTGGGCTGTGCTCGAGGGCATTCTGCCGAACATCGAGTCCACCGTCGTCGACCTCGCGCACCGGCTGGCCGAATCCTGCCTGGCCGCCGGTGACGCCGAGGGCGCCCGGTGGGCGGCTCGCCAGGGACTGCTCGTCAGTCCCTACGACGAGCGCCTCTACCGGGCGTTGCTGCGCGCCGCCGACCGAGCCGGCAACCCCGCCGGCGTCGAGGCGGCCATGGCCGAGCTGGTCCGGCTGGTTGCCGAGGACGTCGAGCCCTACGACGCCGTCCACCCTGAGACGCTCGAGCTCTACCGGGCCCTGTCGCGCCGGGGGGAACGGTCCGCCCAGTGTTGATCGCATCAGCCGGAGCGCAGGCCAGCAAGGACGGCGGCAAGGTTCCGGTCAGGTGCTCCGGTCAGCTTCGGACCACCCCGCGCGGCGGGGGAACACGAGGAGGTGCAGTCCCGATGAGCAACACCACGACCGTGTCCGGGAACCTGACGCGGGACCCGGAGATCCGCTACACCCGCGAGGGGCAAGCGAACGCTACGTTCGGTCTGGCGGTCAACCGCCGGTGGCAGGTCCGCGGCAGCGAGGAGTGGGAGGAGGCCACGTCCTTCTTCGACATCGTGTGCTGGCGTGACCTCGCCGAGAACGCCGCGCTCAGCCTGGTGAAGGGCAGTCGCGTGATCGTCACCGGGCGGCTCGAGCAGCACGTGTGGGAGACCGACGGCGGCGAGCGTCGGAGCCGGGTGGAGATCGTCGCCGACGACCTCGGGCCGTCGCTGCGGTTCGCCACAGCCGAGGTCTCGCGGCCAGAGCGCCAGCCGGCCGAGGAATCGTCGACGGAGGGGCGATCCGATCGCTCCGCCGCGGACCGCGCCGCCCGCGCCGACGCGTGAACCGGTCGTGTGCCGGGTCCCGGGTGATCTGTGCCCCGGACCCGGCCATGGCCGGCGTGCCGGCGTCCCCGCCCGGTCTGGCTGCCGACCGAGCCGGACCAGTCCGCTTCGGGCCGGCGGTCGTGCTGACGAAGAGCGAGGTGTTCGATCTCTGCGACCTGCTCGGTCGGGTCGGTGGCCAGGCCTGGGCGGCGGGCGACCATGAGCTGGCCGCCGCCGCCGGCGGTTGGGTCGGCGAGCTCGAGGATCGGCTGACGGTCCCGCCATCCCGTCCAGCGGAACGGACGTGGGGTGGTGCCCCTGCCGGTACCGGCTGGGGAGGTGCGGGTGCCGGTCAGTCCGGGTCGAACTCGAGCGACAGCGAGTTGATGCAGTAGCGCATGCCGGTCGGACGTGGCCCGTCGGGAAAGACGTGCCCCAAGTGCCCGCCGCAGGTTGCGCAGGTGATCTCGGTGCGTCGCATGCCGAACGAGCGGTCCTGATGCTCGGTGATCACCCCGTCGGCAACCGCCCGCGTGAAGCTCGGCCAACCCGACTGCGAATCGAACTTGTCGTCTGTCCGGAACAGGGCGGTGCCACAGCCTGCGCAGCGGAACAGCCCCGTGTCGTGCACGTCGAGCAGCGCGCCGGACCACGCCGGTTCGGTGCCCTTCTCGCGCAGCACGTGAAAGCGGTCCGGCGACAGCCTGGTCCGCCATTCCTCGTCGGAGGTGGGCACCGGCGTGCCGGCGGGTTTGCCGGCAGGTGTGCTGGTGGCATCGGTGGCGGTCGGATCGGCGCGGTTGGTGGACATCGCTACCTCCAGGTCAGGGCGTCCTGAGAGACCCAACCACGGCCCCGGTGTCGTTGTTCCTGCTCCCTGGGTGTTCCTGCTCCCTGGGTGTTCCTGCTCCCTGGGTGTTCCTGCTCCCTGGGTGTTCCTGCTCCCTGGGTGTTCCTGCTCCCTGGGTGTTCCTGCTCCCTGGGTGTTCCTGCTCCCTGGGTGTTCCTG
>JAKAYQ010000312.1 GCA_021826725.1 Actinomycetes bacterium
GTCAGCCGCAGGCGGCTGACCTGCTCCATTATGGCTGGCGGTCCTCGGACTCCCGTGTCCCACCGGCCAGCAGGCTGGCTGTGACGACGCCCATCTCGGCGGTCCTTCGATGACGTGCCGCCCCCGGGGAACCAATGGGCGAAGGCCGGTCCGCGGATGGCGCCTCCGGCGTCGTCCCTGGTCACACCTGCCCACGGAAACGGCAGTAGGTCCCATTGTTAGGCGGGGTTATCGGGTCGGTGGACATCTCCGAGTACAAGGCGTAACCCAGGCGGTTTGCGGCCAGGAGGTCGTGGCGGGCGTTGCGCACCCACGCCGGCGCGTCGACCACATCCAAGATGCGCTGCACACTCGGCCGTACCCGCTGGGTGCTACCCCGACGACGGGTCGCCGTCGGGGTGGCGTTGGCCGCCCGGGCCAGGTCGAACAAATGCGTGCGCTCCGCCTCGTCCAGCAGCAGAGCCCGGGCAAGGGCGTCGAGGACCTGCTCGGACGCGCCGCGCAGGTTGCTCCGCTCGAGGCGGACGTAGTAGTCCACGCTCACCCCGGCCAATAGGGCGACTTCCTCCCGGCGCAGACCCTTAACCCGACGGTGGCCGCCGTAGGTGGGCAGACCGGCCCGCTCGGGCGTGACCTGAGCCCGACGTGACGCCAGGAACTCCTTGATCTCGCTACGGCCGTCCATGAGTCCACCCTACGGGCGCACCCGGCCACGAGAGAGGGGCTGTCATTACCTCCCTCATCAGGGCCTCTCGCCCACTCCGTAGCGCGCATTCGCCACCGACCGGTGGCCCCGCCGAGCGCGGCCCCTACGGACGTCGCCGGAGGCGGGGAGAACGACCATCCCGAGCACCACGCGAGCGCCGATCGCCGATCGCCGCCCAGCAGCACGATCAGCGGCCCCGAGGTGGGCGCGACTCCGAGCACCGTTGATCAGGGCAGCTGCATGGCGCTGCACAGGGCATGCCCTATGCAGCCCGCCGTTGCCGCCTGCCTCGATGCGCGAACCCGCAGCGTGCCGGCCCGCTCGTGCCCTGGCGCGCCGCCTTTTTGCCCTATGCAGGAGTTGAGTAGGACCCCACAAACTCGCCCCATAAACGACAGACCGCCGACCTAAACATGCTGGTCAGCGGCCTGTGCATATGCAAAGAGGCGCGGAAAGCGCCGATACTTGGTGGCGGGGGCTCAGGACCAACACGCACCTTCGGGCTACAAACCGGACATTACTGCTGGTCACAGCACTTGCACTATGCAGCCGCCCAGGCGATGCACTAGTCAATACCGCCGCTTCCGGGTCGGAGTCCCGAGAAAAGGGCTATCCATCTGAGTCCACTTATGCTGGTCAGCTGGCTGTTCGCCACGGGTGGACAACCCGGGGCCGTTCGAGGCTCGGTGGATGGCCTCGCTCCGATGGCGGCATTGGAGGCGCCTTCTTCGAAGCCGGGCTGGCGACGAGCTGGCGATAGCGCACAGGGTCGTGGCCAACGGCCAGCTCGAGCACCCGGTAGAAGAGAAGTCCACGACTCGTCGATCGCCGGCGATTGAACCGGAAGGTGAACTCGTCGAGGTAGGCCGGCAAGTGCTCGGGGTGCACTCCGCCTTGGTGGGTGCCGAGGAGCCACCGGTCGAGCAGGCTGGCCACGCGGTGCACTCCAGGCAGCAACTGGTGGGCAAGCTCGCCCGGTGCCACATGGCGCTCGTGGCTGTAGCCACCAGCCAGTGCCGGCGCATAGGGCGGCCAACCGTCAGTGACGACAGTCGAGCCGGGTTCGACATGGTCGGCGAGGAAGGTCCTGAGCGAGGGTGCCGAGGCGTCGGGGAGCACGGAGAGCCGACACCGACCGAAGCCCCTCGGTTCCTTGCGCTCGACGGCAACACCGACCAGCACCTTGGCCCCTGGCGTCCGCCCTCGCTTGCCGGGCGTCACCCCACCAATGAGCGTCTCGTCCATCTCCACCGTGCCGGTCAGTCGGTCCCGTCCGGGACGGACCATCACAGCGCGCAACCGGTGGAGCATCGCCCACGCGGTCTGGTACGAGCCGATCTCGAGTGTTCGCTGGAGGCTCAACGCTGAGACCCCGTCCTTTTGCGACACGAACGCCCAGCACACCGCGAACCACACCGTGAGCGGCGATCTGCGCCGATCGAAAAGCGTCCCGGCCGTCACGGCCGTCTCCTTCTTGCAGCTCGCGCACTTGTAGCTGCCGTCGGCCCGAAGCCAACCTCCGTGGTTTTCGCATCGCGGACAAACGAACCCCTGCGGCCAGCGCATCCAGTCGAGGTAGTCCAGGCAGTCGCCGTCGCTACCGAACCACGACTGGAGCTCGCCGGTCGAGCGTGGGTAGTGCAGCCCGCCCTTGGGGTGGTCGGCCACGCAGGGAGCTTACCTGATGAAGTGGGCTCAGATGGATAGCCCTTCTCGGGAAACTCGCCGCGCGGAACCTGCTGTTGCCGGCCGGGCTGTCTGCACATGAGTCGGCAGCGATCGGTGCCCATGGGTCGGCGCTGCTGTTTGAGGACGGCGGATCGCGGGTTCGGCGGGTC
>JAKAYQ010000084.1 GCA_021826725.1 Actinomycetes bacterium
CCTGGCTCGGCACGTCCGCCTGGCTCGGCACGTCCGCCTGGCTCAGCACGTCCGCCTGGCTCAGCACGTCCGCCTGGCTCAGCACGTCCGCCTGGCTCAGCACGTCCGCCTGGCTCAGCACGTCCGGCAGGCTCAGCAGGAACGGCGGGCTCAGCAGGAACGGCGGGCTCAGCAGGAACGGCGGGCTCAGCAGGAACGGCGGGCTCAGCCGGGTTCAGCTCGAACGGCAGGTCCAGCGCCTCGGTCGGGTTCAGCTGGACCGGCGAGCTCAACAGGAGCGATCGTCGGCCACCGGCGGCTCCGCAACGGGGGCCGCCGCGGCCAGGGGCTCGGGCTCGCGCCGCCGCCGGGCCCTCTGGCGGGCGAGCTCCTGCAGCATCTGCTGCGAGCTGGTGCCGGTCCGGTCCGGCACGCGGTCCCAGCGCCCGTCGGGACGGAGCTCCCAGCTGTTGACGTCGTCGGCCAGTGCCAGGTCGAGGATCTGGAGCAGCCGCTCCTGCAACTCGACGTCGCGCACCGGGACCAGCACCTCCACCCGGCGGTCGAGGTTGCGCTCCATCAGGTCGGCGGAGCCCATGAGGACGGTCCGCTCCCGACCGCCGCCCCCCCCAAATCGGAAGATCCGGGAGTGCTCCAGGAACCGGCCGACGACCGAGCGCACCCGGATCGTCTCCGACAGGTCGGGCACACCGGGGCGAAGACAGCACACGCCACGCACCACCAGGTCGATGGGCACGCGGCACATCGAGGCCCGGTACAGGGCGTCGATGACCTCGGGATCCGTCAGGCCGTTGACCTTGATGACGATCCTGCCCGCGGTCCCCGCGTCCGCTTCCGCCTCGATCAGCTCCAGCATCCGGCGGCGCAGCGAGGTGGGTGCCACCACGATGGTCCGGTAGGTGGAGTGGCGGCTGAAACCTGTCAGCACGTTGAACAGGTCGCCGACATCGGCACCGAGCTCGGCATCTGCCGACAGCAAGCCGACGTCCTCGTACTGCCGGGCGGTCCGGGGGTTGTAGTTGCCGGTGCCGACATGGCAGTAGCGGCGGATGCCGTCCTCCTCGCGCCGCACCACAAGTGCCGTCTTGGAGTGGGTCTTCAGGCCCATCAGGCCGTAGACCACGTGCACCCCGGCCTCCTCCAGCGCGCGAGCCCAGACGATGTTGTTCTGCTCGTCGAACCGGGCCTTGAGCTCCACCACGGCCGCCACCTGCTTGCCGGCCTCGGCTGCCCGGATGAGCGCAGCCACCACCGGGCTGTCGCCCGATGTCCGGTAGAGGGTCTGCTTGATGGCCAGCACCTCGGGGTCGTCGGCCGCCTCGGTGACGAACGCCTCCACCGACGTCGTGAACGAGTCGTAGGGATGGTGGACGAGGATGTCGCGCTCGCGTACCGCAGCGAACAGGTTGGCGGGCTCGTCTCCGGCGTTGGCCAGGCGCGGTGGCGTCATGGGCGCCCACGCCTCGCTGTGCAGGTCCGGCCGGTCGAGGGCGTGCACCGCCCACAGCCCGCCGAGGTCCAGCGGCGCCGCCGTCTCGTACAGGTCGTCGGGGGCGAGATCGAGCTCGCGCACGAGCAGGTCCCGCATGTCGGGGCTCATCTCGTCGGCGATCTCGATCCGCACCGCCCGCCCGAAGCGTCGCCGCCGCAGCTCCATCTCCACAGCCGCGAGCAGGTCGTCAGCCTCGTCTTCTTGGAGTGCCAGGTCGGCATTGCGGGTGACTCGGAAGGCGACGTGCTCGCCGATCGCCATCTCCGGGAAGAGCGTCGCCAGGTGGGCGGCGATCACCTGCTCCAGGGGCACGAAGCGCTCCCCGTCGGGCATGACGACGAACCGCGGCAGCAGCGGCGGCACCTTCACCCGGGCCACGCGTTCCAGCCCGGTCACCGGGTCAGCCACCCGGACGATCAAATTCAGCGACAGGTTGGAGATGTAGGGGAAGGGGTGGCCGGGGTCGACGGCGAGCGGGGTCAGCACCGGGAAGATCTGCCGGTGGAACACTGCCACCAGATGGTCCCGGTCGTCGTCGTCGAGCGAGTCCCAGCTCGACAGGCGGACCCCGGCATCGGCGAGTGCGGGCACCACGGAGCCGAGGAATATCGCTGCCTGGCGGCTCACGAGCTCGACAACCCGGGAGCGCACGGCCCGCAGGGCTTCCGAGGGGCGCAGCCCGTCGGGCGAGCGAGCCCGCAGGCCGGCGTCGACCTGGTCTTTGAGGCCTGCCACCCGGACCTGGAAGAACTCGTCCAGCCCTTCGGAGAAGATGGCGAGGAACTTCACCCGCTCCAGGAGCGGGACGGACGGGTCGTCCGCCAGGTCGAGGAGCCGGTCCCCGAACTCCAGCCAGGACAGCTCCCGGTTGCTGAACCGGTCGGAGCCGATCTCGGCGGGGTCGTGGGCGACCCTGCCGGCACCGATCGCGACGAACGCGCCGGCCGGAACCCCCACGGGAACAGCTGCCCCGGCGTCACGGGCCACCTCGGCCTGTGGCTGCCCGGCCTGTGGCTGCCCGGCGGCGGCTTCCGGCGCCAGGTCGGGACCGGTTGCCGCTGCGCCGTGCTGCATGCTGGTCATGATCCTTTGAGGCTACCGGCCGCCGGGCCGGGTCATCTGCGCCATCACATGGCGTCCCGGATAGCATCGCCGACGGTGGCAACGGTTCGGATGCGGCTCGGAGTGGCCCCGAAGGAACGACGAAGAGCCAACCCGGCGCGTCGGGCCGAGCTCGGGCTGATCATCTTCGGCTCGCTCATCGTGACCGCCGCCTACGTTCTCGCCTCCATCGGCACCACGTCCAAGGTGCCTCCGAACCTGGGTGCCTTCCTCGCCATCGTGCTCGGCCTCGGGCTCGTGGCCCACATCGCCACCCGGTACCTCGCCCCCGACGCCAACCCGGTGGTGCTCCCCATCGTCGGCCTGCTCAACGGGCTGGGGTACGTCACCCTTGCCGCCATCGACCAGCGCGCGCTCTTCCCGCCCCAGCTCCAGGCCATGTGGACTGCGGTAGGTGTCGGCTTCTACGTGGTGACACTGGTGTTCGTCAAGCGATCGCGCGACCTCGACCGCTACCGGTACCTGCTCTTGGTCGCTGCCATCGCGCTGATGCTGTCCCCGCTGGTTCCCCACCTTGGCCTGGCTGTCGGCGCCTACAACGAGAGCGTCAGGCTGTGGATCCACATCGGCCCGATCTCGGGCCAGCCGGTGGAGCTGGCCAAGCTGCTCCTCGTCATCTTCTTCGCCTCGTACTTCACGGAGAAGCGCGAGATGCTGTCGATCCCCACCACCCGGTTCGGCAACCGGCTCGTGATCGACCCCCGCCCACTTGGACCCATCCTGCTGGCATGGGGGTTCTGCATGGTCGTGCTGGCCGCCGAGCGCGACGTCGGGTTCGCCGTGCTCGTCTTCGTCGTCTTCATCGCCATGCTCTGGATGGCCACCGGTCGGGGCCGCTACCTGGTGCTCGGCCTCGGCCTGTTCGCTGCGGGCACCTACGGGGCCAGCCGGCTGTTCACACAGGTCAACTCCCGGGTTGCCAATTGGCTGCACCCATGGTCCCGCATCAACCTCGTCGGCGGCTCCGACCAGCTCGTCCAGGGCCTGTACGGCCTGGGCTCCGGCGGCCTGGTCGGTACCGGCATCGGGTTCGGCCACCTGAGCAGCATCCCCCTGGTGGGGAGCGACTACATCTTTGCTGCGTTCGGCACGGAGTGGGGCCTGCTCGGGTCGACGACCATCGTCGCCGCCTTCGCCCTCCTCGTCGGGGCGGGCCTCCGCATCGCACAAACGGCCCGCTCCGAGTTCGCCAAACTGGCCGCCGCCGGGTTCACGATCATCCTTGGCATGCAGGCGTTCTTCATCATCGGCGGCATCGTCAACCTGCTTCCCTCCACCGGCCTGACGCTGCCGTTCATGGCGTACGGCGGCTCGTCCCTGGTGGCGAACTACATCCTGGTGGCGCTGCTGATGCGGATATCGGACGAGGGGTCCCGCCCGATGTTCTCCCGGGCTGCCACCGCCACCCGGGTCGAGCCTGGCTCCCGCACCGGAACAGAACCTGACCCCGCCCCGGCAGCGTCACCGGCAGCGTCACCGGCACCTTGAGCACGCGCTGCCACGGCCCCCGGCACCCCGAGCACGCACCGCCCCGGCCACCGAAGACCGGCCACCGAAGAGGTCGGACGCCCACCGGGCCGTCTGCGCTGGTCGCCAAGAACCCGCCGCACAACCGCGTTCGCGGCGGGCCCTGAGCGGCACTGCCCCGCTCAGCCCGGTCGATCGCCAGAGAACACCGAGTCGGCCACCAGGATCGGCGCTACCGGTCGCGTGCGCAGCGCGACGGCCAGCGCATCCGAGGTGCGGCACTGGACCACCTGACGTCCGGTCGGCCCGACGGTATCCAGCTCGGCAAGGAACGTCCCGTCGTGCACGGCCGTGACCCGCACGGCCTCGATCCGCACGTTGTGCCGCACCAGTGCGTCGACGAACAGCTCATGGGTGAGCGGCCGCGGTGTGGCAACCCGCCGCCAGGCGTACGCGATGGCGGTCCCCTCGGCCATGCCGACAGGGACGCGCAGGGTCCGGTTCGGCAGCGGTCGCTCGCGCAGCACGACCTCGGGGTACGAGGCCGGGAGCAGCAGCTCGACGTCGATCACGTCCACCAGCCGCCACAGCTCGCCGGTGAGGACGACCGCACCGCGGCCCTCCGCCCCACCGCCGTCCGCTCTTCCGGCCTCCGACCCACCATCCTCAAAAGCCGCACCCCCGGCCACAACAGCACCCCCGGCAGGTGCAGCACCATCGGCCACAGCAGCAGCACCTTCGCCGGGTGCAGGAACGGCCTCGGCGCTCATCGCTGGCGCAGCTGGACCGATAGCGCCAGCCCCACCGCTGCGAAGAACGCCAGGGTGGCCGATCCTCCGTAGCTGAGGAACGGCAGCGGGATGCCGGCGATCGGCATGATGCCCATCGTCATGCCCGCGTTCTCGAAGACGCTGAAGGCGATCAGGGTGAACGCACCGATGGACAGCAGGCGTCCAAGATTGTCCCTCGCAACCTGGGCAGAGCGGAGCACCCGCCAGCAGATGATGCCCTCCAGCACGAGCACGGCGGCCGAGCCGACGAACCCGAGCTGCTCGCCGACGGCAGAGAAGATGAAGTCGGTCTGCTGCTCGGGTACGAAGGCCAGGTTGGTCTGCAGGCCCTTGAACAGGCCGGTGCCGAACATCCCGCCCGATCCGATGGCCGCCACCGACTGGTGCAGGTTGTAGGTCGTCGACTGCGAACCCGTGTTCTGGTGCAGGAAGCTGGTCAGCCGCTGGATCTGGTAGTGCTTCAGCAGGCCGAAGTGGATCATGCCGAAGGCTGCCAAAGCGGCCAGGGCCAGCAGCAGCAGCATGTAGCGGTTCGGCACCCCGGCCATGATGAGCATGACCAGCAGCACCACACCGAGGACGATGCCGGAGCCCAGGTCCGGCTGTTTCACGACCAGCACGATGGGCACGGCTTGGGCGATCAGGATCTTGACGATGTCCCCGCGCTCCAAGCCCTCGGTCCGCCGGGCGCAGAACGCGGCGACCACGGCGATCTCCGCCAGCACGGCGAACGCAGACGGCTGGAACTGGAACGGACCCAGGTTGATCCAGCGGGTGGCGCCCAGAGCCGAGTGGCCGATGGCGAACATCGCCACCAGAGCCAGGACGATCGCCACGTACAAGACGGTGGCGGCGTGCTCGATCCAGTGGTAGTCGATGGCGGTCAGCGCCACCATGACGACGGTCCCGAGGACGACGAAGAGCGCCTGCCGGTACAGGTAGTAGTGGGAGCTGAGCCCAAGTGCCACCTGGTGGTCGCGGGTCGCCGAGTACACCATGACGACACCGACGGCAGCCAGCACCAACGTGGTGAGGACGAGGACGATGTCGACCCGAGCAGCGAGCTCGCGTCCTTCTGCAGGGCGTTCGAAAGAAAGGGTCGATATGCTCACCGGTCGGCTCCCGGCCCCAACCCTACCGGGTGGGCAGCCCACCACAGGGATCGCCCTGGGCGCCCCGGGCACCTCGCCGGGGGTGTCACGATCCCCCACCCACAGCGCCGGCTGCCGCCGCCTGCATGGCCGTCACCGGGGCGACTCGGCCGGTCCACCGCTCGACGGCGAGAGCGGCCTGGTGGACGAGCATGCCGACCCCGGTGGCGGTACGCGCCCCCCGGTCCGCCGCCACCCGGAGCAACGCCGTCTGCAGCGGGTGGTAGACGAGATCGACGACCAGCTGGCCCGGACCAAGCAGCCGCCAATCGATGGGGACCGCGCCCACGTCGGCCCCCATCCCCACCGGGGTGGCGTGGACGACCAGCTCGGCGTCGGCGACATCGGCCTCTTCGCCGACCCGGCCCGCGGGACCGGCCAGCGCGGCGGCAACCACAGCGCGTTCGCGGGTGCGGCCCAGGACCACGACCTCGGCGGCACCGGCCCGGGCGAGCGCGTCGACCACCGCCCGGGCTGCCCCGCCCGCACCGATGACAGCGCACCTGCGCCCCGAGGGATCGAACCCCGATTCGGCTGCGCACGAGGCGACAAAGCCGTCCCCGTCGGTGGAGTCGCCCACAGTGCGCCCGTCACGGACGACGACGCAGTTGACTGCGCCCAGCCGGGCCGCCACGGGGGTCAGCTCGTCGACCGCCGCCGCCACCTCCTCCTTGAGTGGCATCGTCACCGACATGCCATGCAAGCCCAACGCGGCGATGCCCGCCACGGCGGCCGCGCCACCACCTGCCCGCACCTCGAACGCGACCGACGCCCAGTCGATCCCGAGCGCCCGGAACGCGGTGTTGTGCAGCAACGGGGAGAGCGAGTGGGCGATGGGGTCACCCATCACACCGACCAGCGCGGTGGTCGCCGACGGCCACGTCCCCCCAGCAGCACCCGACGGTGTCCCCGCACCGGCGCCCGCACCGGGCTGCGCGCCGGCCCCGGTCACGGCAGCCCCCGGCTTCGGGCCAGGGCAATGTCCCGATTGTGCTGGGCGATGGTCGTTTCGAAGGCCAGCGTGCCGTCCTTGCTGACCAGCTCGAAGTATCGCCATGGCCCCGGAGGCGGATGCACGGCGGCCTGCAGCGCGGCCGCCGACGGAAAGCAGATCGGTGTGGGCGGCAACCCGGCGTTCAGGTAGGTGTTGTACGGGCTGGCGATCCGGAGGTCCGCCGGTGTCACCGGACCACCGTCCTGGTGGAGGCTGTAGAGAACGGTGGAGTCCATCTGCAGCGGCATGCCGACGGCCAGCCGGTTGTAGATCACGCGGGCCACACCGCCGAAGTTCTTCGGGTAGTAGCCCTCTTTCTCCACGATCGAGGCGGCCACGACCACCTGGTAGGGCGGGATGCCCAATGCGCGTGCTGCTTGGCGCAGACCGGCCGCGGTCGCCTCCCGGTCGAAGCGAGCCACCATCTGTGCCAGCAGGGTGGCGGGCGACTCGCCCGGCATCACCAGGTAGGTGCCGGTGCCGAGCAGGCCGTCGAGCGTGGGGGTTCCCGGCGGAGCCCACGGCGACCGGACGGCCCCCGATGCAGCCAGTTGGGCGAAGGCCCCGGCGGGCCACTGGGGCACGCTCGACTCGACCTGCCGGTCGAGCTCGTACACCGTGGTGCCGACGGTCACGGTCACGGGGAAGACATCGGGGCCGGCCGTCAGGCGGGCCAGCACCGCGCCGTACGGCTGGTGCTGGCGCAGCAGGTAGCCGCCGGAGCCGACGCTCGGGCTCCCGTGCAAGAAGACGAACGCCTGCCAGGCGATCCCGCTCGACACCACGCCGTCGCGTACCAGTGCCGCGGTGACGGCACCGGCCGACGACCCCGGTGCGATGGTCACGACGCGGGTGCTCCCCGCCGGGCCTTCCGCCACCGTGCCGAGATACCAGGTGACGGCGTAGGTCGTCACGCCGATCACAGCGAGAGCCACCACCGCCAGCCCGGCGAAGAACCGCCGTCGGCGCAACCTCCGCTGGCGTGAGCGCTCCCACCGGTTCCGGTGACCGTCCCCGCGTCCGCGTCGGGCCGCCGATGCCACACCGCCAGCCGCCGATGCCGACCCCAGCGCCACACCGCCAGCCGCCGATCCCGACCCCAGCGCCACACCGCCAGCCGCCGATGCCACACCGCCAGCCGCCGATGCCACACCGCCAGCCGCCGATGCCGACCCCAGCGCCACACCGCCAGCCGGTTCCGGCCCGAGCGAGGCGCCAGGCTGGTCGACCACCGCCCGCCGTTCGTCATCCACCACGGTGCTCCCGATGCCGCTCACGATCGAGCCACGCTTGGAGAAGGACTGCCGCCGCGGCCTGGTCGACCACCGCCCGTCGGTCACGCCCGCGCCGGCCGGCCTCGGCCAGAGCCCGCTCGGCACTCACCGTGGTGAGACGCTCGTCGATGGTCTCGACCGTCACGGCCCGCTCCCCCAGCGCGGCACGCAAGACCTCGGTGTCGGCCAGGGCGTGGCGGGCCGCGGCGGTGCGCCTGCCGTCGAGCGACAGTGGCAGGCCGACCACCACGACGCCGGCGTGCAGCTCCTCGGCCAACTCGACCACCTGTGCGGCCCACGCACCGCGATCGTCGTCGCGCACGATGGTGCTGTGCGGTGTCGCCAGGGCCCCGCCGCTGTCGGACACCGCGACACCGATCCGCCTGTGCCCGAGGTCGATGCCGAGCGCTCGCACCTACCGAGCCGGCGTGCCGTCAGCCCCGGCGACGTCCACACCCAGCAGGCTGCCGGCCTGCGCCAGTGCAGCAGGGATCCCGCCAGGATCGCGGCCGCCAGCGACGGCGATGTCGGGGGAGCCACCACCGCCACCACCCACGAAAGCGGCCAGGGTCTTGACCAGATCGCCGGCGTTCACGCTGCCGTCGGTAGCAGCCACCAGGGCGACCTTGGCACCGTCGGGCGATCCGCCGAGCACCACGGCGCGGGCCGACGCTGCCTGGCGCACCGCCAGAGCCAGCTCCCGGAGCTGGTCGGGTGCGAGCCCGTCACGCCGGGCGACGACAGCGCCGTCCGCTGCTCCGGCCGCCATCGCCACCGCCTCGCCGTGCAGCGAGGCCGACTGCAGGCGGGCGATCTCCTTGTCGGACTGGCGCTGGCGTTCGAGCAGCCGCTCCAGCGCGGGAACGACCCCATCGGGCTCCACACGCAGCAGAGCAGCCGATTCCCGCAGGACTTCCTGGGTGTCGGCCATGAGCGCCAGCGACCCGGTGCCGGTCACCGCCTCGATCCGCCGGGTGCCGGAGCCGATGGACGCCTCGGACACGATGGTGAGGGGCCCGATCATGCCGAGGGCAGGCACATGGGTGCCGCCGCACAGCTCCACGGAGTGCGGCCCGGCTCTGACGACCCGCACACGCTCCCCGTACTTCTCACCGAAGAACGCCAGGGCACCGAGCTGTGCCGCCTGCTCACGTGACGTCTCCATCGTTTCGACGGCGCTGTCGCCGAGCACGTCCTGATTGACGACAGCGGCCACTTCGGCCAGCTCCTGGGGGCGGACCGCCGACGGATGCGAGAAGTCGAACCGCAGCCGGTCGGGTGCCACCAGCGAGCCCTGCTGGCGAACGTGATCCCCCAGGACGAGCCGGAGCGCGGCGTGCAGCAGGTGGGTACCGGTGTGGTTGCGCCGAGTTGCCTCGCGTCGGACCGGGTCAATGGCCGCCAGCGCGTCCTGCCCCGCCAGCACGTCACCTTCCACGGTCGCCCGGTGCACGACGAGCCCCGGCACCGCGTTCTGGGTGTCGACCACGGTGGCCCGACCAGTCTCGGTCGTGATCACACCCCGGTCCCCCACCTGTCCGCCGGCTTCGGCGTAAAACGGCGTACGGTCCAACACGATCTCGACGGTGCCCGGCTGGTCGGTGTCGAGCACGGCCACCACGATCGCCGCCTGCTGGGCCTGCTGGTACCCCGTGAACGCCGTGGGCCCGGCGGTGCCGAGGAGCTCCCGGTAGGCGGACTCGTCGCCCGCGTGCCGACGGCGAGCCGCGTCGGCCTTTGCCCGGTCCCGTTGCGCCGCCATGGCCGCGTCGAACCCAGCCCGGTCGACAGTCGCCCCGGCGTCCGCTGCCATCTCCTCCGTCAGCTCCACGGGGAACCCGTGGGTGTCGTGCAGGCGGAACGCCACGTCGCCGGTCACGATACCCGCACTTCGACCGAGCTCCTCCTCCAAGATGGCCGAGCCGGCGGCCAGCGTGCGGCGGAAGGCACCCTCCTCGCGCTCGACGGTGGCCTGCACCAGGTCGAGCTGGGCGGTGAGCTCGGGATAGGCGTCACCCAGGCCGGCTGCCACCGCCCCCACCATGGTGGCGGTCACCGCGACGCTCGCTCCGAGCTGCTGCGCGTGGCGAACAGCCCGGCGCACAAGCCGGCGCAAGACGTACCCGCGCCCCTCATTGGAAGGGAGCACGCCGTCGGCCACCACCATGGCCATGGCCCGGGAATGGTCGACCAGGATCCGCAGCGACACGTCGGTTCGATCGTCGGCGCCGTAGCGGGCACCGGTAACCGACTGCGCCGTTTCGAGCAGCGGCGTGAACAGGTCGGTCTCATAGGGCGAGGCGACACCCTGGACGATCGGGAGCACCCGCTCCAGGCCGGCACCGGTGTCGATGTTGCGCCGCGGGAGATCCGCCAGCGACCCGTCAGCACCACGGTTGTACTGCATGAACACCAGGTTGTAGAGCTCGACGAACCGCTCGGGGCCACCTCGGGCCGGCCCGCCGGCAGGTCCGTACGCCGCGCCCCGGTCGAAGTAGATCTCCGACGAGGGACCGCATGGCCCGGTCTCACCCATCTTCCAGAAATTGTCGTCCCCCATCCGCTGCACGCGCGCAGGCGGCACACCGACCCCGTCGCACCACAGCGCCTCGGCCTCGTCGTCCGTGTCGTGGACGGTGACCCACAGGCGCTCGCCGTCGATGCCGAGCCGGCCGGTCAGCAGCTCCCATGCAAAGGGGATGGCCTCCGCCTTGAAGTAGTCGCCGAAGCTGAAATTGCCGAGCATCTCGAAGAACGTGAAGTGTCGCAGCGTGGTTCCCACCACGTCGATGTCGACGGTCCGCAGGCACTTCTGCACGGAAGTGGCCCGATGCCACGGTGCCGGCTCCTCCCCGACGAAGTAGGGCTTGAACGGCACCATCCCGGCGATCGTGAACAGGACCGTCGGGTCGAACGGGACGAGGCTGGCCGACGGCACGACCTGGTGGCCATGGCCCTCGAAGTAGCCCGTGAAGGCGGCACGGAGCCCGGCGGCGTCGATCACGACGGGTGATCCTACCGGGCCGTGAGCCGGCGGCCGTGCGGCTGGGAACCGCCCGATCCGGGTGCCGCCGGTCGGACCGGGCCGCCCGGGCGAGCAGGCTGGCCCCACACCCGACGCAGCTCGTCCTCGCGAGCCCGGGCGTCGGAGCGTCCTCCGTCGACGGCGTACCGCACCCGCACCCGCACGCGGCGCGCACCCAGGCCGGCCAGCCGGGCCACGCCGCGGCCGGCTGCCGCTCCGGCAGTGGCGGCCACCCCCATCACCGGGACAGCCGCCTCCGCCAGTCCCCGCACCGTCCCCGCCCCGGCAGCGCCACCCATCCGCGCTGCGGCGCCGCTCACACGAGTCCTGGCAGCGCCACCCATCCCCGCCCCGACACTGCCACCGGCACCGCGGGACGTGGCAGCGCCACCGGCGCCGTGAGCGGGCCTGGTGCCAGCGGCGCTGGCCGCCACCGACCGGCGGATCCGGCCGGCGACCCAGCGCCTGCCGCCGGTACCGGCCAGCGCGCCCACGGCCATCCAGGTCAAGCGGCGCATCAGTGCCCCACCCGGCTCCTGCGCGCGAACAGACGCCGGAGCGCGCCGTCGACGCCGCTGGCATAGGCCACCGTCTTGACCGCCGGGTTGGCGAAGGCTCGGTACACCAGGCGGGACGCCGAGTCCACGGTGGCCGACACCGCTTCGGCAGACCCGAGCACGTCACCCACACGCTCGAGCTCGGTCGCCGCGTGGTCGGCTGCGGTCTGTGCCCGGACCGCCGCCGGCACGATCTCGCCGCGCAGCTGGTCGACCAGCGCGCGCAGCTCGCGGACATGCCGTCCCACTACGACGGCAGTCGCGATCATTAGGAGGAGCGCCACCACCAGCATGGCCGCAGCCACGGTGAGAACGACCTGGTCGGTGTGCATGGCCCGATCAGCCTATCGGCGTGCCAGCTGCCCCGGAGGGCGTGCCCGCAGGAGCCGGATGCGTGAGGGCCGGCATGCCTGGCGGCGGGCGGCGGGTCCGGTGGTCCAGACCCACTGTCACGGTCAGCCCGCCATCCCGACGATTGGACGGGCCAGCGCCAGGTTGCCGGTCGACCCGAGGAACGGGGCGTCACCGAACGCGAACACCCCACCATCCGACGCCACCAACCAATACCCACCACCATCGGGCGTCACCGCCATCCCCACGATCGGCTTCGACAGCGTCATCGCACCCGTCGACCCGAAGAACCCCGCGTCACCGAACGCGAACACCCCACCATCCGACGCCACCAACCAATACCCACCACCATCGGGCGTCACCGCCATCCCCACGATCGGCTTCGACAGCGTCATCGCACCCGTCGACCCGAAGAACCCCG
>JAKAYQ010000313.1 GCA_021826725.1 Actinomycetes bacterium
CCCGCCAGCGCCGATGGTACTTGGGGGGTGACCCCCTGGGAGAGTAGGACGCCGCCGGAATTTCTTTAGGACGAAGCCCCCGCCTTGAGCGGGGGCTTCGTCGCGGTACGCCTGGCAACTCCAGTAGCGAGGAGGTGCAAGTCCTCCCCGAGCTTTGGTCGTTGAAGTTCGGTAGCTGATGCCCAGTGCGTCCGGGTGACCGGGGGTGCGGAGGGGGCGGAAGCGAAGCCACAGGCTTGAACGTGAGTGAACCGATGGAAGGCCGTTTGGAGTGGCGACCTGCCCGCGAACAGGGAAACCGAGGATCCGGCCCCTCAGGCGCCAGACAGCGTGGCTGGCTACGGCGTCACGAGAACGACCAGGGGGTCGGGACTCCATGCGGTGATTTCGGCGAGCCGTGGCGACATCGTCAGTGGAGCGATCCAGGGAGACCTCGCAGGGTCCCGAGCAGCACTCGCACACGATGCCAGGCCCGTCATCGACGGGAGGTCGGTGGTCCACGATGGCCCGACCGGCGGATCGGTGGAGAACGGGTAGGCGATGCCATAACCCGTGTGGGAAAGGCAGACCGATGCCCTTCGAGGAGTCAGACGGCTCGTAGTAGTGCCGAAGGCGGGGTAATGCCCGCTGACCCGCTGCCCGGACGTGGGCGGGCGGCCCACCGGCCTGAGAGGGCGGGAGGTGACCGGCGAAGGGGCCGACCGAGACCAAGCCTCGAAGCGAACGCCAGTGTTCTGGAGCGAACGGGACCAGTCCTCGACCGCCGAGCGGGTTGACAGGACTGGCCACCCGACCGGGACGACGGTGTGAGGGGAGAGGCTGGGCACCAAGGAGGTGCTGGCCATGGGCCAGCTGTTGGAGGCCATCGCCGATCCGGCCAACCTGGCGTTCGCATGGGGAAAGGTCCGTGCCAACGCCGGAGCGGCCGGTGTCGACGGCCAGTCGATCGCCGCCTTCGAGTCGGACGCCGAGCACCAGCTCGGTGCGCTGCGCTCGAAGCTGCTGTCGGCGGAGCGATACGTTCCGCCGCCGGTTCGGCGGGTCGAGATCCCGAAGCCCGATGGGCGTACTCGTCCTCTGGGCATTCCCACCGTTGCCGATCGGGTGGTCCAACAGGCCACAGTGCAGGTCATCGGCCGCCTCTTCGAGAGCCGGTTCCTGCCCTGCAGCTTCGGTTACCGCTCCGGGCGAGGTGCCCGTCAGGCGGTGTGGTGGGTAAGGGAAGCGATCCGCCAGGGTGATCGGTGGGTGGCTGAGTTCGACATCGTGGGCTTCTTCGACAATCTGCGGCATCCCCGGTTGCTCCGGGAAGTGTCCAAGGTGGTCGACGACCCCGAGGTTGTCGGACTGGTTCGCCGTTGGCTCGTGGCCGGTGTGCTCACCGACGAGGGACTGGTCCCTCGGAAGACGGGCACGCCCCAGGGCGGGGTGATCTCCCCGCTTCTGGCCAACATCTACCTCCACCGCCTCGACGTCGAGGTGCGGGCAGCCGGTTTCCGGTTGATCCGTTACGCCGACGACTTCGTGATCCTGGCTGATCGACGCTGGAAGGTCGAGGCCGCCGACCGGCTCGTGCGCCGCATTCTGGCGGACATCGGGCTGGAGGTGGCCGAGGACAAGTCCGGCATCGCCAGGACCAGGGACCTTACGTTCCGCAGGTCGCGTGACCCCTTCAGCGTGATTTCTGCGGCCAGTCTTCGTCGCGTTCGGCGACACTGAGCGAGAGTTCCTCGAGCTCGGCGACGAGCGCCCTGATGCGCTTCGCGTTCTCGAACCACTCCTCGTAGCGCGCTAGCTGATCGGCGGTGAGGCGCCGGGTCACGGTCTTGCCGTCGATCTTGCGGGTCCAGCGATGGTAGGGGCCGTGAGGCCGTGGCGGGTCGGCGGTGCACCGACAGTTCGGCTTGCCGCAGACGTGGGCCACCTCAAGAAGGGTGCCTGGTAGCGCGAAGCCCGCGTCGGCGAGGCGTCGAGCGAGCGCCGCCTGGGCCGCTCTGTCTGCCTCGTTCGGCTCGGCCATCTCACCTCCGGGGCCATCTTGCCCGACCATCCACCACCGGTGGAGTCGAGCGTAGCATACTTATCGACATGGATGGAGTGGCCTCTGGGGGGAGCTGGGTGGACCCCGACAAGATCGAGGTCCGTCGCGTGGCGATCGGGGCGCTCCCGGTCGTGAACGCGGTGCTGGGGCGCCTGGGCTTCGAAGAGCTGCTCGGCGACTACCTGCCCGAACCCGACCCCCGCTGCGCGATCGCTCCGGCCAAGGCGATCGGGGTGCTCGTCCGCAACCTCTGCGTCTCGCGCCGTCCCCTCTACGGGCTCTCGGTCTGGGCGAGGGGCTACGAGCCCTCACTCGTCGGGCTCGAGGCCACAGACGTCGTCCGATTGAACGACGACCGGGTAGGGCGCGCCCTCGACCAGCTGTTCGCCGCGGATCGCGCCAGCCTCCTCACGGCCCTCAGCCTGGCGGTGATCGGCCGCTTCGGTGTCGAGGTGAAAGAGCTCC
>JAKAYQ010000085.1 GCA_021826725.1 Actinomycetes bacterium
CATCGAGCTCGACGCCTGCCATGCTGGAACCTCCACCGGTCGTTGCCTCGGGATGCACCGGCCATCATGGCCGGACCGTTGCAACGACCGGTGGAACCAGCCGGCGTTCTGCCCAGGGTTGGCAGTGGAAACCCTGTTCTGAGGCCGCCGCTCGCTGTCCGAGGGCCGGGAGCCGGTGGCGTCGATCTGGCCGCCGCCGGACCGGTGGATGGGTCCACGTTGTTGGGAACGGCTATCGGACAGCTGCCCGGCGAGCGGGCTACAGGTTCTGCACCTGACCGCCGCCGAGCAGGGCGTCGATGGCGTTCTGCGTGTCGGTGTGGTCGTCGCGCCACAGATGGCCGTAGACCCGCTCCATGAACCCGGCGTCGGTGTGCCCCGCCCACCGGGCGACCGTCAATCGGTCAACTCCAGCGGCGATCCACAACGCGACCGCGGTGTGGCGCAGAGCGTGCGGAGTTGGCTGCGGATCGCAAATCCCGGCGCTCCTGACAGCCGCCGCCCACACACGGTTGCGCCAGTTGCCAGGTGTCATAGGACCGTCATCGCGGCCGGTGAACAGCCAGTCGCCCGGCCCCAACCCCCGCTCGTCGATCATGGCGACCAGACGCCTGCGTAGGACAGGGGTGATCGTCGGCACGGTCCGCTCCCCGGCAAACGTCTTGGTCGGGTGTATCTGCCGCCTGGTTTTCCCGCCCGACACGCCGACAGGGACGCTGACCGCTGTTGCGCGCACCGTCACCTCGCCGGTAGCGAGATTCAGATCGCTGACCCGCAGTGCCGACAGCTCGCCGATACGAAGGCCCGTGACAGACGCGAACGGGACCACCAGCGCCCACCTCGACGCCATCGCCTGCTCCAGCCGGGTCAGCTCACCAACGGTGAGGAACCGGCGCTCCACCCGACCCTGGCGAGGCGCCTTCACCGTTGCGGCCGGACTGGTAGCAATCAGTCCTTCTGTCACCGCGTCGGTCAGCAGCTTCTTCACCGTCACCAAGCAGCGGGTCACCGTCGCAGGCGCCAAGTCACCCGACATGGCCGCCGTCCACGCAGCGATGTCGCTGCGGCGAAGATCAGCCAGCCGGATAGAACCGAAGCGCGGTTCGATCTGACACGCCCAGATCGACTGTTCCCTCGCTCTGGTGCTGGACGAGACCTGGCGGGTGTCAGACCAGCGATCCCACCACTGCGCCACGGTCAGCTTGCCGCCGGTGGGATCGCCCGTGCCGCCACGGCGACGCTCCTGCAACCGCTCTTGGCGGTAGGTGTCAGCTTCCGAAGCGGTGTCGAAGTTCGCGGTGTGGCGCTTCCCCGAAGCGTCCCGCCAGTTCGCCTCGAACGTCGCCACGCCACTCGCCCACCGTCGACACCGAACCCCTGGCGGCAGCGGCCGAGGACTCACGCGGCGAGATCCCGGCTACGGGGCCGGCCACGCCGAGCCTTCACCGCGGACACCGACACCACCTCGACCGCCTGGGAGTCGAGCCACACGGCGACGTCCTCAAGCCGGAACCGGAGACACTTCCCGACCCGAACGAAACGGATCCGGTGCTCGCTGGTGAGCCGGTACACGTAGTGCTTGGTGACCCCGAGGTACCTAGCGAGGCGCTCCGCGTCCCACAGCTCCGGCAACCCAGTCGAATCGTCGCTCATACCCACTGGAGACCGATCGACCGATCCGACCAACCTCAGCCGTGGGACCCACCCAGGCGGTTTCGCCACCGCCCATGGTGGCGCAGTGGTGGCGAAAGACCCACCCGCCCTACCGCCATTTCGCTCTACACAGTGCCTGACCTGCGCTTTTGTGGTGGGGCTAGCAAGAATCGAACTTGCGACCTCAGCATTATCAGTGCTGCGCTCTAACCGACTGAGCTATAGCCCCCAGCGGTCCGCCAGGCTACACGAGCCGGCCGCCCCCTCGTCACCCGCACCGCGCTGCACCGCGGCGACCCAGTCCGGCCGACACACACCGGTGCCGGACCACGGGACCACGGTATCGATGCCGAGCCGTGAGCTCGGTACCGACATCCGGCGCTCCCGGCGCCAGTGCGAGTGGATCGCACCGCCACCAGCAGGACCTGTCCCCACCGCGCGGGTCAGGCCTCGCCTTCGTCCTCGTCGCCAACCATCGCAGCCACCGCGGCGACCCGGTGGTCGTCGTCGAGGCTCATGAGCCGCACACCGGTGGCGTCACGGCCCTGTGCCGCGATCTCCCGCACCGCAGTTCGGATCACCACTCCCCCGCTCGACACCAGCAGGATCTCATCGTCCAGCCCGGCCATGAAGGCGGACACCACCTGGCCGCGGCGCGCCGTCAGGCGGATGGCCCGCACACCCTGACCACCGCGGCCCTGACGGGCGAAGTGGTCGGTCTTTGTGCGCTTGCCGTAGCCGGCGTCGGTGACGATCAGGATGTCGGCGTCGGGGCGCACCACGTCGCACGACACCACGGCGTCGCCGGCACGCAGGCGCATGCCGCGCACCCCCGCTGCGTCACGACCCATGGCCCGAACGTCGGTCTCGACGAAGCGGATGCCCATTCCGGCCTGGCTGACGACGAGGATGTCGGCGTCGCCCGTCGTGGGCACCACCCGGACGAGCTCGTCGCCGTCGCGCAGTGCGATGGCGATGAAGCCCTCGCGCCGGGACTTGTCGTACTCGACCAGGGCGGTCTTCTTCACCTGTCCCTGCCGCGTGCAGAACAGGAGGAAGTGCTCGGGGTCGAACTCCCGAGTGCTGATGATGGCCTGAATGGTCTCGTCGGGGGCGAGGGGCAGCAGGTTCACCACCGGGGTCCCGCGTGCCGTGCGGTCCTTCACCGGGATCTCGTGCGCTCGCAGGCGGTAGACGCGGCCGCGGTTGGAGAACAGCAGCAGATGGCTGTGGGCGCTGGTGTGGACCACGTGGGCGACGAGGTCCTCTTCCTTCAGCTTGGCGCCCTGCACGCCGCGCCCGCCGCGGCCCTGGGTACGAAAGGCGTCGGCCATGACGGCTTTGATGTAGCCGGCCCGGGTCATGGTGACCACCAGCTCCTCGTCGCTGATGAGGTCCTCGACCCCCATCTCGCCGGGGTCGTGGGTGATCACCGTGCGGCGCTCGTTGGCGAACCGGGCGCGCACGTCGCTCAGCTCCTCGGCGATGACACCCCGCAGCCGGGCCGGGTCGGCCAGGATGGCCTGCAGCTCGGCGATGGTGGCCCGCAGCTCGGCCAGCTCCTCTTCCAGGTTCGACCTGCCGAGCCGGGTGAGCCGGGACAGGGTCATGTCGAGGATGTGCTCGGCCTGCTCCTCGCTGAACGAGAACGGCTCGGCGGTGAGCGCGACCCGTGCCGCGGCCCGGTCGTCGGATGCCCGGATCGCCGCGATCACGGCGTCGAGCATGTCGATGGCCCGGAGCAAGCCGTCGACGATGTGGGCTCGCCGCTCGGCTTTGTCCAGGCGGAACTGCGAACGCCGGGTCACCACCTCGACCTGGTGATCGACGTAGTACCCGACCATCTGCGCCAGGTTCAGCGTCCGGGGAACGCCGTCGACCAGTGCCACCATGTTGACGGGGAAGCTGGTCTGCATCGGTGTGTGCTTGAACAGGTTGTTCAGCACCACGTTGGCAGTGGCGTCGCGCTTCAGACCGATGACCAGGCGGGGGCGCTTACCGGCCGAGTCGTTCTGGGTGGTGGCGATCCCGTCGAGCGTGCCGTTGTTGACGAGCTCGCCGATCTTCTGCTCGATGACCTCGATGGACGTCTGGAACGGGATGTCGGTGACCACGATGCGCTGGGTGCCGCGATGCTCCTCGATCTCCGCCACCGCCCGCATCTTGATGGAGCCCTTGCCGGTGCGCGCCGCGTCGAGGATGCCCTGGCGACCGAGGATGAGCGCCCCGGTGGGGAAGTCCGGGCCGTGGACGAAGTGCAGGAGCTCGTCGACGGTGGCGTCGGGGTGGTCGAGGTAGTGGACGACCGCGTCGATCACCTCGCCCAGGTTGTGCGGCGGGATGTTCGTCGCCATGCCCACGGCGATGCCTTGCGAACCGTTGACGAGGAGGTTCGGGAACCGGGCCGGCAGCACCGTCGGCTCCTCGATCGAGCCGTCGTAGTTGGCCACGAAGTCGACGGTCTGCTCGTCGATGCCGGCCAGCAGCTCCATGGCGATCGGCGCCAGTCGGCTCTCGGTGTAGCGCATGGCCGCGGGGCCTTCCTCGGGGCCGCGGCCGCCGAAGTTGCCGTGCCCGTCGATGAGCGGGTGGCGGAGGCTGAAGTCCTGGGCCATGCGAGCCAGGGCGTCGTAGATGGCGCTGTCGCCGTGCGGGTGGAAGTTGCCCATGACCTCGCCGACGGCCTTGGCGCACTTGGCGTGCGGGCGGTCGGGCCGCAAGTTCTGCTCGTACATCGAGTAGAGGATCCGCCGGTGCACCGGCTTCAGCCCGTCGCGCACGTCGGGCAGGGCCCGGGACACGATGACCGACATGGAGTACTCCAGGAACGAGCGCTCCATCTCGTCTTGGATCTCGATGGGCTCGATCGCCCCGCCAGGAGCAGGGCTGTCGGTGACACCCGTGCCGTCGTCGCGGCCACCGTCGTTCGGCATGTGGTGCGGTTCCCTTCGTGTATCGGACTGTGTCGCGGGCTGCCCGGATCCTGCGTATCCGGTGCGGGCGCCGACGGGTCGTCGCGGCCGCCCTCCGGATCAGATGTCGAGGAAGCGGACGTCCTTGGCGTTGTGGGTGATGAAGTGGCGACGCTGCTCCACGTCGTCTCCCATGAGCACCGAACAGACGTCGTCGGCCAAGGCGGCCTGCTCGACGTTGACCTGAAGCAGCGAACGGAGCGCTGGGTCCATGGTGGTGTCGCGCAGCTCGCTGAAGTCCATCTCCCCCAGACCCTTCAGGCGGTTGAACTCGTGCTTGTGCTGGGGGTGCTCCGCCAGGAACGCGGCCTTGGCCGCGTCGTCCTTCAGGTAGATCTTCTCCTTGCCCACCAGCGTGGAGTACAGCGGCGGCTGGGCAACGTACACGAACCCGCCCTCGACGAGCGGCTTCATCTGGCGGAAGAAGAACGTGAGCAGCAGGGTGCGGATGTGCGATCCGTCGACGTCGGCGTCGGCCAGCAGGATCACCTTGTGGTAGCGGATCTTGTCGAGGTCGAAGTCCTCGGCCAGGCCGGCGCCGACCGCGGCGATGAGCGCCTGGATCTCGGCGTTCTTCAGCATCTTGTCGACCCTGGCCCGCTCGACGTTCAGGATCTTGCCCCGGATGGGCAGGATGGCCTGGGTCCGCGGGCTGCGCGCCTCCTTGGCTGATCCACCGGCGGAGTTCCCCTCGACGATGAACAGCTCGCTCTCGCGCGGGTCGCGCGACGAGCAGTCGACCAGCTTGCCGGGGAGACCGGCGCCGCCGAGCGCCGACTTGCGCCGCGTCAGGTCGCGCGCCGCGCGTGCGGCCACGCGGGCCCGAGCCGCCAGCGTGGCCTTCTGCAGGACCTGGCCGGCCTCACGGGGGTTCTCCTCGAGCCATTCGGCCAGCTTGTCGTTGGTGACTCGCTGCACCAGCGACCGGATGGACACGTTGCCGAGCTTGCCCTTGGTCTGGCCCTCGAACTGCGGGTCCCGCAGCCGCACGGACACGATCGCCGTCAGGCCCTCGCGGATGTCCTCGCCGAGGAGGTTGTCGTCCTTCTCCTTGAGCGTTCCCTTGGCTCGCGCGTAGCGGTTCACCACGCTGGTGAGCGCCGTCTTGAAGCCCTCCTCGTGCATGCCGCCCTCGATGGTGGCGATGCCGTTGGCGAAGGAGTGGATCGACTCGTGGAACCCCGTGTTCCACTGCAGGGCGACCTCGACCTCCTGGTCGTCCTCGGGTTGGGTGTACGAGCACACCCGCCTGAACAGCGCCTCTTTCGAGGCGTTCAGGTGGCGGACGTAGTCGACCACGCCGCCGTTGTACCGGTGCACCACCGGCGTGGCATCGCGGCCGGGCCGCTGGTCGGCGAACCGGATCTCCAGACCGCGGTTGAGGAACGCCATGATCTGCAGGCGCTCGGTGATGGTCTGCGCCCGGAACTCGGTCTCCTCGAAGATCGTGCCGTCCGGCCAGAACGACACGGTGGTCCCGGTCCTGCCGCGCGGCGCCGGTCCCGTCACCTCGAGCCGGCCGACCTGCCGGCCGCCGTCCACGAACTCCAGCCGGTGATGGTCACCGTCCCGGTCGATCTCGAGCACGAGCCGCCGGGACAGCGCGTTCACCACGGACACACCCACACCGTGGAGCCCACCAGAGACCTTGTAGCCGGCACCGCCAAATTTACCTCCGGCGTGCAGAGTGGTGAGGACCAGCTCGGCCGCGGTCTTGTCCGGGTACTGGGGATGAGGGCCGACGGGGATGCCGCGACCGTCGTCGACAACCCGACATCCCCCGTCAGGCAACAGGGTCACGTCGATGCGAGTGCAGTAGCCGGCCATGGCCTCGTCCACCGCGTTGTCGACGACCTCCCACACCAGGTGGTGGAGACCGGTCGGACCGGTGGAGCCGATGTACATGCCCGGCCGGGTGCGGACGGGGTCGAGCCCTTCGAGGACAGTGATGTCGCTGGCGTCGTACGACGCCCGCTCGACCGCGCCAGCTTCCACGTTCAGCGCCACGAGCGCGCCCTTTCGAGTTCCGGGTTCCGGGGACGGGCACCGACCGCTCGCCGGTCGGGATCCGACCCGCGGCGACGACGTGCCTACGGCCGTGATTGTACCAGTGTGCTGGCTGGCCCCGACGGTCCCCGAACCCCTGCCACCCCGGCGCGCATCGGCTGCCAGACCGGCCGGCACACCAGCTGCGAACCCGACATGCCAGCTGCCCCACCAGCCGGTACACCGGCTGCCCCGCCAGCCGGCGCTCCCGGCGACATGCCGGTCAGGAGGGGTGCCGAACCTGCACTTCCAGGCGCTCGGGGGCCTGGCCAGGGCCACATGCGTCGGCCAGCGCGGCCAGCAGGCGCGGCGCCATCCGGCGAACCTCGGTGGCCCATGCCGGGTGGTCGACGGCCAGCCACAGGGTGCCGGCCTCCAACCGCAGCGGGCGGGTGTGGCCGGCCAGAGCCGGCCCCACCAGATCGGCCCAGCGACCGAACACGGTGGCGACCACGTCGGCCCGCCCGACCCCGAGCCGATCGGCCACCGCCCCGAGGGCCTCGGCCAGGGGAACCGGGCCGTCCCGGCGCCGACCGTCACGGTTGCCGCGCCGGCGATCGGGCCGCTGTGGTCCGCCAGCACCGCCGGGGCGAGGGCTCGCACCTGCCCCGCCGGTCATCGAGGCACCTCCGTCACGACGGCACCGTCACGCACGTCCAGGACCAGGTCGGCGACGACCAGGCCGGGCGGGTCCACCGCGGTGGTCAGCAGCACCTGGCCGGCGGGAAGCTCGGCCACCAGGGCCTCGGCCCGGGCGGCGTCGAGCTCCGAGAAGACGTCGTCGAGGAGCAGCACCGGTGCCGGACCACCGTCCGCAGCCGCCAGGTGGTAGGTCCCCAAGCGCAGCGCCAACGCCAGCGAGCGCTGCTCGCCCTGAGACGCATGGGTCCGAGCCGGGCGCTCGTCGAGCCACAGGTCCACGTCGTCACGGTGCGGCCCCACCGACGTGGCCCGCCGGCGCACGTCCTCAACCCGAGCGCCTGCCAGCGCGGCTGCCAGGTCGCCTTCCCAGGAGCGGCGGTAGGTCATGCGCACCTGGGGGCCGGGGCCGGCGATCCGGCGGTGCGCCGCGGCAACCGGCGCGGCAAGGTCTGCCACGAGCGCCTCGCGCGCCTCGACCAGGTCGATACCTGCCCGGGCCAGGCGGGCATCCCACACGTCGAGTGTGGCGGTGGCCGCGCCGTCGAGCCTGCCGCCCGCCTGCTGCAGCAGCGCCGCCCGCTGGCGCAAGGTTCGCTCCACCTCACGTTCGAGCGCGTCGAAGCGAGGATGGCGCCCCACGAGCACGTCGTCGAGCATGTCGCGGCGTCCGGCCGGCGCGCCGTGGACCAGCGCCAGGTCGTCGGGAGCGAACAGCACCACCCGCAACACGTCGGCCATGGCGCCGCGGCGCACCAGGGACTGCCGGTTCACCTGCACCCGAGCCGGACCCGCCTTCGGGAGCTCCGCCTCCACCACGACGGACCGGCTCCCGACCACCAGGTCGGCACGGACCACGGCGCGATCGGTACCGGAGCGGACCAGAGCAGACCGAGCCGAGGTTCGCCACGAGCGTCCAGACGCCAACCAGTACACGGCTTCGAGGACCGAGCTCTTGCCGGCGCCGTTCGGGCCGCGCAGCACCGTCAGCCCCTCGGGGTGCGGCGCCACCGCCTCGGCGGCGAAGCACCGGAAGTCGGTCAGCGTGAGATCGACGACGGCCACGAACCCGACGAGATCACGACGCCGCGACAGCTGAGACCGCCGGACCCGAGGTCACCACCGGACCGGCACGAACCGGCACGACGAGCTGCTCCAGCGAGCCGCCTCACGACACTCGCACCGGCATCAACAGGTACCGGTAGTCGTCGTGGTCCGGCGAGCGCACCGTCGCCGGCTTGGTGGCATCCACCACCTCGAGCACGACGTCGTCGCCCACCGCCGCCTCCACCCCTTCGATGAGGTACGACGGGTTGAAGGCGATCGTGACCTCCTCGCCGGTGGCCGACGCGTCCAAGCTCTCGCTGGCCTGGCCGACCTCCTGTGAAACGACGGACAGGTCGACACCGTCGGGGTGCATGGTGAGCCGGACCGGCGTGGTGTTGTCACGGACCAGCAGACGGACACGCCGCAGCGCGTCGATGAGGCCGGCCTTGGCGATCCGCACCGAGTTCGGGTACGCCGGCGGTACGAGCTGGCGGTAGTCGGGGAACCTCCCGTCCAGCAACCGTGTGGTGAGCCGGACACCGCCCACCCAGAACGTGGCGTCGAGCTCGCCGATCGACAAGCCGATCGGCGCTCCCCCGCCGTCGCCAGCCGAGGTCCCCCCGTCATCGCCCGGTGTCACGCCGTCGGGAGCGGCACCCTCTTCGCCACTCCCCGCACGTTCAGCACCGGCGTCTCCCGGCTCCCCCGATCCGGCGTCGGAATGACCCGGAGTCGCTGCGGCGCGGCCGGCACCCTCCTTGGCGCTCGAGGCCAGCAGTCGTTGCAGCTCCACGAGCGCCCGGGCCGGTACCAAGATCTGCTCGCTCCCCACTGGCAGCGAGGCGGAACCAGGCAGGTCGCGCCATGCCAGCCGGTACGAGTCGGTCGCCACCAGCCGGATCCCCTCAGGCTCGGCGCTCACCAGCACCCCGGTCAGAAGTGGTCGGGCGTCGTCGGTCGACGCTGCCCGCACCACCTGGCGCAGCGCGTCGGCGAGCCCGGCGGGAGCCAACCAGACCTGCGCGGCGGGAGCCTCGGGAAGCACCGGGAACTCCTCGACGGCGTAGGTACGAACCACGAACCGGGAGCGCGCCGCCGAGATCTCGACCTCGTCCGCACCGCCCTCCACGGTCACCGCACCCGGCTCCAAGGCCCGGACGATGTCCGCAGCGAGCCGGGCGGGTGCCACGCACACCCCGTCATCGAGCCCGACAGCGGCGAGCTCCACGTGCACGGTGAGATCAAGGTCGGTCCCCACTACAGCCAGCTGGTTGCCGCGGGCCTCGATGCGCACCCCGTTGGTGGCGGCAGTCACGGTTCCGCGGCCACTGACCGCTCGTCCTGCGGTCTGCAGTGCCTCGACCAGTGCGTCACGTTCGCATCGGAACTTCACACAGGTTCCTTTCCTCTAAACGAATTAGAATTCTGCAAGAACGGTAATAGGGCCTGTGGATTGTGGACGACGAAGCATCGTCCCTGGTTGGTCCGCAGATCGTCGTCCACCGTTGATCCCCCGTCGTCCACTGGTCCCCCGTCGGCGCGCCAGAACGGTGACGGGTTGTCCACTGCGGGGGCCGCTCGTCCCCAGCCGGGTGCGCCGTTGCCCACAGGCCGCCGGGGCCGCTCGGACAGCGAGCTCGGTCGTGTCGTCGGGCGGTTGCCGAAGGGCGAGGGAGTCATCTCACACCCCGCTCTTGACTCGCAGGATGAGCTCGGTGACCTGGTCGTAGATCTGCCGGCGCTCCTTCATGAGGGCGCCGATCTTGTCGACCGCGTGGATGACGGTGCTGTGGTCACGACCCCCGAACTCGCGGGCGATGGCCGGGTAGGAGAAGTCGGTCATCTCCCGGAAGACGTACATGCTGATCTGCCGGGCGGTGACGAGCGGGCGGCGGCGGCTCGGACCGCAAAGGTCGTCGACGCTGAAGCCGAAGGTCTCGGCGGTGGTCTCGAGGATCAGCTGCGGGGTGATGCGACGGGGCTGGGAGGCCGACAGCAGGTCGGAGAGCACGCGCTCGGCCAGGTCCCGGGTGAGTGGTTGCCGGTTGAGGCTGGCGTACGCCGTCACCCGGATGAGGGCCCCCTCGAGCTCCCGGATGTTGTCCTTGACGTTGGTGGCGATGAACTCCAGGACGTTGTCGGGTACCGGGGCGACCTCACGCTCGGCCTTCTTCTGCAAGATGGCCAGGCGCGTCTCGAGCTCGGGGGGCTGCACGTCGGTGATCAGTCCCGACAGGAACCGGCTCCGGAGCCGGTCCTCGAGCGTGGCGATGGAGCGTGGCGGGCGGTCGGACGTGAGCACGATCTGCTTGCCCGCGCCGTACAGGTGGTTGAACGTGTGGAAGAACTCCTCCTGCAGGGATTCCTTGCCCTCCATGAACTGCACGTCGTCGATGAGCAGCACGTCGCACTCGCGGTACCGGCGCTTGAACGCCATCGTGGTGGTGGTGCGGATCGCATCGACGAAGTCGTTCATGAACGTCTCTGTCGAGACGTAGCGGACGTGGCGGCCGGCGAAGTTCTCGGCGACGTAGTTGCCGATGGCGTGGAGCAGGTGGGTCTTCCCCAGCCCGGCCCCACCGTGGACGAACAGCGGGTTGTAGGACCCGGCGGGGGTTTCGGCAACCGACATGGCAGCTGCGTGGGCGAACCGATTGGACGAGCCGATCACGAAGGCGTCAAAGGTGTACCGGGAGTCGAGCCCGACGGTCTCGACGTCGGCCGACGGCCGTCGGCCGCTCCACGACCGTGCTGCGGGCGCATCGGGTGGTGAACCGGCCGCAGCGGTGTGCCCGGCAGCTCGGTGAGTGGTGCGGTCGCCGTCGTTCCTGCTGTCGCGCCCGGGAGGGGCCGCCACCGTCCAGGGGTCGGCCATTTCCGAGCCGGGTCCGCTCGGGCCTTCCCCGGGTTCGTCGTCGATCGCCGGTGCGGTGCGCGCGACCGTCAGCACGATCTCGACCTGCTGTCCAGCAGCTTCTGCGGCGGCGGCGGCGAGCTCGTCGAAGAACCGGCCCTCGATCCGGTCGCGGACCAGGGTGCTGGGGGCGCACAGGACCCATGTCCGGTCGTCGAGCCGCTCGGGTCGCAGACCGGACAACCAGGTCCGCCAGGCGGCATCTGGAACCTGCTCACGCAACAGCTCGGAACAGCGGTTCCACAGGTTGTCACTGTCGTTCACCTGGGCCTCCGCCCGTTGTTGCCCGAGCTGTCCACAGGGAGATCCACAAGATGTGGATTGCCGTGACTCCGCGCGAGACCGGCGACGCACGGCCGCTGCACCCCTCCAGAGCCGGATCCAGCCGGTAGCAGGCACCGGCAGGGGCCGGTCCGGTGGATGGCACGGTACACCCGCCGGCGCCGCCCTGCGAGCGGTGGTGGCACGGCACGAGGAGCGGGTGTCTGGGGGCGGGTGTCGGGCGGGCGGGTCACGCGTGGAAGGTCCGGTCCTGCGTCGGGTACCATGTTCGCTTCGCACCCGCGGCGGGCCTGCCGGGGCGCCTTGCGCGCGACCCGGCCTGTGGTCTGCTTGGCCCGCCCCGAGGGAGGGATCGAGAGCAGTGAAACGTACGTACCAGCCCAACACGCGCAAGCGAGCAAAGAAGCACGGTTTTCGCCACCGCATGGCCAACCGTGCGGGCCGCGCCATCGTGCGGGCACGTCGGCAGCGGGGCCGGCAGCGGCTGACCGCCTGAGATCGGGTGCCCGATGGCGTCTGGCGCATCGGGGACCGTGCCACGTTCGAGGCGTTGCGGCGGAGCTCGGCTCGGGCGCGCGGCAGGCTCCTGTCGATCGTGCACGTCCCGGCCGGCGCCGGTGAGCACCGGGTTCGGGTCGCCTACGCAGTGGGCCGCCCGGTCGGATCGGCCGTCGAGCGCAACCGCGCCCGCCGGCGCCTTCGAGCCGTCGTGGCCGAGCTCGCCCGCACCGGGCGACTGCCTGCTGGCTCCTACCTGGTATCCGCGCGGCCAGGGATCAACGCGTTGCGGTTTGAGGAGCTGCTCGCCACCGTGTCGGACCTGACGGCGCAGGTGACGTGTCCGAAGGCGACGACGCCATGACCGACGCGGAGATCGGCGCGG
>JAKAYQ010000086.1 GCA_021826725.1 Actinomycetes bacterium
AGCCCTTGATGCCCGCAGCGGTGCAGTCGGTGGCGAAGCTACCGGCACAGAGCTGCGATGCCGGCACGAAGTTGTCCTTGATGACGGTGGCTTCCATGTTGGACGGCGTCACCCATTCCGGCGTCAGCAGGATCGACGGCACCGACGTCTTCGAAACGGTGTCCTCGGTGGTGCCGTTCACCAGTGCCGAAGGCGGCTTCTGACCGGCGCGCAGGTAGATCGCCAGGGCCGCGGCGGCCTGTGCCTCCAAGTAGATGGGCTTGTACACCGTGCCGCACTGGTACCCCGACAGCACGTTCTGCAGGCCGACAAGGGTGGCGTCCTGCCCGGTGGTCGGGAAGGTCTTCGGCTTGATGCCCCGGGTCTGCAGGTACTGGATGATCGGCGCCCCGGTCTCGTCGTTCGGGATGACCGCCGAGTTGATGTTCGGGTGGGCCGTGTATGCCTGCTGGAACTCGGTGAGCGCAGTGGGCGGGTCCCACGTGTCCGCGGTGTTGACCACGTCGGTGTACTTGCCGGAGCTGAAGTACGGCTGCAGCACCGCCATGTAGCCCTGGGCGAACAGCGTGGCGTTGTTGTCGGTGGCTGCCCCGTGCATCACAGCCACGTTCGGGTGAGACACCTTCCAGCTGTTGACGCAGCTGACGAAGCCCTGGCCGATCAGCGTCCCGACCGTAACGTTGTTGAAGCTCACGTAGTAGGAACGACTGCCGCCGAGCGTCAGGCGGTCGTAGTCGATCACCGCCACCCCGTGGGCCTTGGCATAGGTCTCGATCTGGGCGCCCACACCGGAGTCCAGCGGGTCCATGATGAGCACCGTGGCGCCCTTGGTGATGTCGGACTGGGCGTCGGTCAGCTCGGTGGCGTCACTGCCCTGGGCGTTCTGGATCACGTACTGCGACGCGGTCAGGCCTGCCGACTGGAACGCCTTCTGCAGGAACGGGGCGTCGAACTCGGTGTAGCGGGCTGAGCTGACCGTGTCCGGCAGGATGGCAGCGACCATGCCCTTACCCTTGCCCACCAGGGTCTTGAGCGACGCCATGGTGGTGAAGCTCCGGTTGAACGACGTCGCTGAAATGGCCGCCGCAGCGCTGGACGACGAGGACGACGCCCCCGACGTCGAGCTGCTCGTCGAACTGCTCGTCGAGCTGCTCGTCGAGCTGCAGGCGGCCAAGGTCAGCGCTGCCACCGAGGTGGCTGCCACCACGGACCACCGCCGGACACCGGTTTTGCCACGCGCCAACGACACGCGGTTCGGATCACCCATCATCGTTCCCCTCTCGTCCTCCCACCGGCACGGCGGGACCGCATCGGCCACCGTCGTGCTCCAACACCGGACCGCGAACGACACCCGTTGCACCTGACGATCGCAACCTACTGGCGGCAGGTTCGAAAGCACAGGGGCGAATGGCCCTTGCCCGAAAGCACGGTCGCACCGGTGATCGACGAACCTACACCGATGGTTGCCATGGCGACGCGTTCGTTTCACAACCGTCTATTGCACAGCGCAACGCCGCTCTGGTGACCCGGCTGGCGCGTTCGCCTGCGCCTGCAGTACCGGCCGTGCTCGCTGCCACACCGCCACACCGCCACACCGCCACACCGCCACACCGCCACACCGCCACACCGCCACACCGCCACACCGCCACGAGCGCCACGAGCGCCACGAGCGTCACGAGCGTCACGAGCGTCACGACGTCGTCGCACCGCCACACCGCCACACCGCCACGAGCGTCATGACGTCGTCGCACCGCCAGCGGAGCGACATTGGTGCGGGGCCGCTGCCATGCCCGCGGCCTCGGCGAGAAGACGGGACAGCTCGTGCGGCCGCTCCAGCATCAGCATGTGACCGGCGCGCGGCAGCTCGACGAGCTGAGCGCCGGCCAGCGCGCCAGCCAGGCGTTGCGCGTGGCGAGGCGGCGTCAGCCGGTCATGGCTGCCGACGACCACCAGGGCGGGCAGATCGAGGTGGCCCAACCGCCGCGACACGTCGAAGGCAGCCAAGGGGCCGACGAGCCCGGCGAGCGTTCGCAACGGAGTGCCGGCGCCGAGCTCCTCGGTCATCGCCACCTGGACGGGGTCCGCTCCGGGCCCGAAGTTGGCGCGTGCCATCCACCAACGAATGTCGGCCGAATGCGCGGTCGACAAGCCGATCCGGTCCGCCGCCTGCAGCCCACCGGAGAGGGCCCGAGACAGCATCGTGGCAGTGCGGGCACCGACCACATCCACCACCGGGCCGGCCGATGTGGCAACCAGCGCGAGGGCCCCGATCCGGGCCGCGGTCCACTCCGGCGGTGCGTCGGCAACCAATTGGAGCGCCACCATGCCGCCCATGGAGTGCCCCACAAGGAGCGCCCCGGTGAGGTCGAGAGCGTGGAGCACCTGGCGCACATCGCTCGCAAGACGGCCGATCCCGCCGGTGAAACCGTCGGCTCCGACGGTCGAGCGCCCATGGCCTCGCAGGTCGACTGCCACCACGCGATGCCGGTCGCCCAGGTCGGCGAGCTGCTGGCTCCAAACGCCGGCGGCCAGGGTGACCCCGTGCAGCAGTACGACGGGCGGACCGTCGCCGCGCTCTACCGCGTGCGCCACACCCCCATCGTCGAGCTCGATCCAGCGATGGACGACATCGTCCGGCACGACGAGGCCCGCGGCGCGCCGGTCGGCCTTGGATGCAGCTCGCACGCCGCGAACGACAACCCGGTGCTCCACGGTCCACAGGGCACCGACCGCTCCGGCCAGGCCGCTGGCGGCACCGGCGGCCAGAGCGGCCCGGCGTATCGATGGGGCAGCAGAAGCCCCCGACCCGCCCACTCGCGGTCGAGGCACCCGTTTCCGCCCAACCGCGACCGGGGGCCCGGCGATCATGCGTCCCTTCATTCCGAAGCTCCTTCCCCAACTCCCGCGTCAGCTGCCGGACCGCCCGCACCCTCGACCACCGGCACCTCGCCAACCACCGGCACCTCGCCACCCACCGGCACATCCCCGGCCACCGGCACCTCGCCGACCACAATGCGCGGTACGCGCGGCCCGATACCGCACAGCACCTCGTAGGCGATGGTGCCGAGCGTCTGCGCCCAGTCCGAAGCGCTTAGCACCGTCGACCCCTGGCGCCCGATCAAGACAACCTCGTCCCCCACAGACACGTCGTCATCCGGTCCGCAGTCGACAATCAGCTGGTCCATGGTGACCATCCCGGCCAGCGGACGCGCCCGACCACCCACCAGCACCGAACCACCTGTGGCGAAATAGCGCCGGTGCACGCCGTCCGCGTAGCCGACCGGCACCACCGCAACCGTCGAATCGGCGGGCAGCGGTCGGGCCCGACCGTACGACGGACGGGAGCCGGCCGGGAGGCGGCGGACCCGGGTGACCCGGGCCCGCCATGACAACGCCGGCCGCAACCCCAGCGCTCCGGCGCGGGCATCGAGGTCGTCCCCGGGAGCCACGCCGTACAGTGCGATGCCACAGCGGACCATGTCGTAGCGAGACGCCGGGTACGCCATCACCCCGGCGGAGTTGGCCGCATGACGCATGGGGGCGGCTACGCCCTGCCGGCGAAGATCGTCGGCAACGGTGTCGAACCGGGACAGCTGCTCGGCGGTGAACGCCTTGGCTTCGACGCCCGAGTCGTCGGCCACGGCCAGGTGTGTCCACAGCGCCCCCAACGCCAGTTCGGGCGCGCCTGCCACCGCTGCTGCCAACCTCGGAACGTCGGCGGGATCCGCGCCGACCCGGTGCATGCCCGTGTCCACCTTCACGTGCACCGCCCACGGAGCGCCGAAGCCGTCGGCGGCACCCGAGCCCGCAACCCGAGAGCCCGCAACCCGAGAGCCCGCAACACCCGAACCCGCAGCGATCCGAGCGGCGGCAATGCCAGCCGCCGTGTCCACGGTGGGGGTGAGGCCCCGCACCCGCGCCTCGACCATGGCGTCACCGGGCGGTTCCGACAGCAGCAGAACCGGTGCGTCGATCCCTGCGTCGCGCAGGGCCACCCCCTCGTCGACGGTCGCCACCGCCAACCATCGGGCACCGCCGCCGATGGCAGCCCGGGCGGCTGCCACCGCACCGTGTCCATAGCCGTCGGCCTTGACCACAGCGCACAGAACGGCGGGCGCCGCCAGCCGGGCCAGCACCGCGGCGTTGTGCGCGATGGCGGCGACGTCGACCTCCACCCACGCTGGACGGGACACCGACGGGCCACTCACGGCCGCGCCGCCGACACCCACGCTGGACGGGACACCGACGGGCCACTCACGGCCGCGCCGCCGACAGCCAGTCCGCCACCAGTTCGGGCAGGTCGCTCGCGACCAGACCTTCGGCACGCCCGATGCCGGCAGCCCGCCCATGGACGTGGGCGCCAAGGGCGGCAGCAACGGCCGGCTCGAGCCCCCGAGCCGTGAAGGCACCGATCACACCGGACAAGACATCGCCCGTGCCGGCGGTGGCCAGGCGCGACGAGCCGGCCCGCGACACCCGCACGGTGCCGTCGGGCTGTGCCACCACCGTGGTCGAGCCTTTGCTCAGGACCACGGCACCACCGGCACCAGCCAGGCGGCGGGCCGCGGCGACCTTGTCGGGGCCGGGGACCGACCCGGCCAGGCGGGCCAGCTCCCCGTCGTGAGGCGTCAGCACCACGTCGCCGCCGTGGCCACGATCGCGCACCACCGCAGCCAGCGTGCCCGTGTCGCCCAGCGCGAACAGCCCGTCGGCGTCGACCACCACCGGGACCGGGCAGCGCGCCACCAGCCGGCGCACCTCGGCGGCGACGGTGTCGCCACGTCCCAGTCCGGGGCCGACCACCACCGCCGCGCACCGCCCGGCCACCTGCAGGACCTCGTCCGCCCAGCCGGCACGTCCCAACACCATGCCCACTGCTTCCCCGGCGGGCAGGTCGCGGGGGTCCGCTCCGGGGATCCCCAGCCGCACCATGCCGGCCCCGGCCCGTGCCGCGCCACGGGCGCACAGCACCGCCGCCCCCATCATGCCGGGCGAGCCTGCCACCACGGCCACTGCGGTCTGCCACTTGTGGGCCTCGGCAGGCCGGCCGGGGAGCGCCGAGACGTCGGTGTCCTCCATGAGCGCGATGCGGGCCCGCGAGCAGTCCAGCCCGATGTCCGCCACCGTCACCCGGCCGGCGAGGCCGGGCCCGTCGCCTTGGATCAGCCCCGGTTTCCACGCCGCAAAGGTCACCGTCCGGTCCGCTCTCAGCGGCCGGCCGGCCGCCTCTCCGGTGTCGCCATGCACCCCCGACGGGATGTCGCAGGCCAGTACCGGCGTGCCACGGGGCACGTCAGGGGCGTCGAACCGCCCGTGAAACCCTGTGCCGACAGCGGCGTCGACGACCAGGTCCGCGCCCGTCCCCAGGTGGTCGGGCCGGTCAGCCAGGTGGACCACGTGCACTCGGGCACCGCGCCGAGCCAACCGGGCCGCGGCCACCTGCCCGTCGGCACCGTTGTTGCCGGTCCCGCAGAGCACCACCACGCGCCGCCCGTAGGCACCGCCGAGCATGTCGATGGCGGCGCCCGCCAACGCCGTCCCCGCTCGCTCGACCAGCACAGCCTGGGGAACCGAGCGCATGGCGTCGGCATCGACCGCCCGCATCTCTTCGACGGTGACCACCGGCTTCACGGTGCCTCCGATGCACTGGCCGCCCGGTCGACCCCGTCGTCCCCGTTGCCGCCATGGGGCCAGCGCGGGGACTCGGCGGCTCGTTCGGCGAGGACGGTGGCCATGGCGGTAACCGACGTGTGCGTGAGCGACACGTGCCACGCTGCAGCCCCCGAGGCCACGGCGAGCGAGGCGGCCCGGCCCGACAGGTGCAACATGGGGGCGCCCGAGGACGCCGCCACCACCTCGATGTCATGCCAGTCCACTGCGCCGATACCGACCCCCAGCGCCTTCATGACGGCCTCCTTGACGGCGAACCGGGCAGCGAGCGACGGAGCCGGGTCGACGCGGCGCCCGGCGCGGGCCAGCTCGACGCCGGTGAAGACCCGCTCGGCCAGAGCCGGACGCCGAGCGAGCACGGCACGGAAGCGCTCCACCTCCACCAGGTCCGTACCGATCCCTACCACGCCACCCCACGCCGCCCCTGCTGGCGCAGCGGGCGCCACGCCGGGACCGGGGTTCCCCAGCCGGGAGCTGCCGCCACCGTTCACTCGACGGTGACCGTCTTGGCCAGGTTGCGAGGCCGGTCGACGTCCAGACCGTTTGCCCTCGCCACGGCGTAGGCGAGCTGCTGCAGCGGAACGACATCGACCATCGGCGCCAGCAGCGGTTCGGTGGCCGGGACCCACAGGACCTCGTCCGCCTGGGCGGCGGTCTCGTCGTCGCCGTCGTTGGCCACCAGGACCACGGTTGCCCCGCGGCTGCGGACCTCCTCGACGTTGGCCATCAGCTTCTCCCACAGCGGCGTCCGGGTGGCCACTGCCACCACCACCGCTCCCGGTTCGATCAACGCGATCGGGCCGTGCTTGAGCTCGCCGGCCGGGTACGCCTCGGCCCGGACGTAGGAGATCTCCTTCAGCTTGAGCGCACCTTCGAGCGCGACGGGGTAGCCGACGTGGCGCCCGAGGAAGAAGACGTCGCGCACGGCCCGCAGCCGCTGCGCGACGTCCGCGACCGCGTCGGCTCGGCCCACCGCCTCGCCCACCAGCTCGGGCACCCGCCCGAGCGCAGCGAGGAGCTCCCTGGCGCGGTCGGCGTCGAGCGCACCGCGAACCTGGGCAAGATGCAGGGCGAGCACCTCGAGCGCGGCGAGCTGCGCCAGGTGGGTCTTGGTGGCGGCGACACCGATCTCCGGTCCGGCCCGGGTGTAGAGCACGCCGTCGGCCTCCCGGGCCATCGACGCGTCCACCACGTTGCAGATCACGAGCGTCCTGGCGCCGAGGCCCCGGCCGTGGCGGACCGCCTGCAGGGTGTCCACCGTCTCCCCGGACTGGCTGATTCCGACCACGAGCGTCCGGCTGTCGAGCACGGGGTCGCGGTACCGGAACTCCGACGCGATGTCCACCTCGACCGGCAGCCGCGCCCAGTGCTCGATGGCGAGCTTGGCCACGAGCCCAGCGTGGAAGCTGGACCCGCACGCCACCACCATGACCTTGTCGACGGCGCGCAGCTCGCTCTCGTCGATGCGGATCTCGTCGAGGCCGGCAGTGCCGTCGACCCCGAGCCGGCCGAGCAACGTGTCGGCGACCGCTCGGGGCTGCTCGGCGATCTCCTTGCTCATGAAGTCGGCGAACCCGCTCTTCTGTGCTTGCTCGAGGTCCCAGGTCACCTGCAGCGGCTGCGCCGCCACCGGCTCGCCCGAGGACGAGAAGCACGCAACGGCACCCGGAACGAGCTCTGCCCCCTGGTCGTCGTCGAGCACCCAAAATCGCTCGGCTTGCCCGAGGAGGGCGGGGATGTCGGACGCCACCATGGCGGCACCGTCGTCTGCCAGCCCCAGCACCAGCGGCGACACCCTCCTGGCGGCAACCAGCCGGTCGGGATCGCCGCCCCACTGCACGACCACCGCGTACGACCCACGGACCTCCTGCAGCGCACGACGAACGGCTCGGGCCAGCGCCGAGCCCCCTGCACCCACAGCACCAGCACCAGCACCAGCACCAGCACCAGCACCAGCACCAGCACCAGCACCAGCACCAGCACCAGCACCCGCACCCGCACCCGCACCCGCACCAGCACCAGCACCCGTGTTGCGCACCGCCATGTCACCCGCAGCAGCACTTGTGTCGTCGACACCAGCCGCCCCGGCCCGCGCCAGGTCGACCGCGTCCGCCGCTGCGCCGGGCTCCGGCAGGCCCCAGGCCACCAGGCCCTCCTCGACCAGGTGGGCCAGCACCTCGCTGTCGGTGTCCGACGTGAAGCGGTGCCCGCTGTCGACCAGCCGGCGGCGCAGCTCCCGGCTGTTCTCGACGATGCCGTTGTGCACCACGGCCACCGTTCCACTGCAGTCGAGGTGCGGGTGGGCGTTGTCCTCAGTCGGGTGGCCATGGGTGGCCCACCGGGTGTGGGCCACCCCGGCGGTGGCCGGAGGGGCGCTCTCGACCTGCTTGCGCAGATCGTCGAGCGAGCGGGTGCCGGTCGCCGCCCGGGCACGCCACAGGCCCTGTTCCCCGGCCAGGACCACTCCGGCCGAGTCGTACCCGCGGTACTCCAGGCGGCTCAGGCCCTCCACGAGGACGGCAACGGCGTCGCCGTGCCCGGTGATGCCGATGATCCCGCACATGGGGTGAAGGCTAGGGCGCGATCGCGCCCGACGCGGCCTCGACCGCAGCGCAGACCTCGGCCAGGACCCGATCGGCCAGGCCGGCGTCGGTGGCTTCCACCATCACGCGGACAACCGGCTCGGTGCCACTGGGACGGACCAGCACCCGGCCCTGCTCACCCAGCGCAGAGCGCGCCCGGATCAGCACGTCGGTCACAGGACCGCTGGCCGCGACCGCAGCGGGATCATCGGACCGGACGTTGGTCAACCGCTGCGGCACCACGGTCATGGCCCGGTCGGCCAGCTCGGCCAGGGGACGCGCCGCCCGGCGGACGAGGTCGGCCAGCAGCACCGCAGTGAGCAGGCCGTCGCCGGTGGCGGCCAGCGACCGGAAGACGAGGTGGCCGGACTGCTCGCCACCGAGGACGAGGCCCTCGGCATCGAGCGCCTCGAGCACGTAGCGGTCACCGACCGGTGTCTCGCGCACCCCGATCCCCTGCCCAGCCAGAGCGAGGCGCAGCCCGAGGTTGGACATGACGGTCACCACCACGGCGTCGCCGGCGAGACGTCCCCGGGCCCGGAAGTCGGCGGCGAACAGGGCAAGAAGGTGGTCGCCGGTCACCAGCAAGCCACGGTGGTCCACCGCCACCAGGCGATCCGCGTCGCCGTCGAGCGCCAGGCCGAGCTCTGCGCCGCTCCCTGTGACGGCGGCTGCCAGCGCACCGGGCTCCGTCGACCCGCAACCAGCGTTGATGTTGACCCCGTCAGGCCGGTCCCCGATCACCGACAGATCCGCGCCCAATGCGCGCAGGGCGGCTGGGGCCACCTGCCAGGCGGCCCCGTTGGCGCAGTCGAGGACGACCCGCATGCCGGCCAGGTCCCGACCTTCGACAGCGCCGACGACCGTGCCGACGTAGTCGCCGGCCACGCCCGGGTCCTCCGACACGGTGCCGACCGCCTCGCCGACGACACCGCGCCCGCCCGCCATGCCGACACCGGGCCCGCCCGCCATGCCGACACCGTTGAGCTCGGCAGCCAGCGCTGCCTCGAGAGCCCGCTCGTCTGCGTCGGAGAGCTTGCGGCCACCGGGGCCGAACACCTTCAGCCCGTTGTCGGCGAACGGATTGTGCGACGCCGACACCATGACGGCCGGCAACCCGGACCGGGCCGCAGCAAACGCCACGGCGGGGGTGGGCAGCACACCGACGTCGACCACCCCCACGCCACGACTGGTCAGCCCCGCGGTGACGGCAGCCTGCAGCATCGGGCCTGACTGCCGGGTGTCGCGACCGACCACCACCGCATGCGAGCCCAACACGTCGGCCACGGCGCGTCCGAGGGCCATTGCCAGGTCCGCGGTCAGATCGAGGTTGGCGACCCCGCGAATGCCGTCCGTGCCGAACCGGACCCGCACCGTCCTACCGCTTGGAGTACTGCGGCGCCTTGCGGGCCTTCTTCAGCCCGTACTTCTTGCTTTCCTTCTCCCGGGCGTCGCGCGTGAGCAGACCGGCCTTCTTCAGGCCACCGCGCTGCTCGGGCAACAGCTCGATGATGGCGCGGGCGATGCCGAGGCGCATGGCGCCCGCCTGGCCCGACACGCCGCCGCCGTCGATGGTGGCGTCGATGTCGTACCCGCCCTCGAGCTGCGCCACACGCAGCGGCTCGGTGACGAGCATGCGATGCGTGGCCGAGGTGAAGTACTCCTCGATCGGCCGGCGGTTGACGATGATGGCGCCCCCACCCGGACGGAAGCGCACGCGAGCCACGGCCGCCTTACGGCGGCCGGTGGTCTGGCACAGCGGCTTGCCCATCTTCGGCTTCCTCGACACGGGGTGCTCCTTGGCTGCGGTGCTCAACGACTGAGCGTGGCGTTCGGTGTGGCCGGCGCCGCGGCCGGCTCCGGGGTGCGGCGGTCCGGGCGGATCGCCCAGGACCGTTCGGTCAGGTAGGCGCCGAGGCCCGGTCTTGGCGGGCGTCGGGCAGGTCCAGCGGCTGGGGCTGCTGGGCGGTGTGCGGGTGGTCAGGCCCCGCGTAGACCTTGAGCTTGGTGAGCTGCTGGCGGCCCAGGCGCGTCTTCGGGAGCATGCCGCGCACGGCCCGCTGGACCACTTCTTCGGGGCGCGTGCCGAGCAGGTCGGAGTACCGGGTGGAGCGCAGCCCGCCAGGGTAGCCGCTGTGGTGGTAGGCGAACTTCTGATTGGCCTTGTCGGCGGTCAGCACGATCTTGGCCGCGTTCACCACGATGACGTGGTCGCCGGTGTCGACGTGGGGGGCGAAAATCGGCTTGTGCTTGCCCCGCAGCCGGCGTGCGACCTCGGTAGCGAGCCGTCCCAGGACCATGCCCTCGGCGTCGACGACATGCCATGCACGGGTGATGTCCTGGGGCTTGGGCGAGAATGTGCGCACGAAGGAGTCCTCTGGAAGTGGTGCGGTGCGACCGCGGTCTGACCCGACCGGGCCGACGCCGGGTGCTCATTGTAGGCGCCGACGCCCGCCGGATCAATCCGAGGCGTTCCGGGGCCCGGCGGAGGGGGATCTCAGTAGTCGACGCGCACCAGGCAGAGCCCACCGGGCGGCGCGGGGTCGGGCAGCCCGGTGCGCTCGCCGCGCTGCAGGGCCCAGTGCACGTCGGCGGCGGTCCGCCGGCGCTGGCCGACCGCCACCAGCATGCCGACCATCGAGCGCACCATCTGGTGGCAGAAGGCGCCCGCAGCCACATCGAAGCGGAGCAGCCGCCCCCAGGCCACAGGCGCCTCGGACGGGTCGACGACCGACCAGCGAGCCTGGAGCACCCGCCGCACGATCGGATCCTCGGGACCATGGCCCGGCGGTCGACGGCAGAACGCCCGGAAGTCCTGCTCGCCGAGGAGGGCGTCGGCACCAGCGGCCATGGCCCGCCGGTCGAGCGGTCCGGGCACCGTCCACACCCGCGCGTGGAGCAACGGGTCGGCAACGCTCGCCTCGTGCACGAGATACCGGTAGTGGCGTGCCACCGCGGCGCGCCGGGCATCGAAGCTGTCGTCGACCACCACAGCTCGCCGCACGGCGATCTCGGGGCCGACCATGGCGCAGACCGAGCGCACGAGCCGATCGAGCGCCGAACGCGCCGCCACCGACTCCTCGGCCACGTCGACGTGCAGCACCTGCCCCTGAGCATGCACACCGGTGTCGGTCCGCCCGGCGCAGGTCAGCGCGACCGGGTGGCGGACCACCGTGGCCAGTGCATCGGCCAGGACCCCGGCAACGGTCCGCTGGCCCTGCTGGGCGGCGAAGCCATGGAAGCCGGTGCCGTCGTAGGCCACGTCCAAGCGCAGGCGGACCGTGCGCTGCGGCGAGGGCCCCGGTTCCGACGGCTGCTCGGCGTCGGGACCGAAGAGCGTCAATCCCGGACGAGCTCGATGCGAGCCATGGGCGCGTTGTCGCCGAGGCGCGGCGGCAGCTTCAGGATCCGCGTGTAGCCACCGGGCCGGTCGACGTAGCGGGGCCCGATCTCCGAAAAGAGCTTGTGCGCCATGTCCTTGTCGCGGATGAGGGCGACGACCTGGCGGTGGCGATGGACCCCGCCCTTCTTTGCTGCGGTGATGCACTTCTCCATCACCGGGCGGAGCATCTTCGCTTTGGTCAGGGTGGTCACCAGGTACTCAGGTCGATCGTCGGTACCAGTGGCGATCAGTGATGCCACCAGGTTGCCGATCATCGCCTTCTGGTGGGCGGCATCACCGCCCAGCCGGCGTCCTCGCTTGGGTGTTGCACGCATCGCCGGTCTCCTCAGTCCTTGACCCGAAGGGAGAGGCCTCGCTCGTCGAGACGCTGGGTGACCTCGTCGAGCGACTTCTGGCCGAAGTTGGTGATGGTCAGGAGGTCGTCCGCCGTGCGCTGCACGAGCTCCCCGATGGTGTTGAGCTGCGCCCGCTTGAGGCAGTTGCGCGGGCGCTCCGACAGGTCGAGGTCCTCGATGGGCAGGTCCAGGTCGGGCGAGCCGCTGGCCGTGCTGCTGACCTCACCGAGCTCCAGGCTCAGGGGCGCATCCTCGAGGTCGGCAACCAGGC
>JAKAYQ010000087.1 GCA_021826725.1 Actinomycetes bacterium
GATCTGGGGCCGGGCAGCGGGTCGAGCCCGATGGTGCGGTCGGTTCAGGCCGTGGCGATCACCGACTGCGGGTGGTGGACCAGCAGCTCTTCCTCGGCGGGGACCCGGCGGGCGTGCCAGATGCCGAACCCGGTGAGCAGCGCCATCAGGAAGGCCAAGACGAACGAGGCGACGCCGGCCCACAAGGCGATGGTGCCGAACGTGGAGAAGGCGTACGCCTCGAGGAGCAGGCCGCGCAGCGTCGTGCCCTGGAACGACGTCGACTCCAACGCCGTGAGCTTTGCTGCTGTTGCGCTACCCGGTGTGGCATTGCGTGCGGCGGTGCTGATCAGTGCGTACACGCCGTGGTAGGGCATCTCCGACAGGTGGACGGCGATGAAGTCGTTGGCGTAGACCTCTGCCTGTTGGCCGGTGAGGAGCTCCTGGCCGGCGTACTGCGACACGCTCGGGATCATGCTCGGCGTGATCTCCGTGCCCGCCTTTGCGTGAGCAAAGGCCGCTTGGGGCGGGAAGTAGATCTGCTGCATGGCGAGCTGGTTGTGGACGCTGGAGCTCGTGAAGCTGTAGCCCCACATGAGCAGTGCACCGGCCACGACCAGCACTACAGTCACCAATGCCCCACCCCCACTGGCCAGGATGTCGAAGACCTTTCGTTGCATGGCCCGCTCCTTCTTGTCGTTCATCGCAACCGACCCGTGCCGGTTGGTACATGTCCACTCTTGTGGCCGGGGCACCGGTATCGGCAGGGCCGAAAGTCCCGACCGGCGTTCGTCGGGACCTTCGGCCCGGCGCGGCGTCGGCCGGTCCGACATGGACGCAGCCTGGGCAGTGGCACCGATCCTTCGGCGGGGCGCCAGGCAGCCGTGACGGGCGAGGCAACGGTGGCAGGATGACGACGGCCGCGTTGTGGTGCGGCCGGTGACGGGAGCCGGCACGGCGGGCGTGGTGGTGGGCGGGGTGATGCTGGCCGCCCTCCTCGGCACCAGTGATGCCCCCAATGCCAGCGCCGCGCTGGTGTCGGCGCGAGCCGGGCCGTACCGCCGCGTGCTGGCCTGGTCGGTGGGCTGGCACCTGGTCGGCGGTCTGCTGGCCGGCACGGCTGTGGCGCGCACTGTCGTGGGCCTTGTGCACGTCCGGCCTGGCCAGCTCGACCCCGTTCTCGCCGCGGCAAGCTTCGGTTCCGTGGTCTTCACCTGGATCATGACGCGGCGTGGACTACCCGTGAGCGCCAGCGTCGGGCTGGTCGGAGGCCTCGCCGGTGCGGGCGTGGTGGCCGGCGGATGGAGTGCGGTGTCCTGGGGGCACGTCCCCCACGGATTGGAGGTACCAGGTGTCGCCGGGGTCCTGGCAGGCGTGGTGCTCGCCCCTGTGCTCGGTGGTGTGGTGGCCGGGGCGATGGCGCTCCCCGTGCGGCGCCTGTCTCGACGACTGCGTCGCCCGGCGCACCGGGCCGTCGACGTCGGGGTCTGGCTTGCGGCCGCAGCTGTGGCGGTCGCCGACGGGACCAACGACGGCCAGAAGGCCATGGGGGTGCTGGCGGCGGGGTTGTCCGGCGTGTCGGCGGTCCAGCCAAGCGGTACGGGGATCGCCTGGTGGATCCGCATCGTGTGTGCCACGGTGCTCGCTGTCGGCACGGTCGTCGGGGGCCGCCGCCTCGTGCAGACCGTGGCCCGTGGCCTGGCGCCGGCCGGACCGACGGACGACCTCGTCGCCCAGGTGGCATCGGCCGGGATCATCTTTGCCGGGGCAGTCGGTGGGCTGCCGTTGTCGACATCCACGGTGACGACCTCGGCTCGGGTCGGCACCGGACTGGTCGGACGGCGACGACACGTACGCTGGCAAGGCGTGATGCGGATCCTGGTGACGTGGGTGGTCACGGTGCCGGCCTGCGGCCTGCTGGGAGCGGGGCTCTTCGAGCTGTGGCGGGTGGCGAGCCGATGACACGGGCGAAGCGGTCCGGGTCGCAGCAGGGCCGGCAGGGTCTGTTCCGGCGGTTCTGGTTCTCCATGGCGCCCGACGTGGTGGGTCTGCTGGTCGCCCAGGGACAGGTGAGCGTGCAGGCGATGGCCGCGTTCGCCGAGTGGTCGGACGGGGCCGACCACGACCGGGCTGCCACCGTCCTCGGCCTGGAGCGCGATGCCGACTCGGCTCGGCGGGCACTGCTGCACGTGCTGCGCAGCGCTCTGGCCACGCCGATCGACCAGGAGGACCTGTACCTGTTGTCGGAGCGCTGCGACCGCGTCGTCGACACGGCCCGCAACATCACCGCCGAGGCCGAAGCCATCGGTTGGGTGCCCGACGGGCACGCATCGGTGATGGCCGGTCACCTGCGCGACGCCATGGGCCATGTCGTCGACGGCTTCGCCGCGCTCAGCGGGCGGCCCGACGATGCTGGGAAGGCAGCCGACGCTGCGGTGCACCAGGCCCATGCCGTGGAACGTGCGTACCGGTCAGCCATGGCCGAGCTGGTGGGGATGAAGGACCTTCGGACCGTTTTCACGACCCGCGAGCTGTACCGCTCGTATGCACGCTGCGGCGACCTGGTGGTGGCTGTGGCCGACAGGCTCTGGTACGCGGTGCTGGCCGAGCGCTGAACTGCTGGCATTTCGCAGGCGCGACGTGACGTTTGCCCCTGGGCAGTTCGGGGCAGGGCGGCCATCATCGGCCCATGACATCCTCAGGGGCTCCGACGCCGCCGGAAGACGCCCTGCCGGTTGGAGGTGACGCTGCGCCGGTTGGAGGTGACGCTGCGCCGGTTGGAGGTGACGCTGCGCCGGTTGGAGGTGACGCTGCGCCGGTTGGAGGTGACGCTGCGCCGGACCTGTCTGGACGTTTGGCACCAGCATTGCCGACGCCAGCAGCACGATGGCTGCCGACAACAGCAGGTGCGGCTGTGGTGGAGACGCACATATCGGTGCTCGTGTTCGTCGGTGACCGCGTGTGGAAGTTGCGCAAGCCGGTCCGGTTCGGTTTCCTCGACTTCTCCGACCGTGCGGCGCGGCTCGACGACTGCCGGCGCGAGGTCGAGGTCAACCGGCGGCTGGCCCCCGATGTGTACCTCGGCGTGGCCGACGTGGTCCTGGACGGCGTTGCGGTCGACCACATGGTGGTGATGCGGCGTCTGCCCGGGGAGCGCCGATTGGCGGCGCTCGTGCGTGCGGGGACCGGAGCCGAGCCGTGTGTCCGGCGGCTGGCTCGGGTGCTCGCCGCGTTCCACGCCGGGGCCCCCCGATCGTCGTCGATCGACCGTGCTGCATTGCCCGAGGCACTGCTCGCCGCCTGGGATGCCAACCTCGCAGAGGCAGCCCCGTTCGTCGGCTCGGTCCTCGATCCTGCCACCGACGCCACGATCGCCGACCTGTCCCGGCGGTACCTGGCTGGACGTGGGCCGCTGCTGGTCGACCGGATCGCCCGCGGTCACGTGTGCGACGGGCATGGCGACCTGCAGGCAGAGGACGTCTTCTGCTTGGACGACGGCCCGAGGGTCCTCGACTGCATCGAATTCGACGACCATCTGCGCCACGTCGACGTCGCTGCCGACCTGGCGTTCATGCTCATGGATCTGGAGCGTCTCGGTGCGCCGGGGCTCGCCCGTCTCCTGCGGGCGCAGTACGAGGAGCTGTCGGGGGCGGTCCTGCCCGGGTCGCTCGTCCATCACTACGTCGCGGCGCGGGCGTACGTGCGAGCGAAGGTGAGCTGCCTCCGAGCAGCACAGGGCGACGCTGGAGCAGTGGGCGCGGCTCGTTCCCTGCACCGAATGGCGGCCGACCACCTCCGAGCAGGCCGGGTCCGCATGGTCCTGGTCGGCGGCCTTCCCGGGACCGGCAAATCGGTGCTGGCCGCCAGTATCGGTGAGGTGCTCGACGCTGACGTGCTCCGTACCGACGAGGTACGCAAAGAGCTGGCTGGCTTGCCGGTCGACGGGCCGGCGCCGGCTGCCTTCGGTGAGGATCTGTACAGCGCCGAGCGGACTGCGGCGACGTACAAGACCGTCTTGGCGCGGGCACGCGTCGCTTTGGCCATGGGACGTTCGGTCGTCGTCGATGCCAGCATGACGGCGGCAGTGTGGCGCGAGCGGGCCCGGGACGCCGCCGCGGCGACACACAGCGAACTGGTCGAGCTCGAGCTCCGAGCGGACCCGGCCGTTGCCGCCATGCGGATCGCCCGTCGCCGCCGGTGCGGATCGAGTCTTTCGGACGCCACCGAGACGGTGGCTGCCGCCATGGCTGCCGAAGCCGACGCCTGGCCCACGGCGACCGTCATCGATGCGTCGGGACTCCCGGAGCGGACGCTGGCACTGGCGCTCGGCGCCCTGGACGCAGGTGCGCTGGCAGCGGGACCGGGGCATGGCTGATCGGGTCTCCGATCGAGCGGACGTCACCGATGTGCTGTCGGGCGATCCTGCCGTCGCGAAGGCGTCAGGCCACCCCGCCGGCGTGGTGGCCTGACGGTGGCTGTACCGGCACACGGGCCACCAGGTGGGGGAGCTCGTAGGCATCGAACATCTCGATGAAGGAGCGCATGGCAGGAGGCAGCACCACCCGGATCGGCATGGCCAAGCGCCGGGGGCGGCGCAAGGCCAGGTCCGTCTTGGAGACGATCACCTGGGCAACGGCAGGATGGGTACCAACGATCGCAGACAGGTAGCGAGCCACGATGCACTCATGAGGGTCGTTCGGGACACCTCGCACGCCCGACGAATGGAGGAAGGACGCGATCTCCATCGGCTCGCCACCCATCTGCGCGAGGACCCGCTTCACCTGGGCTCGCAGATCCCGGCGGCGGTGCATCACTCGCAGCATGACGTCCTCCTTGGCACTGTCCGCGGGCGTGGCTCCGTCGCGGCACGATCCGTCCCGCTCCGGCAGATGCCGTGCGGGATCATCTCGACTCCGGGAGCCGGCCGACCTGCATGCCGGCTCGACCCCCGCCTGACCGGTCGTGGTTCCCGCCACGTATCGGCGGCCCCGAACCGGTTCGGATCTGCACCTATCGTCATGCCGGTAGTTGCCGGGCCACCAGGGCCGAAGGTCACTAGTGGTCCGGAGCAGGTGGCTGGGCCGTGCAGTGAGCGGCGAGTGGGCGGGCGGTAGGGCGGTAGGAGTGCGGCGAGTGGCGAGTGGCGAGTGGCGAATCGCGAGCGCGGAGTCCGAGAGGCGTTGGGTACGTGGCGAGCGGCGGTGCGTGCTCGGGGTAGTCCGCGATGCCGTCAGGTCGGTTGCCATGTTGGGGCCGTTCGACCCTGCCAGGGCGCGCCAGGACCGTCGTACCGTGGCTGCGGAGGTGGTAGCCGTGGACGAAGAGCGGGTGTTGGGAGAGCTGGTCCGCGATTGGGCGTCGGGAGAGGTTCCCGAATGGCCAGTGCTCGTGGAGCTTGCTGTCGCAACGTGCACCGCCGCTGCGGCCACCGGCACGCCCGTGGGTGAGACGTGCCGGCAGGTTCGATCGTTCGTCGAATCCTGGCGGTGCCATCCGGCAGTGCACGGAGCGGCCGGACCGACCGCAGATCGAGGAGGTGCGCGTCATGGGGCGTGGCCGATGGGATTGGATTCCAGGGCGATCGGCGTCGGGGACGGAGCTCCTCGCAGAGTGCGAGGCGTTCCTGACGGGCCGGCTGGCCGAGCTGGTCTTGGAACGGGACGGCTACGTGCCGGTCTGGATGTGGACCAACCTGCTGGCTCACGGTAGCGAAGCGGACATTCGGGGCGAGCACGCCGCGGATCGCCGGATGTCGGGGGCAGTGGAGGATGGTTGGCGGGCGGCCCGCTCCTATCTGGCCGGTCAGGTCTTGGAGCTTTCCAGCCGGTTCGGCTCCCTCGACGAGGTGCAACGGACCGGGCTGGTGCCGCTGGAGCTCGATCTCGCCGCTCACGCCACGGTCGAGTGGTGGAGCGAGGGCCAGTGGGTGTCGGCGGTGAACGGTGCGCTCACCGCGCAACGCAGGGCCCATCGGCGCTGAGAGCCATGAAGAGGGATCTCCCCTGCTGGAGGCGTCAGGCTCTCGTCGGGGCCACGCACGCGAAGGATGCACCGGTCTGTGAGCGGACCGGTCTGGGGGATCTGGTCAGTCGACCTGCTCTCCATGCCGAGGTGTCGCCCTGACTGTTCCTGCGCAGCGTGTCGGTTCCACCGCGTGCGGGCTATCGTGGCAGAGCATGCGCTGGCGGACCCGGGGCGCCCAGGACCCTGTCAGGGACCACCGACAGGGCGTGCTGACCAGGCCCGACCGGTCCGATGGTCGCCGGTCAGCCATGCTGGCCCGGTGGCCGTACGGGCGTCGTGGGAGGCGCCGGCTCGATCCCGGTCGGGGCTCCGCCGCCGGCGGCTCGGCGTCAGGTCGACCGACGGGCCCCGACGACTGGGAGGTTCGAGATGTTCGAGCGGGTGAGCGTCGGCCATCGGCACAGCGGATCGCTCGCCGTCGGCAGGTCGGGTGTGGGCGCACGGGCGCCTGACCGGGGGAGACGGGAGCTCGGCGTGCCGAGTCGATCCGACGGGTCGGTTCCGGCGGCCGGCGCTGCGATGACGCCGCGGTGCTGTCGATGACGAAGCACGCCAGCCCGCCACCGCCGGGGGACAAGCCGGCCCCGACGGCACCGCCACCGCCGCCGGCCTGGCGGCACTGGCTGCTGCCGTTGGCCGTTCTGGCCAGCATCATCCTGTTCATCGTGCTGCCTGGGACGAAGACGTCGGCCAGCCAGACGTTGAGCTACTCCACGTTTCTCGACCGGGTGGCGGCACACCAGGTGAAGAGCGTCACGATCTCGTCGGACGGTGCGGCGACCGGCACGCTTACCAGCGGCAAGGGGTACACCACGGTGATCCCGACCGAACTGGTCGGCCAAAGTCTGCTGACCCAGCTGCGCGACGCCAAGGTCACGATCGATGCGGCGGCGCCGGGCACGTCTTTCGGCACGGAGCTGCTGTCCTGGCTGATCTTGCTCGTCCCGATGGCTCTGCTGGGCTGGCTGTGGTGGCGGATGAGCCGGGGACCGGCTGGAGCAGCCGGGCGCGTCGCCGCTGTGGGCAAATCGAAAGCCCGAGTCTTCGACACCGAGCGGCCCAGTACCAGTTTTGCCGATGTCGCCGGGTATGAGGGCGTGAAGGCCGAGGTGACCGAAGTCGTCGACTTCCTCCGTCGGCCCGAGCGGTACCAGCTGGCTGGTGCGGTCGCTCCGCGTGGCGTGCTGATGGTGGGGCCCCCGGGAACGGGCAAGACCCTGTTGGCGCGGGCAGTGGCCGGCGAAGCCAGCGTGCCGTTCCTGTCGGTGACGGGCTCGAGCTTCGTGGAGATGTTCGTAGGTGTCGGCGCCGCTCGGGTTCGGGACCTGTTCGCGGAGGCGCGCAAACGGGCCCCGGCGATCATCTTCGTCGACGAGGTCGACGCCATCGGTGGGCGCAGGAGCGCCGGCGGCGCGCTCGTTTCGAACGATGAGCGTGAGCAGACCCTCAACCAGCTCTTGGCGGAGATGGATGGGTTCGACCCAGCCGAAGGCATCGTGGTCCTTGCCGCCACCAACCGCCCCGAGGTGCTGGATCCCGCGCTCCTGCGGCCGGGGCGCTTCGATCGGCAGGTCACGATCCCCTTGCCGAACCAGTTCGAGCGCCAGGCCATCTTGGCAGTGCACTGTCGGGACAAGCGGCTCGAGCCGTCGGTCGATCTCGACGCCCTTTCCCGGGGGACTCCCGGGTTCAGCGGGGCCGATCTCGCCAACCTGGCCAACGAGGCCGCCATCGTGGCTGTGCGCGACGGGCGGTCGGTGGTGAGCGCGGCCGACTTCGATGCTGCTCGCGATCGAATCATCCTGGGACGCCGCGAAGGATCGAACGTGCTGCTGCCCGAGGAGAAGCGAGCGGTCGCGATTCACGAGTCGGGCCACGCCCTGGTGGCGGCGCTGTGCCATGCGGATCCCGTGGAGAAGGTGACGATCCTGCCAGCCGGGCCGTCGCTCGGGGCCACCCACCAGCTGCCGCTGGTCGAGCGGCACCTGTACCCCGAGAGCTATCTCCTCGACTCGCTGGCCGTGCGCCTCGGTGGTCGTGCGGGCGAGCTGGTGGCGGTGGGCGAGGCATCGAGCGGTGCAGCCAACGACTTGGCCGGCGCTACCGACCTGGCTACCAAGATGGTCCGCGAGCTTGGTCTGTCCACGGTGGTCGGTCCGGTCGGCTACCCGAGCGGAGGATCGGCATTCCTGGGCGAGAGCGGACAGCAATTCTCGAGTCGGCCGTTCGCCGAGCAGACGCAGGCCGCCATCGACGTCGAAGTGGCGCGCCTGCTTCGGCAGGCAGAGGAACGGGCTGTCGACCTGTTGCGCGAGCATCGGCAGGCGCTCGATGGCTTGGTGGCGGCGCTCTTGGAGCACGAGACCATCGACGGCGACGCGGTCTACCGGATCGCCGGTGTGCCTGCTCCTCGCCGCCCGGTTCCCCCGCCGGGTCTTCCACCGGTTCACGTCACCTCCACGGCGATGGCACCCGGCGACGCAACCAGCCGGGCGGCTGGTCCTGTCGTGGAGCACGCCCTGCCGGCAGATCGGGTCGAGCCGGCAGATCGGGTCGAGCCTCGGGGGCCGGCGCCAGGCCGGGCTGGCTGACGGACCGTTCCTTCGTCAGGGTGCGCTTCAGCGAACCGTGCCAGCCACGGAGAGGGCCCGCTCCGGCTCAAGGGGGGAACAGGCCACCGCGGGGTTCATGCGCGGCCGCGGTCAGCTTCGCCGGCGAACGCTGGCTGGCCTCAGGGTTGAGGCCAAGGGCGGGGAGGTTCGTGACGCGCTGCGGCGGGTGGCTCAGGTCGGCTGGGACCGCGTGATCGGGTCGCCGGCGGAGCCGGGGACGGCGGGGGGAATCGTCTCGGCGGAAGTCGCTTCGGTAGGTTCCGCCGTGGCAGCGATGGCCTCGGGTGCAGAGGGCTGGCTCGCTGACGTGTCCCCTTCGGCCAGGCCCTTCTTGAACTCAGATTGGGCGGATCCGAGCGAGCGGAACAGCTTCGGCAGCTTGCCTGCGCCGAAGAAGATGACGACGGCGGCCACCACGATGAGGATGGCCCAGTCCGAGTCGAGCGCGGCGATCATGTGCACATCAGTCTCCTGTCTCCTCGTGCCGGCTGCCGATGCCCGGATACTGGCCGACGACAGCGTTGCCATCCGTCGATCCTGGCGTGGGTCGGCCCGAGCGATCATGGCGCCGACTTGCGGTGGTCGCCAGGGTCGAAGGTCCCCATGGACCGGGTTGGCGTGACCCCAGGGTCGACGGTCCCCATGGACCGGGTCGGCGTGACCGGACCTGCAGTTGGGGACGAGGCGCCGGTCGATCCAGCTGGCACCACCGGGCGTCGCGCAGCGGCTGGCCCGGCCGAGGCAGTTCAGCGTCGGGTGCTGGACCGTCGTCACCCTCCAGACCGGATGCGGTCGACGGGCCAGGCGGAGCCGGCTGAGCGGCGATCCCCACCGCCGGCCGCAGCGACGCCGTAGGCTCGTGCTCGTGCTCGTGGTCGTCTCCGCCCCGGATCTCGACGATCACCGTACCGGCGCGGGCCACCCGGAGCAGCCGGCCCGCATGCCCGCAGCGCTCGGCGGCATCGATGCCGCCGGCGTGCGTGACGCCGTCGTGACCGTTGCCCCGCGGCCGGCGACCGAAGCCGAGCTGGCCCGGGCCCACCGCTCGACCTACGTCGACGCCCTCCGATCGTTCTGCCATGCAGGTGGCGGCGCGATCGACCCGGACACCGTGGCTGTGCCCGGGTCGTGGGACACGGCGCTGCTGGCCGCGGGTGCGCCGATCGTCGCTACCGAGGCATTGCGCCGCGGCGACGGCGACGCCGCGTTCGTCGCCATGCGCCCCCCCGGCCACCACGCCACCGAAGACCAGGCCATGGGCTTCTGCCTGATCAACAACGTGGCTGTGGCGGCCGCGTCGCTCGTAGCCGGAGGTGAGCGCGTCCTGATCGTGGACTGGGACGTCCACCACGGCAACGGAACCCAGGCCATCTTCTGGAACGAACCGAACGTGCTCTACGTGTCGACCCACCAGTGGCCGCTGTTCCCCGGCACCGGCAGGGCGACCGAGACCGGCGGTCCCGGCGCCCCGGGCACGACCCTGAACGTCCCCGTGCCGCCCGGTGCCACCGGCGACGTGCTGCTCCAGGCGTACGACGAAGTGCTGGTGCCGGCGGTCGAGCGGTTCGCTCCAGACTGGGTGCTGGTCTCCGCCGGGTTCGACGGGCATCGCCGCGACCCGCTGGCCGATCTCTCCCTCACGGCCGGCGACTTCGCCGATCTGGCGGCGCGGGTGCACGCCCTCGCCCCGGGCCCGGGACGGACCGTACTGGTGCTCGAAGGCGGGTATGACGAGGAGGCCCTGCGCCTGTCGGTGGGGGCGAGCTTGGCCGCTGTGCTGGGTACGAGCTTCCGGCCGGAGCAGGCCTCGTCCGGTGGACCAGGATCGTCCGCGGTGACGGCGGCTCGCCAGGCGCACGAGGATTCGGCGGCGGCGCGGTGAAGGGGCCCGTCACCGTGGTGGTCGGCACCGATGGCTCCGCTGCCGCCGCCTGCGCCATGCGGTGGTCCGCTGACCTGGTTCAGGCGACCGGGGGTGAGGTCGTCGCCGTGCATGCGCTCGGTCTGCTGAGCCACATGCCGACGAACGGGTCGCCAGCGAACGGAGAGGGGGACAGGCGGGCGGCGGCGCCGCACACGGCTGCGGAGCACCGGACCCAGATCGAGGCACAGCTGCACCGGTGGTGCGTTCCCCTGCAGGCGTCGGGGGTGGCGCACCGCTGCTTCGTCAGCGACGGCAGCCCGGTCCTGGCGCTGTTGCAGGCGGCGACCGACGCCGCAGCGGACCTGATCGTGGTGGGCCGGCGAGGATCGGGTGGGTTCCCCGGGTTGCTGCTCGGGAGCACCAGCCACGAGCTCACCGCCCACGCACACCTTCCTGTCGTCGTCGTTCCCGGCCCGGTCGAGCCACCGGCACGCTGATCTCCGCTGGACCGAGCCCGGGCCAGCCCACCGGCGCGGCGCGCGTGCTGCGCGGTACCCGCTTCCGATGACGTCCGAGATGGCCATGCCGACCGGAGCCCCGCGGGGACCGTGCGGGCTCGAGCGGGTGAGCGCCGGTTGGCCTCGTGTGCCGGGACCCCGGTCGGCGACGGCCACGCCTCAGTATCTGCACTCTTGCGTCAGCCAGCCAAGGGCCGAAGGTCCCGGCACGGAGGTCTCGGCCCGGAGGTCCCGGCACGGAGGTCTCGGCCCGGAGGAGCAGGCCGGCGTCGTGGCCCCCGGTGCTGTCGGGTGACTGGCCGGACCCGGAGGACGTCGCTGCGGCAGATCGGTTGCCGCTGGAGTAGCGGGGTGGTCGCTGTGGAGACCTCGGACGATGGCAGCCTGGGGGACCAACGGCCCTACACGTCGCCGGTGGACCAGGAGCAAAGTGGACCCGGCACCGGGAGCCGACCCGGTGGAAAGGAGGCTCGACCGTGGCACAGCATCGACAGCTTGATCATGGTCTCGCGCTGTGGCGCGACCGCCCGCTCGCAGTGCGCCCACCGTGGCGGTGGTTCGACGATCTGCTCGACACCGACGGTCGTCAGATGATCGAGGTGGAGGAGTTCACCGAGGGCGACCAGCTGGTGGTCCGGGCGGAGATCCCGGGCATCGATCCGGACAAGGACGTGGACGTGACGGTGAGCGATCACACGCTGCGGATCCAGGCGGAGCGGACAGAGACGAGTGAAGAGGAGGGGCGGAACTTCCGGCGCAAGGAGCTGCGCTCGGGATCGTTCTCCCGGGTGATCCCGCTCCCCGACGGCGTCGACGACGCCAAGATCAGTGCCACCTACAAGGACGGTATCCTGGAGGTTCGTGCACCGGTTCCCGGTCCTGCCCAGCGTGATGAGGGACGCCGCGTTCCGGTCGGCCGCTCGTAGCCCGGCGAGCCATCGGTGACGACCCGTGCTCCCGAGCAGCCCGATCAGCGCTCGGCCGCGGGTCGTCACGGCTCCGGGGAGGGGGATCGTTCGGTTTCGATGGCGGGTCTGGCCCTGGGCAACGTGTGGGCGAAGAAGGCCCGTTCGGTCGGGTTGGCGTTCGCTGTCGCCATCGCCGTCATGACCGTGGTGACACTGACAGTCGTGAGCCGGGGCCTCCAACAGTCTGCTGCGGCCGTGCTGACGGTGGGCAAGGCGGACTTCACGGTCGCCCAGAAGGGTGTGGCCGACATCCTCTCGAGCACCATCGACGACCGGCAGCTCGC
>JAKAYQ010000088.1 GCA_021826725.1 Actinomycetes bacterium
TGGGCGGTCTGGGCGGTCTGGGCGGTCTGGGCGGTCTGGGCGGTCTGGGCGGTCTGGGCGGTCTGGGCGGTCTGGGCACGGGCAGGGTCGGTTGCGGCGGGGGGCCGCCCGACGAGGCCGGCAGCCACCGTGGCGTGGGTGGCTTCGTCGATGAGCACGAAGCTGCCGGTGACGCGGTTGGCCGGGTACGGGTCGGCCACCAGGGGCACGGCCGTTTCGAGGCGGGCGACCCCGATGTCGTTGGTGCCCAGCTCCGCGGCGTCGACGAGGGTCATCGTTCCCACGTCCAGACGAGAGTCGACGGCGACGACGCGGGCGGCGGTCACCCGGGTGGTGTGCTTCACCTGGTAGCGCTGTCCGGCGGCCAGGGGTGTGCCGGCGAACCAGCACACCGTGGCCTCCACCTGCGCCTGTGGCTCGGGAGCATCGGCCGCGGGGGTGATCATGTCGCCACGGCTGACGTCGAGGTCGTCGGCCAGGGTCACGGTGACAGACATCGGGGGGACTGCGGCGTCCAGCGGGCCGTCGAACGTCGAGATCTCACGAATCGTTGTGCGGCCCCCGCCGGGGAGCACGGCGACAGGGTCACCCGGTCGCAGCACCCCGCCGCTGACCATGCCGGCGTAGTCGCGCCCGCCACCGGGCCGTCGGAGCACCCACTGCACGGCCAGGCGGGCGTCGTCGCCGGCGCCCGAAGCCCATGTTCCGGCCGGGGCGTCCTCGAGGGAGCGCAGGACGGTGGGTCCTCGGTACCACGGCGCTTGGTCCGACGCCTCCACCACGTTGTCGCCGGCAAGGGCCGAGACGGGCACCACGACCGGCTCCGTCGCGCCGAGCCGGGAAGCCAGCGCTGCCATCTCGCCAGCGACCCGCTCGAACGCCTGGCGGTCCCAGCCGACGAGGTCCATCTTGTTGACGGCCACGATCCACGAGCGCACACCCATGAGCGTGGCGATGCAGCAGTGGCGGCGGGTCTGCTCGCGCAGTCCGCTCGTCACGTCGACCACCACCAAAGCGAGCTCGGCCGTCGACGCGCCGGTGGCCATGTTCCGGGTGTACTGGACGTGCCCGGGGCAGTCGGCGATGACGAACTTGCGGCGTGGCGTCGCCGCGTACCGGTAGGCGACGTCGATGGTGATGCCTTGCTCGCGCTCGGCGCGCAGGCCATCGGTGACGAAGGACAGGTCCATGCCTTCGATGCCGCGGCGGCGGCTGGCGGACGACAGCGCCTGGATCTGGTCCTCGAAGAGCTGCTTGGTGTCGTGCAGGAGCCGGCCGATCAGCGTCGACTTGCCGTCGTCGACCGAACCCACCGCTGCGAAGCGCAGCAGCGCAGCCCCACCGGCAACCCCCTCGCCGGAGATGCCCTCGCCGGAGATGCCGTGCACTGCGGCGCCTTCGGCGGAGAGGCTGTGCTCGGCGATGCCGCGCGCTGAGAAGCCGTGCCCGGAGAGACCTTCGCCGGCGACGGCGTGCCCGCCCCCGGCAAGGCGCCCATCGGTGACCCCACTGGCGTCGGCGTCACCAGTTCCGGTGGCGCCCATCGCTGTGCCCACAGTGTCACGACCCGCAACGGGTGCCATCAGAAGTACCCCTCGCGCTTGCGGTCCTCCATGGACGTCTCCGACACGCGGTCGTCGGCCCGGGTCGCGCCGCGCTCGCTCACCCGGGAGGCGGCCGTCTCGGTGATGATCTCGGCCACCGTGGCTGCCGAGGATCGCACCGCGCCGGTGCAGGTGGCGTCGCCCACGGTCCGGAAGCGCACCTCGGCCTCCTCGACCAGCTCGCCCGGCCGGGGCTGGACCCACGGGGAGACTGCCAGGAGCATGCCGTCACGGGCGACCAGCGGGCGGCGGTGGGCGAAGTAGATGGGCGGGAGGGCGATGGCCTCGCGTTCGACGTACTGCCAGACGTCGAGCTCGGTCCAATCCGAGAGCGGGAAGGCCCGGAGGTGCTCGCCTGCCCGGACGCGCCCGTGGTAGAGGTGCCACAGCTCGGGACGCTGGTTTCGGGGGTCCCACTGCCCGAACGCGTCGCGAAACGACAGCACCCGCTCCTTGGCACGGGCCTTGTCCTCGTCGCGGCGAGCGCCGCCGATGCAGGCGTCGAAACGGTGCTCGGCGATGGCGTCGAGCAGGGTGACGCTCTGCAGACGGTTTCGAGACCCGTCGGGACCGGGGTCGGCCACGCGCCCCTGGTCGATCGAGTCCTGCACCGACGCCACCACCAGGTCCTCGCCCAGCTCGGCGACACGCCGGTCCCGAAACTCGACGACCTCGGGGAAGTTGTGGCCGGTGTCCACGTGCATGATTGGGAACGGGAACCGGGCTGGTCTGAACGCCTTTTCCGCTAGGCGGAGCAGCACGGCGGAGTCCTTGCCTCCGCTGAAGAGCAGTACAGGCCGCTCGCACTCGGCCGCCACCTCGCGCATGACGAACACGGCGTGCGCCTCGAGCTGATCCAGGTGGCTTGGCGAGGCGGGGCGGCGCCGGGCGTGGCCGGGCTGCCGGTCGCCGGTCCGGCTGGTGCCGGGCTGGCCGGAGGTGGCGGTTGCGGGGTTCCGACCGGCCTGCTCGGCCAGGTGGCTGTCGGCAATCACGGTCATGGGCTCGGATCCTCCATCGGCGGTGTCGTCTCGGTGCTGCGGTGTCGTCTCGGTGCTGCGGTGTCGTCTCGGTGCTGCGGTGTCGTCTCGGTGCTGCGGTGTCGTCTCGGTGCTGCGGTGGTGGCCTGGTCGCCACCCGGATTCACCGGGCGACTGGTCCGGGACCTGGGCCGGCGCCGCGCACGACGTGGCAGCGGCCATCCCTGGCGACCCGAAAGGCTTCAAATATGATCGGAATAGTCATGTATAGTACTCGGCAGATCGCTCCTGTCCACCGCACCCGCCGGCCATGCTTCCCAGGTAGCCCGAGTCCGTCCTGGGAAGGCCACCGCACCCGCCCGAGACCGGTTGGCGCTGGATGGGCCTACAGCACTCCCGAGGAGATCAGGTGACCACCGAACCCCGCTCCGACACCGACACCGACACCGACGCTCGACGTGCCGTCGAGACCGTCGCCGGCAGCGGCGCAGTGATCCGCTCCGGGTCCGCGCCCCGGGCCGAGACGGGGCCTGGACCCGGCACCGAACCCGGGGCGGCGCAAGTGCCGGCTGACGACGCTGCCGCGCTGGCCAAGGTCTCGGCCGAGCTCGAGACCCAGTCGGCCACCGCTGCGATCGGATGGGCCGTCGAGCGCTACGGGCGCGCGCTCGGCCTGGCCTGCTCATTCCAGGACTGCGTGGTGGTCGACCTCGCGGTGCAAGTCGACCCCGGCATCGAGGTGCTGTTCCTCGACACCGGGTCCCACTTCCCCGAGACCCTGGCATACGTCGAGGAGGTGCGCGCCCGGTATGACCTGAACCTGACGGTGGTGACGCCTGGCCTCGAGGCGGACCCCTGGCCCTGCGGGACCGAGCGGTGCTGCGAGCTGCGCAAGGTGGCGCCACTGCACCGTGCGCTGCAGGGTCGGCGGGCCTGGCTGACCGGCCTGAAGCGGGTGGACGCTCCCACCCGGGCCGCCGCTCCGATCGTGTCGTGGGACGACGCGCGGGGCATGGTGAAGGTGAACCCGATGGCGACATGGACCGATGACGACACGGACCGCTACGCGGCGGACCACGGGCTCCCTGTCCACCCGTTGCTGGCGAAGGGCTACCGGTCCATCGGGTGTGCGCCGACGACCCGCCCAGTGGCGCCCGGCGAGGACCCGCGCGCCGGGCGCTGGTCGGGGACGGGCAAGCTCGAATGCGGGTTGCACTCCTGATGGGGAGCCGTCACGACCCACCGATCGGCACCGACTTGCGGGGGAGCGATCGCCGCTCCCTGGGGTTCGTCCGGCCCTACCGCCACATCGGCGAGCTGAACCCGGTGGAGCGGTCCAAGCTGCAGCGCCACCCCTACGAGGCCATCGGGGCCGTCATCGACGTCTACGCCCGCCAGGGTGCCGGTGCCATCGACGGGGTCCCCGGCGAGATCGAACGCCTGAAGTGGGCCGGCATCTACCCCCAGCGCCAGGGCGGGGATGCGTTCATGGTGCGGGTGAAGGTGCCCGGTGGGCTGCTGACCGCAGCACAAGCCCGCGAGATCGGTGTGGTGGCTGAGGTGTTCGGCGAAGGACCCGAGGACAACCCGATGTTCGGCAACGGGTACGCAGACCTCACGACCCGCCAGGACGTGCAGGTCCACTGGGTGCGCATCGCGGACGTGCCGCGGATCTGGGAGCGGTTCGACAAGGTGGGGCTCACCACCATCCAGGCCTGCGGCGACTCGGCCCGGAACGTGCTGTGCTGCCCGGTGTCGGGGATCGACCCCGACGAGGCGCTCGACGCCTTGCCGGTGGCGGTGGCCATCAGCGACTTCTTCACGGGCAACCGTGAGTACGCGAACCTGCCGCGCAAGTTCAAGATGAGCGTCACCGGGTGCCTCCAGGACTGCGCCCAGGCCGAGATCAACGACATCGGCCTGTGGCCAGCCCGAGCCGGTGACGGCTCGGTGGGCTTCAACCTGCTGGTGGGCGGTGGCCTGTCCGATGGCGAGCGCATGGCTTCCGACATCGACGTCTTCGTGCAGCCAGACCAGGCTGTCGAGGTCTGCCGGGCTATCGCCCAGCTCTTCGGCGAGCTCGGCAACCGCGAGAACCGCGGCCTGTCGCGTATGCGCTACCTGGTGGAGGAGCTCGGCCCCGAGGTGTTCCGGGCTGAGCTGGCCGCCCGCGCCCGGATACCTCTGGCGCCTGCGGGCGACACGCTCACCCGCCACTACCGCGGGGACCACGTGGGCGTGCACCCCCAGAAGGGCGACGGGGTCTTCGCCGTGGGGTGCGCGGTGCCTGTCGGTCGGATGACCGGGATCGAGCTGGTGGAGGCGGCCCGGCTGGCCGAGACCTACGGCGACGGCACACTCCGGCTCGCCACGGACCAGAACTTCGTGCTGACCGGTGTTCTCCGGGACCGTCTGGACGACCTTCTGGCCGAAGACCTCGTCCAAAGGTTTTCGCCGTTCCCCGGGCCGTTCGAGCGAGGGGTCGTGGCGTGCACCGGATCCGAGTTCTGCCGGTTTGCCGTGATCGAGACCAAGGAGCGGGCGGTGCGCCTCGCTCGGTGGCTCGACGCCGAGCTCGGTGCCGACCCGAGCGGACCTGCCCCCGGCGCTCCCGATGCCTCGACTGCGCCGGCCGCGCCAGGTTCCGGACCACCGGACCGCGGCATCATCCGGCTGCACGTGTCGGGCTGCTCGGCGTCGTGCGCCCAGCCGCAGATCGCCGACATCGGCCTGCGCGGGGCCACCGCGGAGCGCCACGGCCGCATGGTCGAGGCTGTCGACATCGGTGTGGGCGGGTCACTCGGCCTGGACGCCGCTTTCGTCGACTGGGTGGACGGGGGGCGGCCCGTCGACGAGCTGGGTTCCGCGCTGGCAGGGCTGGTGCGGCGCTACCGCGACGACCGCCGTCCTGGAGAGACGCTGGCCACCTGGGCCCGGCGCACGCCGGCTCCGGCTGTCCGCGCCGCGCTGGGCGGCCAGGTGGAGGAGCTGACGGAGCCGATGGAGGAACGCCGGTGAAGGGTTACGCGATCCGCGAGCAGATGAACGGCATCGCCGAGGCGCCGGGAAAGACCTGGTTCTGGGAGCTCGAGGCCGGGGTGATCGACGCCGGGCGGTGCATCCAGTGCGGGACGTGCGTGGCTGTCTGCCCGTCCAACTCGATCGGGGTCAACGCCCAGCGCAACCTGCCGGAGCTCGTCAGGATGTGCACCGGCTGCTCGCTGTGCTGGGATTTCTGTCCTCGCGGGGGACTTCGGTACGAGGCGCTGTGGCCGCCGTCGACCCTTCCGGACGAGACCGACACCGGCGGGATGCCAGTCAACGGCGGCGTGCCAGCTGCTGCCGGACCGGTGGGCATGCCGGGTATCGGGATCGCCGGTGCCGGTGCCGCTGGCGCTGACGCTGACGTGGCCGTCGGCGGTGGCGTGGCCGTGGCCGTGGCTGTCGGTCGTGCTGGTGCCGGTGCCGGTGCCGGTGCCGGTGACGGTGACGCCGGTGCCGTGGCCGTGGCCGTCGGTCGTGGCGAGGGGTCACGAGGCCGTGTGCCCCTGGTGGCCCGTTCCGGAATCGCCGATCCCTATTGGAAGCTGACCGGCGGGCCGCCTGCCGACGGGCTCGGCGCCGTCAGCGCCCAGTACGCGGTACGTGCGGCTGCCCGGCCCGACGGGGCCCAGGACGGTGGGGTGGTGTCGACCATCCTCATCGCGGCGCTGGCCGAGGGTGACATCGATGGTGCGGTGGTGTCGGTCCCGAGCCGGGATCGCGACGAGCCGTGGAAGGGCGTCCCCACCGTGGCGACGACTGCGGCGGAGATCCGAGCGGCCGCGGGCAGCTTCTACAACCAGACCATGGCCCTGGCCGAGCTGGACCTCGGCCGGTACGACCTGCCTGCCCACCCGCGCCTGGCGGTGGTGGGGACGCCCTGTGAGATCCAAGGGCTGCGGGCCATGCAGGCCCGGCGCTGGCCAGGAGGGACCGGTGCGCACCGCGTCGACGCCGTGGTGCTGGCCATCGCACTGCTGTGCACCAAGAGCTTCGACTACGAGGCCCTGATGCTGCGCGAGCTGCGCGACCGCCGGGGGGTGGACCTCGACCGCGTCGCCAAGGTCGATGTCATCCACGGCCGGATGCTGGTGGAGTACCGCGACGGTCAGATGGCGGTCGACGAGCCGATCAAGGCGTTCCACGGCGCTGCGCTCAAGGGTTGCGGCGAGTGCGCCGACTTCGTCGGACGCTGCGCCGACCTGTCGGTGGGCAGCGTGGGATCCCTGGCGGGCTGGTCGAGCGTTCTGGTGCGGACCGAGGCCGGGCGGCAGGCGCTGGAGCGGGCTCGGGGACGCCTCGACTTGCGGGGGCTCGACGACCCTGCAGCGCTGGAGCGGCTCGACGCCCTCGACAAACGTGTCGCCGATCGCACCCTGCGGCGCAAGCTGGACCCTGACGGGCCGATGTTCATCGAGTACGCCGAGCACGTCGCGTGCTACGAGGGAACCGACCGCGCTCCCGTGGTGCGGGCTCGATGAGCCCCGCTGACAGGGTGCCGCCGGAAACGGCAGTGCCCGGTGGGGTTGGCGGCAGCCAGGCCGCGGCCGGCGGGGCGCTGCAGGGGACGGCTGTGCCCGGGGGAATTGGCGGCAGCCAGGCCGCTTCCGGGGTGTCCGACGAGGTCGGGGAAACGGTCCTGCCCCTCATCGAGGAGCCGGCCTCGTTCCGCGAGTCGTGGTGGTCGGCAGAACGCCGTGGCGACACCCCTCCCGACCTGGTAGCGGAGATCGCCGCCATGGCGTGGGCGCACTGGGACGCGCACCTGCCCGGCGTGGACGCCGCGTGGGTTGCCACGGTGGTTGGCGGCTACCGTCGGGAGTTGTGGCTGTGGCTGGTTGGAGAACGGACGTGGGAGCAGGCGCTGACCGGGCTGGCGGGACGGATCCGGCGGCGCCTTCCCGGCTGAGCGCTCGGCCGGGACCGGACGGCGTCGGCGCCGGCACCGGGCCGGCGCCGGTGGTGGCGCTCGTCGGGGTCGGTGTCGTCCGCGACGGCCGGCCGCTGCTCGACGGCGTGGACTGGCAGGTCGGCGCTGGCGAGCGCTGGGCGGTGCTCGGTCCGAACGGCTCGGGCAAGACGACGCTGCTGAAGGTGGCTGCCATGCAGCTCCTCCCCACACGTGGCGACGTGGAGGTTCTCGGTGAGCGCTACGGGCGTTGCGATGCGCGGGCTGTGCGTCGCCGGATCGCCTTTGTGAGTGCCGCCGTTTCCCGGTCGCTCCGGGCGACCCTCCCCGCGCACGACGTGGTTCTTACCGGGCGGTTCGGGGCACTCGAGCCGTGGTGGCACGAGTACAGCGCAGCCGACCACGAGCAGGCCGACGAGCTGCTGGCTGCGGGCCGGGTCGGTGCGCGGTCGGCCCAGGCGTTCGGCCTGCTGTCGGAGGGCGAACGCCAGCAGGTGCTGCTGGCGCGGGCGCTCATGGGCCGGCCCGAGCTCGTCCTGTTGGACGAACCGGCAGCCGGCCTCGATCTCGGCGCTCGCGAGCAGATGCTGGCACGGCTGGCGGAGCTGGCGTCGTCGAGTGCGGCGCCCCCGATGGTCCTCGTCACCCATCACCTCGAGGAGATCCCGCCTGGGACCACCCATGCCGCACTGGTACGCGACGGGCGCCTGATGGCCCAGGGACCCGTTGCCGACGTCCTGCGCAGCGACACGGTGTCGGCGTGTTTCGGTGTCGACGTCGCCGTCGAGCGCACCGGCCGCCGGTGGTACGCGCTCGCCGCTGGTTGACCATCGATTGACCGCTGGTCGGCAACCAGCTGGTGCAGGTGAGGACCGCCACTCACCGCGGCGAGCTCGGCGAGGGCGCTGCACCAGGCCACCCGCCGGCTGGTGGCGCTTCGCCCCAGGTGGCGGGGCACGCCCTTGCGCAGGTCCGGGCCGTCCACTAGAACCGGCCGCAGCCCAGGGGGCAAACGGGGGCACGGACGGTTCCCGACCATCCACCATTCGCGACAGGCCCGTGCGTAGGGTCGTGCACACCGGAAGGTAGGTCGAGGGGGTCGTGGCCATCCTGATCCTGATGTTGCTCTTGATGGTGTGGGCCGTGGTGCTCGTTCCTGGCGCGCTGCGCCGCCGGGCGGAGAGCCACGCGACCGACTCCATCCACGCGTTCCACCGGCAGCTGGGTGTGCTGCAGCGGGCCGGACGCACGCTCGTGCCGCCCGCGCACCGGGTCCGGGCACCGTTCCCGTCGCTGGCCGCGCCGGCGAGTGGCGTGCCGGGTGGCCGTCCCAGCCTGCTCCTGGTCAGGCCGGGCGACCTCCAGAGCCGTCCGGCCGGGGCACCGGGCCGGCCGGTTCGTACTCAATCGGATCGCTACTTCGGGGCCGAGGCCTGCAAGCGCCGACGCGACGTGCTGCTGGGCCTGGTGGCCTCGGTCCTGGGCACAGCCATCCTTGGTGCGGTGCCGCCGCTGCGGCCTCTGCTGGTCGTCGCCCTGGTCGGGGTGATGGCACTGGTCGGCTACGTCGTGCTGCTTGTCCGGTTGCGAGCCATCGCCGTCGAGCGCCGGGCGAAGCTTCGCTACCTGCCGGCCGTCCAGCAGCAGTACGGATCCGCGGGCGCCTGGCCGGGTGCATCCGTCGACGGCGACGTCGTGGAACAGCGCCGGGTTGCAGCCCGCTGAGCAGCACGGATCCGGCAGCTGGCGCCAAGCGGCGCGGTGGGGAGCTCGCTGCTCTGGGCGAGGAAGCCCGGGAGTTCCTGGCGGCTGCCCACCGGGGTCGGGAGGAGGCGCTGGCCAGCTGTAGGTCGACCATCCGGTCGTGCGGGCTGGCCATCCGGGCTGTGCACCGACTGCAGCGCGAGGACGCAGCTGCTCGTGTCGACGAGGCGGCCTCGTCGCTGCGCCGGGCGCAGCAGGAGCTGGCAGGCTTTCCCACGTTGGCGGCGGCCGGGTTCCTGCACGACGCGGAGAAGGAGTATGCCGAGGCGAACCTGACGGTGGCGCTCGTCGACGGCGCCCCCCTGCCGGGTCCAGCAGTCCTGGGGGTCGAGGTGGCAGCCTGGCTCAACGGCCTGGCCGAAGCGGCGTCGGAGCTACGGAGGCACCTCCTCGACCGGCTCCGGGCCGGCGAGAGCGATCAGGCCGAGCGCTTGCTCGGAGCCATGGAGGATGTCTACGACTTCCTCGTGACCGTCGACTACCCCGATGCCATCACCGGCGGACTGCGGCGCACCACCGACGCGCTGCGGGCCGTGACCGAGCGCAGCCGGGCCGATGTGACCACCACCGTGCTGCAGTCCCGCTTGCAGCGGGCCATCGAGGCTGCAGGTCCAGCTCGCTGATCTGGTGCCACCGTGCCGGCAGCGACCCGGTGGCCGATGGGCAGCCGAGGTGGGCAGCACCACCTGCCGGGCTGAACGTCCGCTGGCGAAGGGGCATTCGGGGCCCGCCGGTGGCGCTATCCTGGTGACCTCACGGGGGTGTAGCTCAGCTGGTAGAGCGCTACGTTCGCAACGTAGAAGTCGGCGGTTCGAGTCCGCTCACCTCCACCCGAGAAACCGCAGGTCAGCGGTAGTGTCGCCCGAAGGTCGGATTTGGATCGATTGGCTCCAGAGGCCCTCTGGGACTAAACGGGACTAAAGTGTCGCCGAACGGGCGGACTAGTCCCGTGGCGGAGGACACCGGAATGGCCAGACGGAAGCGGCGCAGGTCGCCCAACAACGGCGGGACGATCGACCAGCGGCCGAGCGGCCGGTGGCGCCTCCGGGTGTCGGTCGACGGGCGCCAGGTCCTCTACGGCGTCTACGAGACTGAGGAGGACGCCATTCGGGCCCAGGGCCGGTGGCGGACCACCACCCTGCTTCCGGCCGACGACCCGGATCCGTCCCTCGAGCTGCCCCCCGGGGCGGAGGCCAACATGGCCGTGGGGGGCGTGCGCTGCGACGAGTGGTTCGAGCGGTGGCAAGAGGCGAAGGCGGGCCGCCGCTCGGTGGTTCGGGTCGGCCACGGACGGGGTGGATCGGAGTCGACCGGTGCCCGTGATCGGGCCCAGTGGCGGCGCTGGTGGAAGCCGGCCATCGGCGAGCGCCTTCCCCAGACCCTCGAGGCGGTCGACATCGCCGACGTGCTCCGCCGCATGGAAGTGGCCGGCCGGGCGCCCAACACGCTCCGGACCCACTGGTTGATGATGCGGGCCCTGTGCAACTGGATGGTGGATCAGGGCGTGTTGGCCGCCAGTCCCATGGCCGACCTACGCCTCACCGTCGATCCGGCCCTCGACCGCGTGCGGAAGATCGTGGTGCCCGACTTCCGGTTCATCGACCTGTTGGAGCGTCAGCTGCCGACCGCTCAGGACCGTCTGGTCTTCGAGCTCCTGCTCGGCACCGGCGGCCGACGGTCCGAAGTGGCGGGCATGCGGATCGGCGACGTCGACCTGGCGGCCAAGCGGGTGTGGATCCGCCAGCCGGTGGTGGAGGTCGAGGGGCGGCTGGTGCGCAACTCGGTACCGAAGGGTGGCCGGGTGCGGGCCGTCATCATCGGTCCGCAGCTGGCCGAACTGCTGAAGGTGCACCTGGCCGGCCGGGGCGACGCCGGCGAGGACGAGGCGTTGTTCATCGGGCCGAAGGGCGGCGGGTTCCGGTGGAACAACTATGTGGAGCGCACATTCCGACCGGCGGTCGTGGCGGCGTCGAAGCGCTGGGCCACCACTGAGCGAAATCGGTTGGTGAAGTCGGGGATGGATCGAAGCGCAGCCACCGACCAGGCGCGTGCCGAGGCCGAGCGGCTGCGTGGGCTCACCCCCCACCATCTGCGCCACACGGCCGCCGCGCTGCTGTGGGCGGCCGGGGCCAGCGACTTGGAGGTCCAGCTCATCCTGGGCCACGCCGACGTGGAGACGTCGAAACGGCTCTACGCCCACCTGCTGTCCGACTCGGCCGATAACGCTGCCGCCCGGGTCGAACAGCTCCGCCAGGCGAGGCGGGTGGGGCTATAGCGGCTCAGGTTGGTCGGGGCTGTAGCGGGTCAGGTGGGTCGCAGGCCCTGGCGTTGCCGGCGCCGGTTCTGGGCGATGAACCCATCGAGGTCGTCCCGATGGATGCGGGTGGACCGTCCGATCTTGATGAACGGGATGCGTCCGTCCCCCAGCAGGTTCTTGACCGACCGGACCGAGATCTGCAGGTAGTCGGCGGCCTGGTCGGTGGTGAACAAGGGACTGATCGTCGGTGGACGCATCTCCGGCGGGGGAGTGACCGCCTGTGGCCACGCTCGTTCGGCCACCTTGACCGCGGACCTCGGCACCGGCACTGCGGACTTACGGGTGCCGGCAGGGCGTCCGGGTGCGACGAACACAGAGGTCACAGCTCGACTCCGCTCATCTCGAAGTCGGCGTGGTCGTCCCAGACGCCCGTGACGGTTGCCGTGACACGGAGCGGTGGTCGGGAGGTGACGCAGCGGCTCTGGCCGGCATGGCTCCACAGGGCCAGGCCCGCATCACCTTGTTCGGCCAGCCAGCTGGCCGGGTCGTGAGCGTCGGGCAGAGTCACGACGGTAACCGTTTCCCCCCGATCGGAAGCGGCATGGGCGATGCGCTCGTTGGAGCTGCGGCCGGCGGCGTCCCCGTCGAAGCTGATCACCG
>JAKAYQ010000089.1 GCA_021826725.1 Actinomycetes bacterium
ACACGGGAGTCCGAGGACCGCCAGCCATAATGGAGCAGGTCAGCCGCCTGCGGCTGACCTGTGCGCCTCCCGGCTTCGAACATGCGTTCTGTGGAAGCGACCCACGGAAACAGCAGTAGAGCCTGATTGCAGTACCGCGTCAGATCCTGCCATCGTCGGCGATCTGGCCCAACCCCACCTCCCGCGCCATCTCCCCCAGCACGTCGGCGATCCGCCGGTCCCGGTCGTCGGACGCGTGCTGATAGATCATCGCTGCGTTGGCGCTGGCGTGGCCGAGCCGGGCCATGAGCTCCTTGGTGGTGGCGCCGGTCCGAGCGGCAAGCGTGCCGGCCGTGTGGCGGAGGTCGTGGAAGCGGAAGCCGTCCATGCCGACCGACGCGCAGGCCGGCAGCCAGATCCGGTTGCGGAAGTTGTTCCGTTCGATCGGTGAGCCTTCGGCCGACGTGAACACGTAGGCATCGGGCGGCGCCTCGACGAACCGCTCGAGGTGGACACGAAGCTCGTCGACGAGAGGACCGGGCAGCGCGACCCTACGGATGCCGGCGTGGGTCTTGGGGGCGTCCTCGATGGTCTCGCCCGAAGCCAGGCGGAGGCGCTTGCGGACCACGCGCACGACGCCCCCCTCGAAGTCGAGCTCGGACCGGCGGAGGGCCAGGAGCTCCCCGAGGCGCAGGCCGCCCAGCCCGGCGGTCAGGACCATCGCCCGATACCGGTCGGGGACGGCGCCGGCCAGGGTGGCCAGCTCCTCCATGGTGGCGAAGCGTTGTTCGGCGTGGCGCTCGACCCCGCCCCGTTCGATCCGGCAGGGGTTCTTGGCGATGCGGTCGTCGTCGACGGCCCGGGCGAGGATCTGACGGAGCCGGACGTAGGCCTTGGCAGCGACCGACGGGCTGCGCTGTTCGGCCAGCGCCGCATACCACTTGCGGAGGAGCTCGGGCGTGAGGGCGAGGAGCGGCAGTTCGCCGAGGGCGGGGACCGACGGGTCGATGAGGGGCAGGATGTGCAGCTTCAGCTGAGCGGCGTAGATCTCGCGGGTGCGCGGCGAGATACCGACCCGGTCGGCCAACCACTCCGTCGCGTACTGGCCGAGGAGGATCCTGGAGCGGCCCGGGTCGACCCGCAGTCCCATGGCTTGTTCGGTGCGGACCGAGTCGAGCCACAGGGTGGCGTCGGTCTTGGTCGGGAACGTCTGGGGGGCAATGACCCGCCGTCCGTCGAGGGCGAAGTAGCGGGCCTGCCACCGGCCCGAGGGGAGCTTCCGGACACTGCCGAACTGTCGCCGTCCCGCCATGCTCGCACTACCTCTGCCGTCCGGCGCCGTGGTCGACCACGGCCAGGGGTGGACCGAGGCGCCTGTCCGTCGAGGCTTCCGGCGCGAGCCCGCAGCGACCGGGGTCGCAGCAGTGAAGCACCTCCACCCTACCGCCCGACTCTCCGGGCGACCCCGCCCACCGGCACCCGTCGCTCGTCGATCCAGGCCGCCAGCTCGCTCGGGTCGAAGCGGACGTAGTGGCCGACCTTGACGTAGGGGATCCGTCGCTCGGCGATCAGGTGGCGGACGTGTCGGACGGTGATGCCGAGCATGGCCGCCGCTCCGGCCACGTCGACGAGCGGCGGTCGTGGTGCCGGCGTCCCCATCACGACACCTCGACCGGGCTGGACCCGGGCTCGGGACTCGTCGCCGACGCCCACCGGCGGTCCTCCCACGCCGCCCGCCGTCCGAGCCGCTCCGCTTCGGCGATGCCGGCGGCGAGCCAGGCGTCGCCGGTGCTCCGGTAGCCGACGCCCTCGAAGCGCCACTGGCCGGTGGCGGGGGACTCGGACACCTGGTCGCCCTCGGCGTGCCCGTGCTCGACCCGCCAGCGCTGCCGATCGGTCCGGAGCTGGCCGAAGGTGGTCGAGTAGCGGCGGCTCTTCGTGAGGAAGTGGCCCCGGTGACCGCAGGTGTGGGCCCACAGGTGGAGGCGGAGGTGGCCGAGGTCGGGGCGGTCCCCGAGCCGCCACGCCGTCTCGGCGAGGGCACGCAGGTGGGCGGGCAGCTCGAGGTGGTGGGGGACGCCGCCACGGAACCGGTGGTCGAGGACGCCGTCGGCGTCGGACCCCTTGCAGGCGTACTTGGCCGTGTAGGCGGCGGCCCGGCGGCGGCCGTCGTCGCTGTCGCCGATGACGGCCACGTCGGCCTGGCTGCCCCAGCGCAGCCGGGCAGCCGAGCCGGGCCCGGGTGGTGGGGCGCTGACCCGTCGGGCGGCAGCGAGCAGGGCGCCGGCGAGCAGCTCGCCGGACACCGCCGGCGGGGACCCGTCCTCGTCGCCCCGGTGGTCGACCCGCACGACGGCGTGCACGTGGACCGATCCCCGCCGCTGGAACTCGACCACCTTCACGTAGGAGAGCCGGAGGGTCCGCTCAGCCTGGCGCACGCTCAGGCCGGCCAGCCGGCCGAGCTCACGCAGGGCGTAGATGGTCGTGCGCCGCCACAGCTCGGACACCCCGGCGTTGAACAGCACGGCGCCCTCGTAGTCGTAGCAGTCGGGACAGAGGGGCTGGCCGACCACCGGGTCGCTATCGGCGTGCCGCCGGCCGCAGACGAGGGCCGTCCCGTGCGGGCACCGGAGGCCGGTCGGGTGGCACGTGCCGTCCGACCGCCGCCGGTGGACCGGGCCGAAGCTGGGTGCCGTGAACGTGGTCAGCACGGCTGGGTGGGACGTGATGTCGTCGGGGATCCCCTTGCCGCCCCGCAGGCCGGCGACGACGAGGGCGAAGGCGTCGCCCCGGTAGACGGCGGCACATGGTGGGCAGAGGGTCTCACGCCGGGTGCCGCACGCCTTGAGGAGGACCCGGTCGGGCAGTGTGGCGGTGTCGAAGAGGACGACCGGCTGCCCGGTCGGTCCGGTGGTGGTCACCCGACCGGACAGCCGCACGGGCCGCCGACAGCAGCCCGCTTGCCGCACCCGTTCGGCGAAGGCCTCGTAGCCGCCGGGGGCACGCAGCCGAGCCACCACGTCGTCGACCGGCCAACGGCCGGTGTCGGGACCGGCCGACCTCATCGGGCACCGTCCCCGTAGCGGAGGCGGGCGGCGCAGTCGGCCGTGCGGGCGAGTCCCTCGTCGTCGAGGTGGAAGGCCCGCAGCCGGCGGGGCACGCCGCCTTCGGCGAGGAGCAGCCCGGTGCCCCTGGTGGTCGGGTCGATGTCGGAGGCCGTGTAGCCGGCGGTCGCCCAGCCCGAGCCGAGGATGGTGTCCGACGCGTCCCGGGTGGCGCACCGCATGGCGAGCCGGTAGCCGAAGAGGTCCCGGAGCGAGGTGGGCACGACGTCGGAGGCCGGCTTCTGGGTGGCGGCCACGACCACCACGCCGGCGGCCCGGCCCCGGGCCACCAGGTCCCGGAGCGCCTCGGCGAAGCCGCTACCGGCCTTGCCGGTGCCGTGGAGGTAGAGGGCGAGCTCGTCGACGACCACCACGATCGGGCCGAGCCCCATGCCCGGGGCCACCTTCCGCAGCCCGGTGGCCAGCAGCCATTCGTAGCGACGGACCATCTCGGCCCGCAGCTCGTCCAGGGCTTCCGTCGCCTCGTGGAGGTCGGCGCCCACGAACCGGGTGGCCGCCGCTCGCCAGGCCGACAGCTCGACGAGCTTGCCGTCGAACAGCCACAGCTCGGCGGTGGGGTCGAGGGCGGCGGCCGCCGTCACCAGGGAGAGGGCATTGGACTTGCCGCCGCCGGGCTCGCCTCCGATCAGCAGGTGGCGCTCGATCAGGCTGAGCCACACCGTCTCGCCGGCCTCGTCGTGGCCGAGGGGCAACCCGGCCCAGAAGTCGGTCCTCGAGGTTCCCGTCCACGGCCACGGCCAGGGCCGGGGTGGACCGCCCAACGGGTCGACGAAGGCCACGGTCACGACGGCACGTCCGGCGTGGGCCGGGTCCCGCTCGACGGTGACGCTGCGGGCGCCGAAAGCCACGGCGAGGAGCTCCTCGCCCTTCTGCAGTTCGGAGACGGACGTGCCGGGGGGAACCCACAGGCTGAGCTGGTGCCCGGCCGGTACGGGCCGGATGGCGTCGACGGCGACGTCCCGGCCGCCGAGCACGCCCGAGGCGGCCACGGCCTTGGTCACGGTCCGTTCGATCCGCTCGTCGTGGGCCGTCCGTGCCAACCAGGTGCGCACGGACGGGGACCAGAGGAGGAGGGCCGTCCCGAAGGCCAGGACGACGTCGGCGCCGTCGGCGCCGGCCAGGCGGGTGAGGGTGACCCTCGCCGCCAACGCGACGAGGGCCAGCCCACACTCCAGCCGGCGTCCCCAGCCCACCCGGACGAGGGTGTGTCCCACCCGGACGCCGGGGCGGGGGTCGGTGGTCGTGTGCTGGGTGGTCATCGGCCCACCTCCAGCCGGACCAGCACCGCGCACAGCGCCGCGAAGGCGAGGGCGCCGAGCGGGTTGCCCACGGCGGCCAGGACGAACCCGGCGGCCACGGCGAGTCGGGCCGCCGTCCTCATGACGCCTCCTTGGCGCCCCGGCCGGCCGGCTCCACCCGCTGGGCCCAGTAGGAGGTGCCCGACTTGCCGTCCCGGCTCCACGGGCGGGCGGCGAGGCCGGTCACCTTGAGCGGGTGGCCGAGCGTCACCCCGGCGGGCTCGGTGGTGGTCCGCACCCGCAGCACGGTCGACCGGTCGCCGGCGATGAACATCACCCCCAACTGGAAGACCGGCTCGCCGGCCGCCGTGCGCTGCTGCTGGTCGGTGCCAAAGGCGACCCGGGGCTCGGGCACCTGCGTGCAGATGAAACTGAGTGTGGTGGTGTCGATCGGCAGGTCCATGCCTGCCCCCTTCTGTTGGATGCCGGGGGTCCCGGCCGCCTGCGGAGGGTCCGCAGGACATCTCGACGCCTGCCGAGGGTCCTGGACGGCACCTCGGGGCGTCAGCGAAGATCTGGCGGTGGTGGGATGGCGAGCGGCGTGGTGGGCCTTGGTGGCGGCCGTACTGGCCTGTGTGGGCGCGGCCCCCGCCGGTGCGGCGACCGCCAGCCACGTCGGCGACGCCTTCGCACCGGACAGCGCCGGCGCCGTGCTGCACGCCACGGCGAACGACGGCACCCCGGTCACCTTCGACCTCCAGCTCGACCAGGCCGCCATGGCTGCTTCTGAGATCGGCGGCTCCGTCAGCTCCCCGCCGGGCGAGGCGTACTTCGCGATCGAGATCGGGGGCTCCGAGGCCTCGGTGGGGCCGCGGTACGTGCCGATCCCCGCCAGCGACTTCACCCTCGACTATCCGGGAGGCACGGCGTCGGCCACGCTGGTCGGCGCCGCGGGCTTCGGGCTCTTTTCCGGGCTCGTCTACTTCGTGGTGCCCGACACCATCACCACGGCCACCCTCGAGATCGGTCCCGCCTCGGTGGAGGTCGTCGGTCCCAACGGGGGGAATGACACGCTCTCGACCGAGCCGCTGGTCGTCCGCTACACGGACGAGTCGGTGGCAGCGACGGCGACGCCGGGAACTGCTCTGGCGGGGCACACGCCACCCGTGTCGAGCGGTGGGCAGGCCCCCGCCGGTTCCTCGCTGCCCGTCCTCGCCCTCGGCCTCGCCGGCGCCGCAGCCGGGGCCACCGTCGTGGTGGTCGTGATCCCCCTGTTCTTCTGGCGACGCTCCTACCGCAAGGCCGACGTCGAAGGCCGCGTGCGGGTCGCCTCCCCGCCGGCGCCCCGCCCGCCGGAGCCAGCCGCGGCACCGGGGGAGGAGGTCGAGGATCCGGTCGGCGCAGTGCCAGTGGTGGTGGCGGAGCGTGAGCCGTCGGTGTTCGTCCGCCTCTTCGGTGAGCACACCGAGGTGGAGGGGCTGAGCCGACCCATCGGCGCCGGCCCGAGGGAGCTCCTCGACTACCTCGCCGCCCACCCCGGCACGGAGTCGAGCTCGGCTCGCCTGCGGGCCGTCATCTGGAGCGAGCCCCGGGCCGAGATCACCCCGGCCACCTTCACCAACTACCTGTCCGCCCTGCGAAAGGCGTTCCCTGCCGGGACGCTCGTTCGCAGCGAGCAGGGCCGGCGCCACCGGCTGTCGGACGCGGTGACGAGCGACTGGGCCCTCTTCTCGGCGTTCGTCGCCGACCACGGGCCCAACCGGACGGCGAGCCTCCGGTCGGCACTGGATCTCGTGCGAGGCCGACCGTTCGCCTGGGCCGAGTCGGCCCCCGCCGGCGCCTACAGCTGGGCGCTGGGTGGGTTGACCACCGCCATGGAGCGGGCCGTCGAGACGGCAGCCCACGAGCTGGTGGACACGTGCCTTGCTGCCGGTGACGTCGAGGGCGCCCACCAGGCGGTGCGGGCCGGGTTGCGTGGCACCACGTTCAGCTCGGTCCTCGAGGAGGACGCCCTGCGGGTCGCTGCCGCGTCCGACGGGGAGGTCGGGGTCCGTCGGGGCATGGCCGAAGCGCGCGTCCGTCTCGGGGACGACGCCCAGCTCCTCGAAGCGGCGGCCCGGGGACTGGGGTGGTCGGGTTGGTAGGGGGCGGGCGAACCCGGTGGTGGTGAACCGGTGCGGCATGAGGGACACGGTCGCTGGGGGACCTCATCTGGAACCTCACGCCAAAGCTCACATCTGGAAAATTGCCTTTTGAACAGGGCTGATGAAGACGAGACGGCGAGGTCATCCTGCTCGGAACGGCCGGCGAATGAGGTTCCACCGGCCCCACTTCCGGGTGCCGGAGCTCGGTGCCCGGGTCAAGGGGGTCGCTCGCCGACACGTGACGGGTCATCCAGGGTGTCTGCCGTGTCCGTACGGCAGCGTTACCTGCTCGCTCGGCCATGCCGACCCCCTGTGACGCCTTCCCCGATCCCCGGCAGGTCGCAGACAGGAGCGACGGAGATCCGTCGCTCCGGATCGGAACGCAGGACGAGAGTGTCCGTACGGCACGGAACTCGTCGTGCCCAGTGCGGGCGGACACCTCGACCCGCAGATCGAGGTCACTCCTGGCGCCGGCCGTCCGTCCTGCGGCGTTCGGCCGGCGACGGTGCCTGGAAGCAGCCAGGTGGGGCCAGGCGTGGACGGGGAGCGTGTGAGAACTTCCTCTACGGAAGATCAAGGCCTCGTGGGCCTGCGGGACCTCACCACCTGCGCGATCAGCCGACCTGCCGAGTTCACGTCTTCGTGCTCCCACACGCGAAGGACGGTCCAACCGTCAGCCCCCAGGGCGTCGTCTGCTGCCCGGTCCCGCTCGACGTTGCGGCGGAGCTTCGGCACCCAGTAGTCGCGGTTGCTCTTCGGGACCACCTGGTGTTCGGGACAGCCGTGCCAGAAGCATCCGTCGACGAAGACCGCGACCCGAGCCTTCGTGAAGACGATGTCGGGATGCACCTTCACCTCACCGGCTCGGACCAGCAGGTCCTTCCGGAAGCGGAGCCCTCGCCGGTGGAGGCGTGACCGCAGGCGGACCTCGGGCTTCGTATCCGCCCGGCGGTTACCCTTGCCGACGCTGGTCGCGGCGACGTCTCTCGGCACCGGGTAGGGCACGCGGAGGCCGGCACCGAGGGCAACGGTCCGGCCCTTCGAAGCTGATTCGGCGGCCCGCTCGGCCCGCGTTCTTGTCACACCCCCAGGGTCTACTAGACGTATGCGCCGCTCGCGCGAGGATCGCTACCGCACCGACGACCAGCTCCGCCTCCCGCTCACGGCCGCCATGCGCGACCGAGTCGCCGGAGCAGGCCAGAATGGCGACGTGAGCGGGGCCGCCATCTCGTTGTTCTCGGGTGCCGGAGGTCTCGACCTCGGTATCGAGCAGGCCGGGTTCCACACCGTCGCCGCCGTTGAGTGGGATGAGGACGCCGCCGACTCGATGGAGAAGAACGCCCCAGTCCACTTCCCCGAGCTGCGGGAGGTGCTACGAGCGAACCTCTACCCGCTCGCAGCAGGCAGTGACCACGGCGTCACGACGAAGGACATCCTCAAGGCCGGTGGGCTGAACAGCCGGAACCGACCCGAGCTCCTCGTCGGAGGGCCGCCTTGCGTCGCCTTCTCGAAGTCGGGGTTCTGGCTCGACTGGAAGCGCGACGGCGTAGACCCAGCCGCCAGCCTGCTGCAGGCATACACGCGAGTCCTCGCCGAAGCGAAGCCGCGTTTCTTCATCCTCGAGAACGTCTACGCCCTCACCTTCAACAACAAGGCAAGCAAGCCAGCGTTCGAGCGCCTACTCGCCGAGATCGAGGCAGCCGGCTACCAGTACCAGTGGCGGGTCCTGAACGCCGCCGACTACGGGGTGCCCCAAGCCCGGCCACGGCTCTTCATTGTCGGATCCCGCAAGCGCGACCTGCTCCCAGAGTTTCCCGAGGCGACGCATCACGGTCAGTGGGAGCGCCGCCAGACCGACGGAGGACCACTCCCCCACGTCACCGCCGGTCAAGCGCTCGAGGGACTGGTCACTCAGCCCGAACCCGAAGAGGTCGTGCGCGGGCGGTGGGGCTATCTGCTGCCCGGCATTCCGCCTGGCGACAACTACCTCCACTACACCGCGGAGCGGGGCCATCCCGATCCAATCTTCGAGTGGCGGTCGAGATACTGGTCGTTCCTGCTGAAGCTCGACCCCGAGCGACCTGCACCGACCATCCAGGCCCAGCCCGGTCCGAACGTCGGCCCATTCCACTGGGAGAACCGACGCCTGCGAGTTCCGGAGCTGCGGCGCCTGTTCACCTTCCCCGATGACTACGCGTTCGTCGGAAGGCGGGGCTCAGTCCAGTCTCAGATCGGCAACTGCGTGCCCCCGCTCCTCGCCGAGCGGGTGGCAGCCAGCGTCGCTCTCGCTACCTAGGACTACGTTCCCTCGACGAGCTCGGCGAGGGATGTCGCCCACGTCTCATCGACGCGCTGGATCGCCTGGATGCGTGCTGGATCCTCGTCCCATGGCGTCAGGTTCGATGTCCACTGGAAGCGGAACTCCCACAGCCCTGTGGCTGAGAACAGGCACGCAGCCACGACGTCGAACTGGTCGAAGGTGTACTTGCGACCAGCCCCCGAATCGCGGGTCTTCTGAACCTCGACCTTGAAGTCGCCGTCCTTGTAACGGACGCGGCTCGCTGTCTTGCATTCGATCTCGAGGTCGGTCCCGTTGCCGAGTCGCACACGGAAGTCAGGCTGCCCGTCCTCGTCGATCGGCTCCACCACGTCGACAGCAAGGTCTCGTTCGAGGTTCGCCTCGAGGTGGTGCTCGGCGACACCGCCCCTCACGGCGACGCCGAGCCGGAAGTTCCTGTCGATGATGTCGAGGATCGTAGCGGCGTCGACTCCAAAGAACGCTTCAAGGCGGTGCGGCTCTGTGCCGGGTGACGTGAACGTCTCGGCGAGCGCGTGCCGCAGCGCCGGGTTGAGCCCGAGAGCTGACGCCTTCGCCTCGAATCGCACGTAGTCGAGGAGGCGCTGGGGTTGGAAGCCGACGAGCGTCTCAAGGCCGGCCCAACTCGGTCGCCTGGTGCCGCCTGCCTTCGTTCGCTCCCACACGGCCCACCCGTGCTCGGCCGCCGCGTCGATGTGGCGATCCCGATAGTAGACGGAGATCCCCATGGGGAGGTCCTCGTAGACGAGGGGATCGAGCCCGACGATGAAGCGCTCCTCTGGATCGACCGCGAGGACCAGCGTGACGTCGACGCCGGCCACGTCGCGAGCGATGAGGTTCTCCTCATCGCGCTGCTTCACCGGATCGCCGAGCCGGATCTGCGCCCGGTGCTCGTCAGGGGGCCGGTTCTTGGTCGCTCGATGGGTCGTGGTGAACGGGTAGACGAGCATGCCATAGCGTCGGCCGGCGTCGTCTTCTGCCCCGAGGTAGACGGGAGCGACACGTTGGTCACGGAACGAGCAGTACACGACGCGCCCGCCGCTTGCCTCGATCGACCGCTCAAGCAGATCGATGACGGGCTGGCGGTCGGCGTCGATGGTGTAGAGCTTGGGGATGTAGAGGCGCCCCGCCAGTTCGACCACGCCCCTAGCGTCGCACGTGGCGGGCGCTGTCACGGGAACCCAGCCGAGAGCAGCACAGCGTTGGCGCTGCTGGGGATGGTGCGCGCCGAGGGCAAGCAGAGCGTGCAGACTGTTGCGATGGCTGCCGAACACCCAAACCCTGTGCCTGTGGCCGCCGAGGTCGTTGGATGATCGAGCTCGCTGTTGATCAATCGATCGAGGAGGTGCTCAACCGGGGCTTCTATCTGATCCCCCGATTCCAGCGCCCGTACTCCTGGACTGCCGACAACGTCGGGGACTTCTGGTCAGACACCATCCAGTCAGACTCCACCGACTACTTCATCGGCTCGGTCATCGTGTACGAGACGGGCGAGGTCGGGGAGCAGCGGCGGACCAGTCCCGAATACGCGATCGTCGACGGCCAACAGCGACCGACGACGATAACGATCCTGCTTGCGGCGATTCGAGACCCACTGAAGGCCTTGGCTGGGGAGTTCGCGTCGAAGAGCCCAGACCTCGCTGCGGAGTGCGCTGAGCTCGCGACGGGTGTCCAGGCCTTCATCGAGCGTGGAGACCGACGGGCACGCCGACGCCGCATCCTCACCACAGAGACCGGCTATCCATACCTGCAGACTTACGTGCAGAGCATCGATGCTGATGGACCAGAGAAGCAGCCCGCCAGGCCTGACGAGAAGCGCATCGAGGCTGCCCTCGCGTACTTCCAAGGGCAGCTCGACGACCTCGTGGACGCCACGCGGAAGGACCCAACCATTCCCGAGGAGGGTCGGGACCGGACTGCGGTCGACCGGCTCGAAGAGGTCAGGGACCGAGTCCTGAACCTCTCGGTGATCCTCGTTGTCGTGACGAACGAAGACGACGCCTATGAGATCTTCGAGACGCTGAACACCCGAGGGCAGGATCTCAACCTCGCCGACCTCGTCCGGAACTTCCTGCTACGCGACCTCCGCGAGGAGGCTGAGGGCGTCGACTCCGCCCGAAGCCGGTACGCGAACATCCTCGAGTCGCTCTATGAGCCCGAAGCACCGATCGACCCGGCTCAGTTCATCCTCCACAGCTGGCTCTCGCGCGAGGACTACACGTCCGGCAAGAAGCTCTTCCGAGACATGAAGAAGCGCGTCCAGGGGGCCGAACCCAAGAAGCGCCTCCTCGCCAGCCTCGAGGTGGACGCGCCGCTGTATAGGAAGGCGCGGTACCCCCGCCAAGCCGACTGGGGCCAGTCCCCGGAAATCGGCGAGAGCATCGATGCTCTGATCATCTTCCGGATGACCCAGCCTCTCCCCCTCGTGCTCGCTGCACTGCGCGCCTACTCCGAGAAACGGCTCACGCTGAAGAACCTGCGCCGGCTCCTGTCAGCCATCGAATCGTTCCACCTTCGATTCACGGCTATCGCCGGGAAGAGCTCCTCCGGCGGGATTTCGAAGCGTTACGCCGGCGCCGCGCAACGCATGAGCAAGGCCGATGCCTCGAAGACCGGGGACGTCGTCACCGAACTGCTCAGTCGGCTCCGCGAGTCAGCCCCCACGAAGGCCGAGTTCGAGGTCGGGTTCGGAGAACTCAGATACTCCTCGGACGTGATCGCCCAGAAGCAGCTGGTGCAGTACGTGCTCAAACGCTTCTACGAGGAGGGGTCGGAAGGATCGGTGAAGGTCGATTTCAGCGCGATGACCATCGAGCACCTGGCGTCGGAGAGCGCGGCCAACGCTGACGAGCAGCTCGAACCAGCCCAGTACGGCTCGATTGGCAATCTGATCCTCGTCTCGCAAGACGTCAACCGGAAGCTGGCGAACCGTCCATGGCACGAGAAGGTCAAGATCTTGCGAGCGCAGCGGGAGATCTGGATCCCACCTGAGGTGCTCGCTGCCGACAGCTGGGCCGCAGAGCAGATCACCAGTCGCCTGAAGCTGATGAGCGAGAGCGCACTGTCGATGATCTGGCGGCTGTAGGAGCGTCCATGGCAGCACCAGCTGGGCGAGCGACATGTGATCAGGCGGCTCGCCGGGTCAACGTCCGAACGTGTGCCGGCGGCAGGGTGCCATGGACGACCACGGCGCTGCCCGGGTCCATCTGGCGAAACAAGTGGGGCGGGCCTGATCTGGCCCCGCTCTTCCTCCACCAGATCCTGCGCGTCTGGGCATGTCCCGACGCAGCCCGTGCCCTCCGGAGGGCACGCCCAGAACCGTTAGCCCCAACTCTTCACGCCGCTT
>JAKAYQ010000090.1 GCA_021826725.1 Actinomycetes bacterium
CGAAGACACCGTTGCCGCCGGCACACCCGGCGCCGGCGCCTGGCGTCGATCAGGGCGTCGCCCCAGCGGGTAGCCCGGCGACCCACCGGGCCCAGGCGGACCAGGCCCGGGCGGGCGGGTCAGTCCTCGGTGGCTGCCTCGCCAGCGTCCCCGTCGCCGGCTGGAGCGCCGTGGCCACTGGCCGCGCCGGCACCGACTCCGGCGGCAACGGGCTCGGCCAGCGACTGCTCGACGATCTGGGCGAGATCCATGACCCGGACATCCTCGTCACGCTGGCGGGCCTTGACGGCGTCGTCGAGCATGATGAGGCAGAACGGGCAGGCGGTGGAGACGACGTCCGCGCCGGTGGTGAGGGCCTCGTCGGTGCGCTCGAGGTTGACACGCGTGCCGAGGGTCTCCTCCATCCACATGCGGGCACCGCCGGCACCGCAGCAGAAGCTCTTCTCCCGGCAGCGGCGCATCTCGATCTGCTTCACCCCGTCGATGGAGTCGAGGACGGCGCGCGGCTCGTCGAACACCCGGTTGTGCCGGCCCAGGTAGCAGGGGTCGTGGTAGGTGACCGAGCTCTCCATCCGACCGGTCGCCAGCTTGCCTGACGACACCAGGTGGCCAAGAAGCTGCGAGTGGTGGATCACCTCGAAGTTGCCACCGAGGTCGGGGTACTCCCGGCCCAGCGAGTTGAAGCAGTGCGGGCACGAGGCCACGACCTTGCGGGCGCCGACCTCGTTGAGCGTCTCGATGTTGGCCTTGCCCATCTCCTGGTAGAGGTACTCGTTGCCAAGGCGGCGGGCCGGGTCACCGGTGCAGGTCTCGCGGGGGCCGAGGATGGCGAACGTCACCCCCGCCTGGTGCAGCATGCGGGCGGTCGCCTGGGTGGCCTTGCGAGCCCGCTCGTCGAGGGCGCCGGCGCAGCCGACCCAGTACAGGTACTCGACGTCGTCGGGGATGCGGTCGGTGACCACGGGGATCTCGAAGTCGAGGCCTTCAACCCAGTCGAGGCGCTTGGCGCCACCGAGGCCCCACGGGTCGCCCTGGTTCTCCATGTTGCGGAGCATCAGGCCGGCTTCCTGGGGGAAGCGCGACTCCATCAGCACCTCGTACCGGCGCATCTCCACGATGGTGTCGACGTGCTCGATGTCGACCGGGCACGCCTCGACGCATGCGCCACAGGTCAGGCACGACCACAGGACGTCGGAGTCGATGGTGCCGGGCACCAGGGTCGGCGCCTCGGCCTTGGCCTTGGCCTTGGCCGCGACCAGCGCGGCGGCCCGGTCGGACCCCTCAGCAGAACCGTCGCCGGAGCCCTCGCTGCCGCTGTCGGCGCCGAGGTTGGTGCCGAGCAGGCGCGGCCCGGACTCGAACAGGCTGTCGCGCAGCCCCATGATCACGAGCTTCGGCGACAGGGGCTTGCCGGTGTTCCAGGCGGGGCACGCCTCCTGGCAGCGGCCACACTCGGTGCAGCTGAAGGTGTCGAGGAGCTGCTTCCACGACAGGTCCTCGATGTGGCCGGCGCCGAACACGGTGTCCTCGTCGACGTTCTCCATGTCCATGTCGGGCGTGTTGTAGAGCGGGCCGAGCGCACGAGGCTGGCGCGAGGCGAGGACGTTCAGCGGCGCCATGAAGATGTGGAGGTGCTTGGAGTACGACACGAACACCAGAAAGCCCATGATCACGGCCACGTTCAGGATGACGAACACCGTCTCCAACACCGAGTTCACCCCGGTCCCCAGCGGGTGCAGGAGCACCCCGATCCCGTGCGAGGCGAAGGGCCACCACGAATGGCCATAGGGGAAGTCGTGACCGACGTTGCTCTGGGCGGCCCGGTACATGAGCAGCGTGACGACCACCGCGGCGATCAGCCCGAGGGTGACCCAGGCGGCGTCCAGGTGTGAGCCGTAGAAGCGGGACTGGCGGTCCTTGCGCTTCGGCGCGTTCTTCACCCGGATGATCGCGAAGGCGACCAGCGCCAGCAGGACAGCAACAGCAAAGAAGTCCTCGAGGAAGCCGAGCGCCCGGCCCCGACCGATGAGCGGCACGAAGAACGTCCGCTCGAAGAGGTCCCCGTACACCTCGATGATGGTGAACAGCAGGAACGTGAAGCCCCAGAAGGTGAAGGCGTGGGCGATGCCGGGCCCGGCCTTCTTGAACAGCTTCTTCTGCGCGGCGACGTCCACCACCTCGGCCCGGACCTGCACGAACGGGTTGCGAAAGCGGCGCCGGTCGGGCTGGCCTGCCTGCACCAGGCGCGCCAGGTACCAGAACCGGCGACCGGCGATGGCGAAACAGATGATGGTGGCAGCGCCCCCAAGGGCGATCCTGATCGGCAACGGTCCTCCTGCAGACGGCGGGTCGGTCCTCTGGGCCCCGTTCGGGACCGACCCCCCTCGGGCGGTGTGACGGTGCAACTGTACGGCGGTCTGTGACTGTACGACGGTGTGTGACTGTACGACGGCGTGCGGCTGTACCGCGGTGTGACCAGGGATTTCGTGCTGCGCTCCCCCTGACCGGCGCCCCCGGGCGGACCCGGGGGACGGCACGGCTCCAACACGATAGTGTTGGCGGGCGCTGCGGGCGTAGTTCAGAGGCAGAACATCAGCTTCCCAAGCTGAGAACGCGGGTTCGATTCCCGTCGCCCGCTCTCGAAAATTCGCTGCTGTCGCCGCCGGTCAGTGCCATAGGACCACGCCGAGCGGCGACGGAAAGCGAACCGGGTGCCCGAGGCCCCCGAGCGCCAGCATCCACACGAGCGCCCTGCGCCTCGTCGTATATACCGATTGACCACCCGTATATACTGTGAGCGTGGCGAAGCACCTGGTGGATCTGGACGAGGAGATGCTCGACTCGGCGCGCGCTGAGCTTGGTACGACCACCATCAAGGACACGGTCAACGAAGCCCTGCGCAGAGCGACGAGCCGCCGGGAGCACAGCGTTGCCGTGGCGTTGGACGTGCTCGCTCGCGCTCACCTCGACGACCGAGCTGACGCGTGGCGCTGAGGTTCCTGCTCGATACCAGCGTGGTGAAGCGGCTCCAATACCTCGAAGTCCGCAATGTGATCGAACCTTTGGCGGCCGCGGGTGAGCTGGGGCGGCCGAGCATCTGCGATCTCGAGGTGGGCTACTCGGCACGCAACGCGCAGGAGTGGGACCAGCTCGTCGGGGCGCTCGATGCCTTCCAGGCTGTCGACATCACTGCTGCCCATCTACGCCGTGCGCTTCAGGTCCAGCGCTTGCTGGCCGCTCGCAGCCAGCGGGGCCGCAAGATCCCAGACCTCTTGGCAGCCGCTGCCGCCGAGGAGCTCGAGGCGACCGTCCTCCACTATGACGCCGACTTCGATCTCATCGGATCAGTCACCGGGCAGCGCTGCCAGTGGGTCGTTCCGCCCGGCAGCATTCCGTGAGCACAGCCACCAACAGCGGCTCTGCTCAGTCCCAGGCATCAGCGAGCAGACGGCGGAGCCGGCCACCCAGCTCACTCGGGTTCGCATAACGACAACACGACAGCGGCCGAAATGCCACTCCCGGCCCAGTGGTGGGTCGGGGGATTCCGGCCCCGGGGCAGAACTGGGCCGAACAGGCAGGCCCGGAGCCGGTCGATTGCGGTGGGCCCGGCAGGTGCCGCCACCCGAGCGGTGCACGCCGAAGCGGCCAGCGGAATTGGTCGGCGCATAAGCATGCGGTGATCCTCCTCTCCCCGCTGCCCCCATGCCCCGCCCGCGGTCAGCGGACCGCCACCATCAGCCCACCCGGCAACCGCACAACGGACGCTGCAGCGGTGATCGGCCGGCCTGTCAGGAGTCTTGCGTAAGTGGCGGGCGGGTCATTCGCTGGTCAAGCGTCTTGGGAAGCGGACGGCGAACGCGTTGCGTGCTTGGCGCGATCCCCAGGTTCCGGTTCCGAGCGCACCTGCTCTCGCGTTCGAGATGCGCCGATCGCCTCTCCTCGGTCACTGCTGGTATGGATGCCTCCTACCTGAGGTGTGCAGCCAGCGGGGAATGGTCAGTCGGCGATCTCCTTCGCGCTCAGGCCACCTTGAACGTCGCGAACCCTCTTGTGCTGCGGATCGCCGACCATCGGCATCTACGAGGCGCAGCGCTCGTCTCACCTCCAACCGGCTGAAGAGGCTGACGGCGTGAACCGAAAGGGCAGGTCCGACTCCGGCAAGGTGGCGGAGATCCAGTGACCTCCATCCGGCTCTCGACCAGTGGCATACCCAACCCCCACCGGCTTCGGCTGTCCCCGCTCGCATGATCCGGCCGTACCGTCGCGCCCGGAGCGCCGAGGGTCCGGCTGCATCGGTCGACAGCATCCGGACCAGCCGGAGGAGGTCGTGGCTCTTCGGCGGGTCGACGTTGGCGACCACCAACAGCGCCTTGATCGCCTTCTTCGCTGCCTGGTGGGCCAGCCCGCACGCCACCCTCGGCGCCACTTCGGCATCAGCGACGTTGTGGCGAGCGGCGAAGAGGTCCTCCACTGCCCAGCGCAGCCAGCGCCTGGACTGCGTCTCCGCCGCGTCTCCGTGGCCATTCATGGACCGGGACGCCTTCGCGCCACGCGACCCGGACCACCCCTGGCGTCGTCACACGCTGCTGAAGCTCGGCCAGATCGGTGACGACAATGTCGACCGGGACAGGTACGGCCCGCAGGGCCCGCAGCATGGCCACGGCGGCGTCGTGGTGGCGGACCTGAAGCTCGGGCAGGACGACGAGCAGGTCGATGTCGGAGTCACGCCCGTCGTCGCCACGGGCGACCGACCCAAACAGAACCACCCGTGCGGGTCGGAACCGCTCGACCAGCACGCGCACCACCTCGGGCACCCACGCCGCCAAGCTCCTGCCCTCGTAGGTCGCCTTGCCATCGCGGACCTCGTAGGAAACCACACTCATCGTCCGAGCTCACCTCTCGAGCTCCCATGGCCGGGCCGGCCGGCACCCATCACTCCGTGATACGAACCCCGACCGGAGGCCGATGCCAAAGCACCAAATCACCGACGTCATCGCGCGGATATCGCGCGTACGCCGCCGTCCTGCCGTGTCCCCCATGGTCCGCCCACCTTGCTTCACCAGCCACGTTGTTCCGCATCCGTCCGCGACGGTCCGCCCCGTGGCGATTCCCAAGTTGAGAACGCGGGTTCGATTCCCGGCGCCCGCTCTCAACTCCCTGGTCGCAGGCGCAAGCGGGCGGTCAGGGGGAAGCGGTTCGCACGTGTATCGCGCGTGCAGCCTCCGTACCGAGGCGACCGGGCCCCCGGGGCTGCGCCATCCCGGTGCGAGTCCGGCCTGCTCCTTCAACGTCGCCCCACACCGTCGCAGTCCTTCCCTGCCCAGCCCGGAGCGCCGGGCACAGTGCTCCGTCCGATGCGCCGGCGCCGCCCTCGACTTCTCCTGGGGCGAGGACCTGCCCGTGCACGCGATGCCGCCGACCACCCCGACACCGACGCCCTCGTCGCCAACGGCAACTGCCCCCGGCGACCGGCCGCACAGCCGGCGTTGCGGGGTCAGGACAGTCGGCTCAGTCGCCGACGGCCAGGGTGTCCACGGCTTCGGGTCTAGACGTCGCCACAGTTCAGCGGGGGTGCGTCGAGGACGTCGCCGGGGCCCTGGGTGTGGGGTCGTGGCGTTGCTCTCCTACAGGTGCCTGATGACCGTTGCTGGCACGCCCGCCACCATGGTTGCCGGGGGGACGTCGTGCGTCACGACTGCCCCGGCTGCGACAACGGAATCGGCTCCGATGGTCACTCCGGGCAAGACCGTGGCAGCGGTTGCGATCCACACGTTCCTCTCAATCGTGATCGGCTCCACGGTGATGAAGGCCCGTCGCTTGTCCGGCTCGACAGGGTGACCAGCCGTGACCAGGTTGACCTTGTTTGCGATCATGACCTCGTCCGCGATCTCGATGGCTCCATGCCCGGTGAACATGCACTCGTAGCCGATGAAGACAGCCCGGCCGACGGTGATGTTCAGCCCGTAGTCCGCATAGAACGGAGGGATGAGATGAAACGAGTCACCAACGGGTTTGCCGATCAACTCTTCGAAGACTTCCCGAACCAGCTCCGGCTCGTCCCAGCAGTATCCGCTCAGCTTGGAGGAGAGCCGGGTCGCCACCTTGATCCGCTCGGAGACAGCGCGGAACTCCGGTGATCTCACGCCAATCCACTGACTTTCACCCATGCGGACCCTTGATCGCCCTCTCCGCTGCCTGGTGTGCCAGCCCACACGCTACCGTCGGCGCCACGTCCGCATCCGTCCGTGGCCGTTCGCCCAAAGCGTTTCCCACGTTGAGCACGCGTCGAACAGGCCCACGTCGACCGTGTCGCCTCGACCACCAACTGCTGGTTGGCCACCGACGAACCTCCGCATGCTGGTCGTCGCCGTCGCGTTGACGACCTGTCGGCACCATGCGCAAGCTGATCGACATGCGTACCGGTCCTCCTTCGGACTCCCTGGTGGCGTTCTTCCGCGCCTGCGACCTGGCGTCAGGCCTGGTTGGCTCCGAGTCGGTGGCCGTGGCCTGGGAAATGGACAGCGTCGTGGAAGGGTTCACCGTCGGGGCCCTTGCAGCCCACCTGTACATGGCCATCCGCCTGTTCGAAGCAGCACTGGAGAAGCCCGAGCCGTCGTCTGACCGGATCGGGGGCATCGCCGATTTCTACAGCCTCAACCGGGTCGACGAACGCAGCGACCTTGTCGACAGCGTCCATGCCGGCATCCGTGCTTCTGCCGCCGATCGAGCCCGACAAGGCCCTGTTGCCCTGGCCGAGCAGTTCGATGCGCTCGTCGAGCGGTTGCGCAGCGTCCTCGACGACCAGCTCGTGACCCGGCTGGTGCCGGTCTGGCGCATCGAGGGCGGCGCCACGCACGTGTCTGACTATCTCGCCACCCGTATCGTCGAGCTGGTGGTCCATGCCGACGACCTGGCATCCAGCGTCGGCATGGAGATCGACATTCCCGAAGAGGCCGCCTCCGCCGCTTTCGGCGTCTTCCTCGAGCTGGCCAGAGCACGCTCGGGCGACGTGGCCGTCGTGCGGGCTTTCGCCCGGAGGGAACGGGGTGACGCCGAGGTTCTCCGCGTCCTGTGACTCCAGCGCGCCGACAAACGAACCGTTCGGTTGGACGGGTGCACCCAGAAGTCACCTTCTGCATGATCGTGTGGCGGAGTCCGCCAGGCTCGTCACGCTCGGTGCGACGAACGCCGACTCAACTGGTCTGACCCTTGTGGCGGCCGGCGGTGGCACCGCACGCCATCCGCTCCAACTCGACCCGCCCCGACCCGCTCCGACCCGCTCCGACCCGCTCCGACCCGCTCCGACCCGCTCCGACCCGCATCGGGGGCCACGCGACGTGGTCTCGTTGCCCCGCCAGGGGCCGAAATTGGGCGAGTGACTCCACGGGTACCTCGCTGGCGGGTAATTTCCCCCACCGTGCCGACTCCCGAACCGCCGTTCGACGCGCCCATCTCGCGCCAGATACACCGGCAACGGAGCCGCCGGCGGCGGCGGCTCCGCCGGACAGTCGTCGCGGCGAGCGCCATCGTGCTCATCCTCGTCATCCTGGCCGGCGGCGGGTACCTGTACGCCCTCTACCGCTTCCACCAGATCCACAAGGACAAGGTCGGCGGTCTGGTGGCGGAGACCCCCAACAAGCCGATCAACATCCTGCTCATCGGCGAGAACTGCAGGTCCTGTCTCAACGGCAAGCAGGCAGCCGCCTTCGGCAACGCGTCGCAGGTCGGGGGCAACCGCTCCGACGTCACGATGATCCTGCACCTCGACCCGGCCACCCACTCGGCCAGCGTCGTGTCGATCCCCCGGGACACCTTTGTACCGATCCCCGGCACCACCAATGCCAACCGTGTCGACGACGCCCTCAACGTGAGCCCGAGCGAGCTGGTCAAGACGATCGAGGACGACTTCGGGATCCCGATCAACCATTTCGTCGGGCTGAACTTCGACACGTTCCAGAGCGTCGTGAACAGCCTGGGCGGGATCAACATGTACTTCCCCGACCCCGTCAAGGACGCCTACTCGGGGCTCAACATCCCCAACGCCGGGTGCCACCACCTGAACGGCACGCAGGCGCTGGCTGTCGTCCGCGCGCGCCACATGTACTACTACACGGGCGGGCAGTGGCTCTACGATCCGACCGGCGACATCTCGCGCATCCACCGGGACCACGAGTTCCTGAAGGTCCTGGCCACGAGCGTGCGCGGCCGGGTGTCGAACCCACTGACGGTGAACTCGCTCCTCGGCGCCATCGCTCCCGACCTGCAGATCGACCAGAGCTTCGGGATGAACGAGCTCATCGGTCTGGCGCTCGCCTACCGCAACGTCAACGCCGGCACCGTACCCACCGCAACGCTGCCGGTGTTCGAGGTCCCCGGTGCCTTCAGCTACCAGGGCAACGCCGGGTACGGCTCGGTGGTCTTCCCGGTGGCTCCCTCGGACTTCAGCGTGATCCGCAAGCAGCTCGGCCTGCCGACCCCCAAGATCGCACCGGGCACCACCGTGCAGGTCTTGAACGGCTCCGGCCTCTACCAGCAGGCCACCCAGACCGGTGACGCCCTGACACAGCTCGGGTTCAGCGTGGTGAACGTGGGTGACGCCACCCAGGCGTCGAGCCCGGCCGAGACGATCGTGTACTACGCACCCGGGCAGCAGGCCCAGGCCGTGGCCCTGACCGCGCAGCTGACCGGCAACGTCATCATGGGCGAGCGGTCGCTGCCCGCCGGCACCGACCTGCAGGTGGTCACCGGCACCTACCTGTCGGTGTCCGGCACCCCGGCCGGCACGTCAGGCGGCTCGGGCGGGTCGGGATCGGCATCGGGCTCCGGCAACGCGTCGTCGAGCGCATCGAGCTCGTCGGCCAGCTCGGTCCCGTCGACCGACGTCACGCCGGCCACCGAGCCCCTGCCCAGCTACGACCCGCGGGCCTGCCCGTCCGGCATGGCGGTGACGCCGATCTCCTGAGCACCGGTCCTTTGGCTGCGGGCCTGCGGCGTCCTCAGGCGAGCCGGCGGCGCACAACCTCAAAGCAGGCGATGGCGCTGGCGGTAGCCACGTTGAGCGACGGCAACGGGCCCGGCTGCGGGATGGAGGCCAGCACCGAGCACCGGCGCCGGGTGAGCTGGCCCAAGCCACGACCCTCCGAGCCGAGCACGAGCGCGACGGGTCCACGAAGCTCCTGGCCGAGCTCGTAGAGCATGGCGGGTGCTTCGGCGTCGAGCCCCACGGTCGCCACACCCAGTTCAGAAAGCCGTGCCAGGGCGGCAGGCACCCCGGGCACCACTGCGATGTCGAGATGCTCGATGGCCCCGGCGGCAACCTTGGCCACCGCCGCGGTCACGTGCGCGGCTCGATGCCGCGGGAGCACCACGCCGGTGACACCGGCGCACGCTGCACTGCGCAGGACAGCTCCGACGTTGTGCGGATCGGTCACCCCGTCCAGCACCAGCAGCAGGGGCATCCGGTCGTGGCTGGGCAGGCAGAGGTCGTCGAGGTCGGCGGGAACCAGGGGATCGGCGTAGGCCAGCACACCCTGGGGCGCATCGGTCCTGGCAGCTGCATCGAGCCGACGGCGCGACACCGACTGCACCAGCACGTGGCGACGGGCGCACCACCGCTCGATCTCGTCGAGCTGGACCGCCGGGTCCATGTCCTCGGCCATCCATACCTCGCGCACCGCCCGCCTACCGGCGACCAGGAGCTCCAGGACCGCCCGCCGACCCTCCACCTGCTCGCCGCCCAGCTCGTGGCGGACCCCGCCGGCTCCCCGGTCGAACGCGCCCCCGGGCTGCCGGGTCCGGTCCGACATGCCAACAGTACGGCCGTACGACCCGGCAGAGCCCGATGCCCCCCGTCCCCGCCCGCCGGCCGACGAGCCACGGCCCGCTGCCCTGCCCGGCGCTCCTGCCCGGCCACCGCCGCCGTAGGCGCCACCTGCTCCACCCGGCGTCCCCGCCCGACCGAACCCGCCTGAGCCGCCGCGAGACCCTCCTGATGCGCCCCTGCGGCCAGCGCCAGCGCCACCACCGGCTCCGAAGCTGCCGCGAGACCCACCGGCACCACCGGCTCCGAAGCCGCCGCGAGCATCCCCCGATGCACGCCTGCGGCTGGCGCTGGCGCCACCGCCGGAACCGCTGCCAGCCCCACCCGATGCACGGCCCCGGCCACCGCCGGCGCCGCCTCTTGCTCCGCTTCGACCTCCCGCAGCGCGCCCGCTGCCACCCGGCACCCGGCGAGCGCCGCCACCACCCGGTCGACCACCAGAGCGAGCAGTCATGCCAGCTCCCCAGCGGTCAGCTCTGGTTCGGCTGCTGCCGGGTCTGGTTCGACTGCGACCGGGTCTGGTTCGGCGGCGGCCGGGTCACGTGCCGGCTCTGCAGCCAGGAGCACAACAGCCAGGCAGGCGATCCCCTCGACACGTCCGAGCGCACCCAGGCCCTCGGCCCGCTTGGCGGTCACCGCCACAGGCGCCCCGACCACCGCGCTGAGACGGTCGACCATGGCGGGCAGGTGCCCGGCCAGCTTCGGCCGCTCACATACCACGGTGCACTGCGCATTGACCGGCTGCCAGCGAGCGTCACCGACCATGGCCACCACCCGGGCCAGCAGGTCGGTCGAGTCGGCCCCTGCCCATTCGGGCTGATCAGCGGGGAAGTGGTGCCCGATGTCCCCCAGGCCGACCGCGCCCAGGAGCGCGTCGGCGAGCGCGTGGGCGATCACGTCCGCGTCGCTGTGCCCGACGAGCCCCGGAGCGCCCGGGACCACGACGCCGCCCAGGACCAGCGGCCGCTCGCCTGCCGGAGCGAACGGGTGCACGTCGAGGCCTTGTCCGATCCGCAGGGGCGCGATCGCCGGCACCGGCCGCCCGCCGCTCATCGCCGGCTCCCCGAGCCAGCAGAGGTACCGGCAGGACCGGCGACAACCCCTGAACCAGCGCCGGCCGCGGGCACGGCGTCGTCATCGCGACGTGCCAGCAGGACGCCGGCGACGACAAGGTCCTCGGGGGTCGTCACTTTGCGGTTGCCGGGATCGCCGGGGACGATCGCCACGTCGAGGCCGAGCGCCTCGACGAGCCCGGCATCGTCGGTGGCGTCACCCCCGCCGGCATGGGCGCGGCGTAGGGCGTCAGCCCGGAATGCCTGCGGGGTCTGCACGGCAACGAGGTCCCGCCGGTCCACCGTGGCCGCCACCAGCCCACCGACGACCCGCTTGACCGTGTCAGGCACGGGCACGCCGGGGACCGCGCCCGCCGGACCCCCCGGACGCTGCACCGCGTCCACCACCGCCCGGAACAGCGCCGGGGTGGCAAGGGGGCGGGCCGCGTCGTGGACGACTACGACACCAGCGGACGCCGGTACGGCCGCCAGACCGGACCGGACCGACTCGGCGCGGGTGGCGCCCCCGTACACAACCACGTCGGCGCCGCCATCGACCCCGGCCCGGTGGCCATCAAGAACGCCGGTGCCGGCATCAAGAACGCCGGTGCCGGCTTCGGGCACGCCAGCCGGCACGACGAGGACGACGCCGTCAGAGACCGACCGGGCGGCAGACAGTGCCCACGCCACCAGGGAGCGGCCACCCAGGGCCGCGAACTGCTTGTGGCTGCCGAAGCGGGTGCCCGCTCCGCCCGCAACCACCACCGTCCACACCTGTTCGCTCATCGCTGACGAACCTCGGCGCGCCGGTGGATCGACGGCGTCGGGACGGCAGGCGCCACCGCCTGCGGTGTCCCGGCTCGATCGCTCAGGGCAGGACCTCGTCGAGCCGGCGCTCGGCCTCCGCCTCGTCCACGTTGAGCGCGAAGGTGAGCTCGGACACCAGGATGGTCCTCGCCCGGCTGAGCATGCGCTTCTCTCCCGCGGACAGGCCCTTGTCCTTGTCCCGGATGGACAGGTTCCGGACGACCTCCGCCACTTGGTAGATGTCCCCGGAGCGCAGCTTCTCCGAATGGTTCTTGTACCGGCGAGACCAGTTGGTCGGCATCCGCGCCTCCTTCTTCCGAAGGACGGCGAAGACCTCTTCGACCTCTTCGTCGTTGATGACCTCGCGCAGACCGACGCCGTCGGTGTTGTCTGCAGGGACCATCAAGGTCAGG